>KL571225.1:45020-54529 GCA_000715855.1 Actinoplanes liguriensis
CGGGGCCCCTTCCGGTCTGAGCTGGCCGCTGGCGCGTCCAGAACGCTCAGACCGGAAGGGCGATCTCCGTGGATGGGCACGGTCAGATCAGAAGGGCAGTCGTGGGGCGGGCGCGGTGTGGGAGCGCGGTCGGAGCGGCGGTGGGGCTCCCGGCTGTGCCTGGTGACAATGGGGGCATGGCTGAGCAGGAGAACGAGCGGTCGAACGTACGGGTCACGGATGCGCGGACGCTGCGGGCGCTCGCCCACCCGGCCCGGATCGACATCGTGGAGCATCTCAACGTCTCCGGGTCGACCGTGACCGCGACCGAGATGGCCGGCCTGGTCGGGCTCTCCCCCAGCGCAACCAGCTACCACCTGCGGGAATTGGCAAAATACGGTCTCGTCGAGCAGGCCCCGAGCCAGGGCGACGGGCGCGAGCGGCGCTGGCGCAGCACGGGCAGCAGCCTGTATATCGACAGCGACGACCAGCCCGAAGCGGTGGCCGCCGAGCGAGCGCTGATCGACCTCTACCTGCACCGTGACCAGCAGCGGGTCCGCGCGTGGCTGGACCGCCAGCATGACGACACCGCGGAATGGCGTGACGCCAGCGCGTTGATGGGCCAGTACCTGCTGATGACGGCCGCGGAGTTCACCAAGCTCAACGAGCAGGTGCGGGCGCTGATGGAGCCGTACCGGGTGCGTGAGCGGCAGGCCGACGCGCCGGCCGGGGCCCGCAAGGTGGTCATTCAGTACACGGCGTTCCCGATGGACTGAGAGCGGGCGGCTTGCCATCGCAGATGTGAAGGATTACTTTCGAAGTATGTCCTTCACATCTGCCGGTTTGCGCTGGACGGACGTCTATCTGGTGGCCGGCGGACGGGCCATCTCCGTCTGCGGCGACTTCCTCGCCGCGACCACACTTGCCCTCGTCCTGCAGCAGAGCGGGCACGGCGGGCTGGCCGTCTCCGGGCTGATGATCGCGGCCGCGCTGCCGATGGCGCTGCTCACGCCGTTAACCGGGCGACTCGTGGACCGGGCCGACAGCCGTACGCTCCTGGTCTCCGTCGGTCTGGCCCAAGCCGCGGTCTGCACCGCCCTCGCCTTCGTCAGCCAGCCGGTCGTGATCATCGCGCTGGTCGCGCTGCTCGCCGCCGGTCTCGCCGTGACCCAGCCGACCCTCCAGGCGCTCCTGCCACGGATGGTGAGCCGCGACGACCTCGCCCGAGCCGGAGGGATCATGCTCACCGCCGGGCAGGTCGGGATCCTGGCCGCGCCCGCGCTCGCCGGGTTCCTCGTCGGGCGGACCGGCGCACGGCTGCCGCTGCTCCTCGACGCTGCCAGCTATCTCGCGCTGGTGGGGATGGCGTTGATCGTCCGTACGCGCAGAAAGGGTTTGATCGTCGACGAGACGACCCGCGTCGCGAAGTTCCGGCTGCGCGCCGACCGGTCACTGACCGTGATGACCGTGGCGATTGCGGCCGTGGTCGCCGGCGTCAGCGCGATCAACGTGTTCGACGTGTTCTTCATCCGGGAGACGCTCGGCGCCTCGGCCACCGTCTTCGGCCTGGTCACCGCCTCCTGGACGGTCGGGTCGGTGCTGTTCACGGCGCTCTCCGGGCGGATCCCGCCGCGGCGGCTCACCATCCACGTGGTCCTCGCCGTGCTGGCCGCCGCCTGCGTGGCGATCCTGGCCGGCTCGACCGTCGGGGCGGCGGGCTGGCTGATCCCGATCTGGATCGTGGGCGGGGCGTTCAACGGCGTGCTGAACGTGTGCATGACCGTGATCATCGCCAGTCGCGTGCCGGGCGAGGCGCACGGGCGGGCGTTCGCTACCGTCACCGCGGTGGTTCAGGGCGCGTCGCTGCTCGGATTCCTGGTGGCCGGGCCGCTGATCGAGCAGTTCGATCCGCGGACGCTGGTGGCTGGGACCGGGGTGGCGGGGTTGCTGGCCGCTCTGGGGTGCTGGCCTCTCGTGCGTCGGTCGCGCGGCGGTTCGGAGGAGCCCCCGGCCGGCCCGGCCGGCCCCGCTGGCACCGTCGGCCCGGCCGGCCCCGCTGGCCTGCCGCCGGTCGAAGCTTCGGAGCAGTCGCTGGACGATGTGTATAAGAGACAGGGTTGGACGTGAGCAACGAGACGTCGCTTCGATAAGCGAACGCACCGAGGTCAGGGATACCGTCAGTTCATGAACGACAGCGTCAGTCGGCCCCGGGTCGGGCACATTCAGTTCCTCAACTGCCTGCCGATCTACTGGGGGCTGATGCGCTCGGGCGCGCTGCTCGACTTCGAGCTGCACAAGGACACGCCCGACCGGCTCAGTGCCGCGCTCGTCGCCGGTGACCTGGACATCGGGCCGATCACCCTGGTGGAGTATCTGAAGCACGCCGACCAGTTGCTCCTCCTGCCCGACCTGGCCGTCGGCAGCGACGGGCCGGTCCTGTCGGTCAACCTCGTCTCCACGCGCCCGCTGGCCGAGCTCGACAAGCGGCCGGTGGCCCTGGGCTCCACCTCCCGGACCGGAGTGCTGCTGGCGCAGATGCTGCTCTCCGAGCGCTACGGGGTCGAGCCCACCTATTTCCGCTGCCCACCCGACCTGTCGCTGATGCTGCGCGAAGCCGACGCGGCAGCGCTGATCGGTGACCCCGCACTCCGCGCGCTGTATGAGGCGCCCGCCCTCGGCCTGCAGGTGATCGACCTCGCCGACGCCTGGCGTGAGTGGACCGGCCTGCCGATGGTCTTCGCCGTCTGGGCCGTCCGGAAAGACTTCGCGGCCGCCCACCCCGGTCAGGTTAAGGATGTGCACGAGGCATTCCAGCGTTCGAAGGAACTCTGCCTCGGCGAGCTGGACGCGGTCGCGGAGGCGGCAGCCCGCTGGGAGCCGTTCGACGCCGCCACGCTGGCCAACTACTTCCGTGCGCTCGACTTCTCCCTGGGCGAGCGCCAGCAGCAGGGCGTCCGAGAGTTCGCCCGCCGCGCCGCCGCCCGTGGCGAGGTCCCCGCCCTCCCCACCGAAACTCTCCTTTTCGCCGACGTCTAACCCCACCCCACCCGCGCGCCCGCACCTCCGCCCGCGCGCCCGCCCCCGCGAACGCCCGCGCGGGCGACGGCCGCCGTGCCCGCCCACGGCGTCGAGGTCCCGCCCGGCGTGGCCGCCCCACGCTCCAGCGCCGTCAGCCGGCTCTCGCGATCCCCTCCGACGTTGATGCAAGCCGTGAGCGCCAGCATGTCGGCTGGCACTCACGGTTGTTATTCGGCTCGATAAGGACCGTCAGTGCCAGCTGGGGGCATCCGCGTTTGTCGGCTGGCACCTACGGTTGCTATCCAGCTTGATAAGAGCCGTGAGTGCCAGCCGGGGGCATCCGCGGTCCGGGCTGGTCCTCACGGCTGTTTTACGCGTTGATGAGAGCCGTGAGCGCCGGCCGGGGCGTGCGCGGTGGGTTAGGCGCTGAGGATGGTGTCGAGGGCGGCCAGGTCGGCGGCGGTCAGTTCCCAGGTCGCGGCGGCGGCGTTGGCCCGGACCTGCTCCGGCGTGGTGGCGCCGGCGATGACACTGGTCACCGCGGGACGGGCGGCCAGACCCGCGATCGCGACGTCGAGCAGGCTGCGGCCGCGTTCGGTGCCGAACTCGGTGAGCGCCTCGATGGTGTCCCAGTCGGCGTGCTCCAGCCACGGCGCGTACCGGTCCTGCGAGAGCCGGGTGCCGGTGGCCGGCTTCTCGCCGCGCCGGTACTTGCCGGAGAGCAACCCGGAGTCGAGCGGGAAGAACGGCAGCAGGCCCAGCCCGAAACGCTCGCACGCCGGGACGACCTCGATCTCGACGTCCCGATGCAGCAGGCTGTAGCGATTTTGCGCGCTGATGAACGGGGTCAGACTCGAGGCCCGGGCGGTCCAGCCGGCGTCCGCGATCTGCCAGCCGGAGAAGTTCGAATTGCCCAGGTACCGCACCTTGCCGGAGCGAACCAGATCGTCCAGCGCGGTCAGGGTTTCCTCGATCGGCGTCGCCGGGTCGGGCTCGTGCATCTGGTAGAGGTCGATGTAGTCCGTTCCCAGTCGGCGCAGCGACGCCTCGACCGCGCGGATCACGTAGCGCCGGGAGCCGCGAGCACCGAAGTCCCGCCCGTTCAGGCCTTCCATGTTCATGCCGAACTTGGTGGCCAGCACGACCTCGTCCCGGCGGCCCTTGAGCGCGGCGCCGAGCAGTTCTTCCGAGCTACCGTGCGGCGTGCCGTAGATGTCCGCCGTGTCGAACAGGGTGATGCCGGCGTCGATCGCCGCGTCGACGACCTCGCGGGTGCCGTCAACGTCGAGCTTCCGGCCGAAGTTGTTGCAGCCGATGCCGACCACGGACACCGTAAGGCCCGATTCGCCGAGGCGCCGGTAGCTCATCTCAGTCATGAGCCAAACCTAGCCCGCACGATGATCCAGTCCGAGGAAGACCCATATATCGGTCATAGTCTATTGACACGGGTGGTGACGCCTCGCATGCTGATGCGTACTCTCCGAGAGGCGAAATCGCCTCAAGTCGGGTAGTCTCCAAGCCGCCGCGTCCATCGTGGACTCGCCCACGATCGGTCCACGATGGGCGCGGCCCACCATCCCCGTGCCCCCGTGCCATTTCCGGCGAGCGCGCCATGAAATCCGACCGTAGGTGCACCTCGTGGGCGTCGGCCGCAGCCGGCGCCTGCCGGGGCAATTGTGGCCTTGCTGGGGTTGTCTGGCCGGCTACTCCTCTGGTGGGGCGGCCAGATCTCGGTAGACCGGGCGCAACAGGTCGATCAACGGAATGTGGCGGACCTTGACCGGAGGTGGGTCCAGTGCACGCAACAGCAGCTCAGGTGGGGTCCCGCCGCGACCGGGGCGTTCCCGCAGGCGGCCGAGGCTCACCGCGGGGGAGTAGTAATCGGCGAGGCGGTCGGCCAGCGGCTCCTCCGGGACCGCCAGCGGATCGAATGCCTCCCCCGGGTCGGCGGTGCCACGCAGGGCATCGAGCAGCGGCTCCCGGGCGCGGCCCCGCCAGGCCAGGACCAGGAACGGGTCGTCGTCGAAGGCCTCGGCCAGGACATACAGCGCGGCGGAGCCGTGCTTGCACGGGACGCCCCAGTCGGGACAGGAGCAGTCGATGTTCAGCTCCGACGGGAAGAGGGGTAGCCCGAAGTCGGTGAACAGGTCGACGATCTCCCGCGGCATCTCGCCGGCCAGCAGCGCGGCCCGGTAGAGCGCCTGCGACCCCAACGCCTCGGTGATCTCCTCCCACTGGGTGTCGTCGAACGCGGCGATGCGGATCGTCACCTGATACGGCGTAGGGCGCGACCCCTGCACCCGCGCGACCACCTGCCCGGCGCTGAGCGCGAAGTCGACGACCTGGCCCTTCCGCGCATAGGCCCGGCCGCGCGCGAGCCGCCCGGGATCACAGACGCCCTCCAGCACGTCGACGAAGCGGCGGGACCACCACTGCTCACCGATTTTGCCGCGCTTCGACCGGACAGCGAGCCCGCCGTCCACCTCGATCGCGCGCGCGGCCTCGTAGAACTGGCCGGACCGGTCGAACGGCATCTCAACCCACCGCCGCCGGGTCGAGCGCGAACAGGTCACGCAACTGGTCGGTGCTGAGGTCGGTGATCCACTCCTCGCCGGTGCCGACGACCGCGGAGGCCAGTGCCTTCTTCCGTTCGATCATCGCGTCGATCTTCTCCTCCAGCGTGCCGGTGCAGATGAACTTGCGGACCTGCACGTTGCGCGACTGTCCGATACGGAATGCCCGGTCGGTGGCCTGATCCTCGACCGCCGGGTTCCACCACCGGTCGAAGTGGACGACATGGTTCGCCGCGGTCAGGTTGAGGCCGGTGCCGGCGGCTTTCAGCGACAGCAGGAAGAGCATCGGCTCGTCCGAGGTCTGGAACCGCTCGACGAGCTCGTCACGACGGGACTTGCTGAGCCCGCCGTGCAGCCACAACACCGGGCGGTCCAGGTGGGCGGCGAGATAGGGCTGGAGCAGGGAGCCCCACTCCGCATACTGCGTGAAGACCAGGGCTTTGTCGCCGTCCTCCACGATCTCGTCGGCCAGCTCCTCGAGCCGGGCCAGCTTGCCGGACCGGTCGGGCAGACGCGAACCGTCCTTGAGCAGGTGCGCCGGGTGGTTGCAGACCTGTTTGAGCTTCATCATCGCGGCCAGCACGTTGCCCCGGCGCTGGATGCCCTCGGAGCTCTCGATCTCGGCCATCATGTCCTCGACCACCGCCTGGTAGAGCGTGGCCTGCTCGGGGGTGAGCGTGCACCACACCTTCATCTCGTTCTTCTCCGGAAGGTCCGAGATGATGCTCTTGTCGGTCTTGAGGCGCCGCAGCACGAACGGCCCGGTCGCCCGTTTCAGTGCGGCCGTCGCGTCCTCGTCCTGCCGGACCTCGATCGGCTCCTGGAAGCGGCGGCGGAATCGTTTCGCCGGCCCGAGCAGACCCGGATTGCAGAAATCCATGATCGACCAGAGTTCGGCCAGATGGTTCTCCACCGGGGTGCCGGTCAGCGCCAGCCGGGTGCGCGCGGGGATGGCCCGGACCGCCTGGGACTGGCGGGTCCCACTGTTCTTGATCGCCTGCGCCTCGTCGCACGCGACCCGGCTCCAGCCGATCTCCCGCAGGGTCTCCAGGTCGCGGGCCGCCGTCCCATACGTCGTGAGGACCAGGTCGGCCGCCCCGACCGCGGCGAGGAACTCGTCACCGCGCTGCCGGGTGGCGCCGTGGTGCACGTAGACCCGCAGGCTCGGGGCGAACCGGGCGGCCTCCTTGCTCCAGTTCGTGATCAGGGACATCGGGCAGATCAGCAGGGTCGGAGCGACCTCGCCCGGCGCCCGGCCGACCCGCTCGGTGAGCAGCAGCGAGATGGTCTGCGCGGTCTTGCCCAGGCCCATGTCGTCGGCCAGGATGCCGCCCAGGCCGAGCCGCCCGAGGAAGTGCAGCCAGGAGAGGCCACGTTCCTGATAAGGCCGGAGCGCGCCCTGGAAACCGGCCGGGGTGGGCATCGGGTCGAGCCGCTCCGAGGCCTGACCGGAGAGCAGATCGCCGAGGGTCCCGTCGGCGTCGACCTCGACGAGTGGCAGATCCTCGTCGCCGCCCTCGACCACCTGCTGCAGCACCTCGGCGGCGGTGAGCTCGCCCTCGCGCCGCCGGCCGACCGCCTTGAGCGCGGCCTTGAGCTGGCGATCATCCAGCTCCACCCACTGCCCGCGGACGCGGACCAGCGGCACCTTGAGCCGGGCCAGCTCGGCCAGCTCCTCGGGGCTGACCACGCCGTCGCCGATCACCAGGTCGAGCCGGAAGTCGACGATCTCGGTCAGGCCAAAACCGGACTCCGCCACCGCTCGTGAGGCGCCCGCCTTGGAGCGCGACCGGGTGGTCAGCTTGAGGCCGACGCCCTTGCGGCCGGCCCAGGCCGGCAACTGCACCCCGAACCCGGCGGCCTGCAGCAGCGGCGCGGTCTGGCGCAGGAAGTCATAGGCCTCGGCGGTGCTCAGCGTCATCGCGGCCGGCTGCTGCTCGCGGAGCGCCTCGTGCAGCGCCGGGAACAGTCGGACCGCCCGGCCCAGCCCGGCGAGCAGCGCCTCGTCGGGCCGGCGGGGCAGGCCGGGGAATCGCTCACCGGCCCAGACCGCGTCGGCCGGCAGGAAAAGCCCGGCATCCTCGGCGGACTGGAGGGCGAACTCCAGATCCCACGCATCCTCACCCGGCTCGGGCTCGATCAGGCGGAAGCTGACCCGGATCGGCGCATTCGCCGCCTGGGCCGCCCGCATCCAGTCGTCGAGCGCCTTGCGCAGGTCACGCAACTCGGCGGGGGGCGCGTCGGACAGTGCCGGATCGGTCGCGGTCAGCGCGTTGACCCAGCGGTCGGCCAGTGGCGCCTTCGGCCCCGCGCGATGGCCGCCGAGGATCTTCTCCGGCAGGATCGCCCGCGCGGCACCGTCGAGCATCGTCTCCAGCGCATCCCGCAGAACCCGCCCGGCGCTGTCCCCTCCAGCGCCCGACGAAGCACCGCCGGCCGCAAGACTGCCGGCCGCACCAGTGCCAGTCGAGCCAGTGCCAGTTGAGCCAGCGCCGATCGAAGCAGTGCCGGTCGAAGCAGCGCGTGCCGAAGCGGCCCCCGCGCGGGTGGCTCGGCCGCCGATGGTGGAAGGCCCGAGGGAACGGACCACCGGGGGCATGCCGGCCGCGAAGTCACGGTAGGTCGCCAGGTCGGGGCCGGTGAGGACGGAACGCCAGCGCGCGGCGGGCAGGCCCTCCTCGATCACCAGCTGCGGAAGCATGCGGCCGTGCTGAGCCAGGTCACAGGCCCACCCGGCGAGGAAGCACAGATAGCGCAACGAAGCGCCGGGCACCCACGGAGCGGCCGGATCGGGCTCGCCGAGCGCGGCCAGCAGCGCGACCGCGGACTCACCCGGCACCGCGAGCGTCGGCACGGTCCAGGGCGCGAGCTTGACCCCGCGCGGCGAGGTCGTCTCGATCCCGGTCTCGGGCGACGGCAGCGGGCCGCGCGACGTCCCCGGCAACTGGACCGTGGAGACGCCGGGGACCACCCCCGCCGGGAGATCCAGAGCGCTGGTCAGCGCCTCGATGCCGGCGGCGAACGGATGAGGCCGGGCTTTGGTGCGGGACGCCGAGGACTCCTGAGTGGCGGGCTCCTCGGCCCAGAGCAGCAACCGGCCTGGCCGCCCGACCCCGGGCACCCAGCCGCCGTGAACGACGAGCACTTCCTCAACCCCCTGAGCAGTCCGTCGAGATTATCGGCCGGACGGCGGATCAGCCCACTCCGCGAGCTCGTAAACGACCCCATTGGGGTCGGTGACGAGCAGCAGGCGCTCACCCCAGGGCTCCTCGCGGATCGGCAGGGACGGCTCGACGCCCTCGGCGCGCAATCGCTCCTGCTCGGCGTCGAGATCGTCGACCACGAAGGCGACGATCGTGCCCGCGACCAGCACATCCCGCAGCTCGGGCGGCAGCACCTCGAGGCCGCGACGGTGGAGGGCGATGTCGACGCCACCGTCCGCCCGGCTCAGTGAGGCGAAACCGTCAGCAGCGATCTGCTCGACATAGCCGAAGTGGTCCACGAGAAACTTGCTGGAGACCTGGACATCCTCGACGGTGAGTCCGACGACGGACGACTTGACCCGCATGACGCCTCCCCAGAGTGCGACTATCTGTACGCCGTACAGAATACGCCGTACAAGAAAGGAATGCCAACGCCATGGCCGAAGCCCGCCGCACCATCGACCTGCTCTGGTTTCCGGAGGCGGTCGAGCGCAAGCGCGGCCGCCGGCCGGGCCTGAGCGTGGCCCGCGTCGTCGAGACCGGCATCGCGGTGGCCGACGCCGAGGGTCTGGACGCGCTCTCGATGCGCCGGGTCGCGACCGAGCTCGGCGTGGTGCCGATGACGCTGTACACCTACGTGCCCGACAAGGCGGCCCTGCTGGAGCTGATGCTGGACCGGGTCTACCTGGCGATGCCGCGGGTCGACCTGCCGGACCGCTGTCTCTTATACACATCT
>KL571225.1:54735-66715 GCA_000715855.1 Actinoplanes liguriensis
GAACCGGAAGCTGGTCGAGGACCATCCGTGGGTGGCCGGGCTGCCGGCCAGCCGCCCGCCTCTCGGGCCGGGGCTGATGGCGAAGTACGAGCACGAGCTGCGCGCCTTCGACGGCTGTGGCCTGGACGACGTGACGATCGACTCGGCGCTGACCTTCCTGATCGGCTTCGTGCAGTCCTCCGCGCGGACCGCCGCGGACGTGCGTGCCGCGGCCGCCCGCAGCACCGAGACCGACTGGGAGTGGTGGCAGGAGCGCGGCCCGGTCTTCGAGGTCGTCTTCGACCAGCACGCCTATCCGACGGCGACGCGGGTGGGCGCGGCGGCGGGGGAGGCGCTGGGCGCGGCCTACGACCCCGATCACGCGTACGCCTTCGGCCTGGAACGCGTCCTGGACGGGCTGGGCGTGCTGATCGAGGGGCGGAGCGACGGTGACCCGGGCCGCTGACGATCGCCGGGCAGTGGACGTACGCTTCCAGACGTGACGGCGAATCCGGAGATCGACAGCATCCTGCAGCGTGGCGCCGACGGCGGGCGGATCACCCCCGAGGAGGCGCTGCTGCTCTACACGGAGGCCCCGTTCCACGCGCTGGGCGAGGCGGCCGACGCGGTGCGCCGCAGGCGTTATCCGGACGGCATCGTCACCTACCTGATCGACCGCAACATCAACTACACCAACGTGTGCGTCACGGCCTGCAAGTTCTGCGCGTTCTTCCGGGCGCCGAAGCACGACGAGGGCTGGGTCCACCCGACCGAGGAGATCCTGCGTCGCTGCGGCGAGGCGGTCGAGCTCGGCGCGACCCAGGTGATGCTGCAGGGCGGCCACCACCCCGAGTTCGGCGTGGAGTATTACGAGGAGCTGTTCTCCTCGGTCAAGGGCGCATATCCGCAGATCGCGATCCACTCGATCGGCCCGAGCGAGATCCTGCACATGGCCAAGGTCTCCGGCGTCTCGATCGAGGAGGCGGTCCTGCGGATCAAGGCGGCCGGGCTGGACTCGATCGCCGGCGCCGGTGCCGAGATGCTGCCCGAGCGGCCGCGCAAGGCGATCGCCCCGCTGAAGGAGAGCGGCGAGCGCTGGCTCGAGGTGATGGCGGTCGCGCACCGCAACGGCCTGTCCTCGACCGCGACCATGATGATGGGCACCGGCGAGACCGCGGCCGAGCGCATCGAGCACATCCGGATGATCCGCGATGTGCAGGACATGGCGGTCGCCCGGGGCTACCGCGACATCGCCGTGGAGGAGTCGCACGAGGTCGGCGGCTTCCGCGCCTTCATCCCGTGGACCTATCAGCCGGAGAACAACCACCTGAAGGGCCGCACCCAGGCCACCACGATGGAATATCTGCGTTTCATCGCGGTCTCCCGGCTGTTCTTCGACAACATCGCGCACCTGCAGGCGTCCTGGCTGACCACCGGTAAGGACATCGGCCAGCTCTCGCTCCACATGGGCGTCGACGACCTGGGCTCGATCATGCTGGAGGAGAACGTGATCTCCTCGGCCGGTGCCCGGCACCGCTCCAACCTGCAGGAGCTCATCTCGATGATCCGGACGGCGGATCGGATCCCGGCCTGGCGCGACACGTGGTACCGGCATCTGGCGGTGCACCACACGGCGGCCGACGACCCCACCGACGACCGCGTGGTCTCGCACTTCTCGTCGATCGCGCTGCCCGGCGGCGGTGCGGGCCGCACGCAGCTCCCCCTGGTGGACGCGAAGTAGAGCCAAACGATCGACAGACATGGGTGTGTCTGTCGATGCACAGTGTCACGCATGCTCAACAGCAGCGTGTCACTGCTGACTGCAATCGGCACCGGGATCGTGGTGTTCTTCTTCACCAAGGCCTGGGTGTCGATGAAGGGTGCCCGAGAGGGTCACGCCAAGGCGAAGGCCGCAGTGCCCTCCGCGCGTAAGTCGATGCGGTCCGCAATCGGATCGTTATTCAAGGTCGGGGTTCTGGCCGCCATCCTCGTGCTCATCCTGTTCGCCTGGGTGACCAGCGATCTTGAGGATGCGGCGGACGAGAAGCCGGGACCGAGCCCTTCGGTGCGTCGCACCTGACCGTTCGGCCAGGGTGGGGGTCGTCGGACCGGTGAGGGCCTGATTGCTCCTTCGTAACGAGCCCGCCTGTTGGCTGTACCGGCTCGTTCCCGCTGGTTACGTTGCCTGCGTAAGGCATTGAAAAACCTCATGCGTCGCCAGGCGGTCAGCGTCGGTGACGAGCAGTCGGACCCGACCGATGGCGGTCGTATATATAACGCACAAGGCGCGGGCGGGATGGGTGACCATCCCGCCCGTTCTGTTTTCCGAGGTGGTGGCAGCATGGACCGGGTGACGCGCGCAGACCTGGACAAGCAGCCGCACGAGGTCGCCGAGATGTTCGACGGCGTGGCCAAACGGTATGACCTCACCAACACCGTGCTCTCCTTCGGCCAGGATCGGGGCTGGCGGCAGGCCACCCGGGCGGCGCTCGGCCTGCGGCCCGGCGAGCGGGTGCTGGACGTCGGCGCGGGCACCGGGGTCTCCACGGACGAGCTGGGACGCTCCGGCGCGTTCGCGGTCGGCGCCGATCTGTCCGTCGGGATGCTGCAGGCGGGCCGGCGGGTTCGGACGGACGTGCCGCTGCTGGCCGGCGACGCGTTGCGGCTGCCGTTTGCGGATGCCACCTTCGACGCGGTGACGATCTCCTTCGCGTTGCGCAACGTGGTGGACACGACGGCTGCGCTGCGTGAGTTCGCCCGGGTCACGCGTCCGGGCGGGCGGCTGGTGGTGTGCGAGTTCAGCACGCCGACCAATCCGGCGTTCCGGACCGTCTACATGCAGTACCTGATGCGCTCGCTGCCGGCCGTGGCCCGAGGCGTGTCGAGCAACCCCGATGCGTATGTCTATCTTGCCGAGTCGATCCGCGCGTGGCCTGATCAGGCCGGTCTCGCGGGGCGGATCGCGGAGTCGGGGCCGTGGGATCGGGTGGGCTGGCGGAACCTGACCGGCGGCGTGGTGGCGCTGCATCGCGCGACGCGCCGCTGACGTCGTCGTCAGAAAGGGCGGCCTATTGCCGTACGGGAAAAGCGGCGGCCGCAAGCGAAGAAAAGCCGTCGCCGAGAAGCGGCCCGGACCGGCGTGCAAAGCCGTCACCGAAAAGCGGCCCGGACCGGCGTGGGAGGCCGTCGCCGGAAGTGGCCCGGAGCGGCGTGGGAAGCCGTCGCTGGGGAGCGGACCTTGCCTCGAAGTGGCGTTTCTAGATCAACTCGCGCGTGTCGGTGACAAATCGGGCGTTTCGTGTACGCGGAGCGAAACGGCTGTTTAGCTCGAAGTCATGACGAAAATCGGGCAGCTAGAGGACACCGACATCGACATCTCGATCGACGAGGGCGAAGCCGGCGAGCGGCGTGCCACCGAGCTTGCCACCCGCATTCGCATGGTCGCCGCTCAAGATCCCCTGTTGGCGCAGGACCTGGTAGAGGAACTGATCGTCGCTCTGGACCGTGCGATGGACGGCACCATCCGAGATCATCTCGACGGTCCGGCACGTGGGATCGCGGAACGCGTTTTGGGAGAATCTGACCCGATTCGTTAGCCACGCCGAAACAATCAGGCCGACCTGGGTGCAAAGATCGTCGATAGTCGGCCTAGACTCCGAGCGAGGCATGCTTGTGAACTAATTCACGAGCACTGCGGATCGGAGGCTGCACCGTGAACGACCACTTGCCATCCACCGTCGCTGACGAAGCAGACGTGATCGTGGTCGGGGCCGGCCCCGGTGGCAGTGCGGCCGCTTACCACCTCGCCCGGCACGGCATCCGCGTCCTCCTGCTGGAGAAGACCGAGTTTCCCCGCGAGAAGGTCTGTGGCGACGGCCTGACCCCGCGTGCCGTCCGCCAGCTGGTCCGGATGGGTATCGACACCTCGGAGAAGGCCGGCTGGCTGCACAATCGCGGCCTGCGGGTGATCGGCGGTGGCGTCCGCCTCGAGCTGGACTGGCCGGAGTTGGCGAGTTTCCCCAACTACGGCCTGGTCCGCACCCGGATGGACTTCGACGACATGCTGGCGCAGCGCGCGGTCGAGGCCGGTGCCCTCCTGCGGACGAATGTGACGGTCGTCGGCCCGGTCCTCAATGACGAAGGCTACGTGATCGGGGTCGAGGCCAAGGCCGGCCCCGGAAAAGAGCCGGTGGAGTACAGGGCGCCGCTGGTGATTGCCGCGGATGGCGTTTCCGGGAAGTTCCCGCTGGCCCTGGGGCTGGCCAAGCGCGACGACCGCCCGCTCGGGGTGGCAGTTCGGCGCTACTACCGTTCCGCGGTCAAGGCGGACGACAACTACCTGGAGTCCTGGCTGGAGCTGCGCAGCGCGCAGGATCCGAGCCGGCTCCTTCCCGGTTACGGCTGGATCTTCGGCCTCGGCGACGGCCGGGTGAACGTCGGCCTCGGCATCCTGAACTCGTCGGACGCCTTCGGCAAGACGAACTACAAGCACCTGCTCACCGACTGGCTCGGTTCCACCCCGCAGGACTGGGGCATGCGGGACGAGGCGAACGCGGAGGGCCCGACGCTCGGCGCGGCGCTCCCGATGGGCTTCAACCGGGTGCCGCATTACACCCGCGGGGTAATGCTGGTCGGTGATTCGGGTGGCATGGTCAACCCGATGAACGGCGAGGGCATCGCGTATGCGATGGAGTCGGGCGAGCTGGCCGCCGAGGTTGCGGTCCAGGCGCTGGCACGTCCGGCGGGTCCGGAGCGGGAGCGCGCCCTGCGGGCGTACCCGACCGAGTTGAGCCTGCGGTTCGGCGGTTACTACCGCCTTGGCGGAGTGTTCGTGAAGTTGATCGGCAACCCGCAGGTCATGCGGCTGGCGACCAAGCACGGCATGCCGCACCCGACGTTGATGAAGTTCGTCCTCAAGCTCCTGGCCAACCTCACCGACCCGCGCGGTGGGGATGCCATGGACCGCATCATCAACGGCTTGACCAAGGTGGCGCCCGCCGTCTGACGGCGAACCGGGCACCCCGACCAAAAGGATACAAAAGCGAAAAACTAGTGTGAAGCGGCTAACAGTCGTACGGGAGTGAAGATGACGATCAACCCATACGTCCCGATCGTCGGGTTGCTGATCCTCGGCGCGCTCTTCGCGTTGTTCTCGGTGTCCGTTGCACCGATCGTCGGGCCGAAGCGTTACAACCGGGCAAAGATGGACGCCTACGAATGCGGCATCGAGCCCGCCCCCCAACCGGTCGGCGGCGGCCGATTCCCGGTGAAGTTCTATCTGACCGCGATGCTCTTCATCGTCTTCGACATCGAGACCATCTTCCTCTACCCGTGGGCCGTCTCGTTCGAGTCGCTGGGCCTGTTCGGTTTCGTGGAAATGGTCCTGTTCATCGTCACCGTCTTCATCGCCTACACCTACGTGTGGCGGCGCGGCGGACTCAACTGGGACTGATAACCATGGGAATCGAAGAGAAGCTGCCCAGCGGCATCCTTCTGACCTCGGTCGAGAAGGTGTCGAACTGGGCGCGTAAGTCGTCGTTCTGGGGTGCGACCTTCGGCCTCGCCTGCTGTGCCATCGAGATGATGGCGGCCGGCGGCCCGCACTACGACCTGGGTCGCTGGGGCATGGAGGTGTTCCGCGCCTCGCCCCGCCAGGCTGACCTGATGATCGTCGCGGGCCGGGTCAGTCAGAAGATGGCCCCGGTGGTGCGGCAGATCTACGACCAGATGCCGGAGCCCCGCTCGGTGATCTCGATGGGTGTCTGCGCCTCGTCCGGTGGCATGTTCAACAACTACGCCATCGTGCAGGGTGTCGATCACATCGTCCCGGTCGACATCTACCTCCCCGGGTGTCCGCCCAGGCCGGAGATGCTGATCGACGCGATCCTCAAGATGCGCGAGAAGGTGATGGCCCAGCCGCTCGGCCCGAACGGGCGCAAGATGCTGGAACAACGCCGCGCCGAGGGGAAGCTCCCGCTCGTCGCGCCGGGCGCGATGCCGTCGTCCTACCGCGTGGACAAGCTCCGCCGCGCGGAATGGACGCAGGCCGTCAAGGAAGGCCGCGAAGAGCAATTGCGGATCGAGAACTGGATGAAGCTCCAGCCGCATTTGCGGGAGGGCAAATGACAATTCGACCCGGAACCGACGGTGACGTTCCCGTCACTGCATCGACCAATGCAGATCTGGGCGCGCCCGCTCAGACACCGCCCAGCCCGGACAAAGGCATGTTCGGCGTCAAAGGCACCGGCGACGTCTCCGGCTTCGGTCGTCTGGTCCGCCCCCGACCTGCTGTTTTTGACAGCCCACGGCCATACGGCGGGTATTTCGACGACGTCTATGACGCGTTGGAGGAAGCTTATCCGGCCTTCTCTGAAGCCATCGAGAAAGTGGTGGTGGATAGGGCGGAACTCACACTTCACATCAGGCCCGAGAGAATCACGGATGTCTGTCAGGTAATGCGGGACGACGAGTCCCTGCGGTTCGAGCTGTGCTCCTCCGTCGACGCCGTGGACTACCTGGGCAGCGACGAGCGGCGATTCCACATCTCTTATCAATTGACTTCGATGACGTACCGCCGGAGGGTCCGTCTCGAAGTGAGCGTCGCCGACGCGGTGCCCGTTCCGTCCGTCACCGGCGTCTACCCGACCGCCGACTGGCAGGAGCGGGAGATCTACGACATGTTCGGCGTCGTCTTCCCCGGCCACCCCAACCTCACCCGGATCCTGATGCCGGACGACTGGGAGGGCCATCCCCAGCGGAAGGACTACCCGCTCGGCGGGGTCCCCGTGGAATACAAGGGCGCCGAGATCCCGCCGCCCGACCAGCGGAGGGTCTACCAGTGACCACGTCTGAATACGCGAGCGCGCGAGAGACCACCGAGGGCCGGGTCTTCACGGTCACCGGCGGCGACTGGGACAGCGTCACCAGCAGCATCGACCCGCTCAGCAACGAGAAGATCGTCGTCAACATGGGTCCCCAGCACCCGTCCACGCACGGCGTGCTCCGGCTGGTGCTGGAGCTCGAGGGCGAGACGGTGACGGAGGCCCGGCCGGTGGTCGGCTACCTGCACACCGGCATCGAGAAGAACCTCGAGTACCGGACCTGGACGCAGGGCGTCACATTCGTCACGCGGATGGACTACCTGGCCAACATGTCGAACGAGACGGCGTACTGCCTCGCGGTCGAGAAACTGCTCGGCATCACCGATCAGATCACCGAGCGGACCCAGACGATCCGGGTCATGTTCATGGAACTGCAGCGGATCGCCTCGCACCTGGTCTGGCTGGCCACCACCGGCATGGAGCTCGGCGCGATCTCGATGATGCTGTACGGCTTCCGCGAGCGTGAGTACATCCTCGACATCTTCGAGGAGACCTCCGGCCTGCGGATGAACAACGGCTACATCCGCCCGGGCGGCCTGGCCCAGGACCTGCCGGACTCGGCGGTCAAGAAGATCCGGGACTTCCTCGTCTATCTGCCGAAGAAGCTCAAGGAATACGAGGCGATGCTCTCCGGCCAGGTGATCTGGCAGAAGCGCACGCAGGGGGTCGCCGTCCTGGACGTGACCGGCTGCCTCGCGCTCGGCATCACCGGGCCGGTGCTGCGCTCGGCCGGCCTGCCCTGGGATCTGCGCAAGACCATGCCCTACTGCGGTTACGAGACGTACGAGTTCGACGTCCCGACCGCGACCACCGGCGACGTCTGGGGCCGCTATCTCGTGCGGCTGGCGGAGATCAAGGAGTCCCTGAAGATCGTCGAGCAGGCGCTCGATCGGCTCAGGCCCGGCCCGATCTGGGTCGCGGACAAGAAGATCGCGTGGCCGGCCCAGCTCGCACTGGGTGTCGACGGTCTCGGCAACTCCCTGGAACACGTCGCCAAGATCATGGGCCAGTCGATGGAGTCGCTGATCCACCACTTCAAGCTCGTGACCGAAGGCTTCCGGGTTCCGCCTGGTCAAGTCTACGTTGCGGTCGAGCATCCGCGTGGCGAACTCGGCGTACACGCGGTTTCCGACGGCGGCACCCATCCGTACCGGGTGCACTACCGCGAGCCGAGCTTCGTGAACCTCCAGGCCATCCCGGCGATGGCCGAGGGCGCGCTGCTCGCCGACGTCATCGCCGGCGGCGCGTCCCTGGATCCGGTGATGGGTGGGTGTGATCGTTGATGTCCGAAACTGAGCTGCCTGAGCGGCTTCGCCGCACTGCAGACGAAACCCCGGGGGGAATCGAGTTCTCCCCGGCCGCGGCTCCCCTGGGGGAGAAGCTGCTGCCGGCCGCGCGGGAGGTGCTGGCCCGCTATCCGGCCGGCCGGGAACGCTCCGCGCTGCTCCCGCTGCTGCACCTGGTGCAGACCGAGGAGGGCTTCGTCAGCCCGGCCGGGGTGGCCTTCTGCGCCGAGATCCTGGGGATCAACAAGGCCCAGGTCGGCGCGGTCGCCACCTTCTACACCATGTACAAGCGCCGGCCGACCGGTGAGTACCTGGTCAGCGTCTGCACCAACACGCTCTGCAACGTGCTGGGCGGCCAGGACGTCTACGACACGCTGACCGAGCACCTCGGCGTCGGCCACGACGAGACCACCGCCGACGGCCGGATCACGCTGGAGCACGCCGAGTGCCTGGCGGCCTGCGACTACGCGCCGGTGGTGACGGTCAACTACGACTTCGCCGTCGACCAGGCCACCCCGGAGTCCGCGGTCGCGCTGGTCGACAGCCTGCGCAACGGCGAGCGGCCGACGCCGGCCCGCGGCGCCCGGATCTGCTCCCTGCGGGAGATGGAGTTCCAGAACGCCGGCTTCGCCGACCCTCGCGAGGGTGCGGTCGGGGACGGGGTGGCCGGAGCGCCGACGCTGCGCGGAGTGCGGCTCGCCGAGCAGCACGGGATCGCCGTGGCCGGGTTCAACCCGGACACGCCGATCACGAAGACCAAGCCCGCCCGGGACGAGCAGCCGGGCAAGGTCGCCGCCGCGGTCCAGGCGGTCAAGTCCGCGGTGGGCAGCGTCACCGAGAAGGCCAGAGGCGCGACGAGCGAGAAGGCCGAGGACCCCCAGATCCGTACCGCCGCCCTGCGTAATCCCACCGCGAGTGAGCCGGCGAAGCAGACGGCCGAGGCCGGTGCGACCACCGCCGTCGCGGGCAACGCGCCGGCCGGTGACGGCAAACCGGCGGGGGACAGTCCGCGTACGCCCGACCCGACTCGTGGCTCGGAGGAGAAGAAATGACTCAACCCCGGCCGGAGGTGCTCCAGAAGCTCACCCCGGTGCTCACCAAGCGCTGGCTCTCGCCGGACGCCTGGCAGATCGGCGTCTACGAGCGGCTCGACGGGTACCAGGCGCTGCGCAAGGCGCTCGACGTGCACCCGGACGACATGATCCAGCTGATCAAGGACTCCGGGCTGCGCGGCCGTGGCGGCGCCGGCTTCCCCACCGGGCTCAAGTGGGGGTTCATCCCGCAGGGCGACGGCAAGCCGCACTACCTCGTGATCAACGCGGACGAGGGCGAGCCGGGCACCTGCAAGGACCTACCCCTGATGACGTACGACCCGCACTCGCTGATCGAGGGCGCGATCATCGCGTCCTACGCGATCCGGGCGAACCGGGCGTTCATCTACATCCGCGGTGAGGCGGTCCACGCCGCACGGCGGCTGCGCAACGCGGTTCAGGAGGCGTACGCCGCCGGCTACCTCGGTGAGAACATCCTCGGCTCCGGGTTCGACCTGGAGCTGGTGGTGCACAGTGGCGCCGGCGCGTACATCTGCGGCGAGGAGACCGCGCTGTTGGACTCGCTGGAGGGCTTCCGCGGCCAGCCCCGGCTGCGCCCGCCCTTCCCGGCCATCGCCGGCCTGTACGCGAGCCCGACCGTGGTCAACAACGTCGGGACGATCGCCAGCGTGCCGTACATCGTGCTGGGCGGCGCCGACTGGTGGAAGAGCATGGGCACGGAGAAGTCGGCCGGCCCGATGATCTACTCGCTCTCCGGGCGGGTGGTCAACCCCGGCCAGTACGAGTGCGGCCTCGGCATCACCTCCGCGAGCTGATCGAGCTGGCGGGCGGCATGCAGCCGGGCCACAACCTCAAGTTCTGGACCCCGGGCGGCTCGTCCACCCCGCTGCTGACCGCCGAGCACATCGACACCGCGATGGACTTCGAGGGGGTCGCGGCGGCCGGCTCGATTCTCGGCACCACGGCGATGCAGATCTTCTCGGACCAGGACTGCCCGGTCTACAACACGTGGCGGTGGCTGGAGTTCTACCACCACGAGTCGTGCGGCAAGTGCACCCCGTGCCGGGAGGGCAACTACTGGATGGTCCGCACGTACCGGCGGATCCTCGCCGGTCACGGCACCGTCGCCGACCTGGACACGCTGCAGGACACCGCGGACAACATCTTCGGCCGGTCCTTCTGTGGCCTCGGTGACGGCGCGGCGACGCCGGTCGTCTCGACGCTGAAGTGGTTCCGGGACGACTACCTCGGCTACATCGAGGGCCGCACCGCCCCGCGGCTCTCCGAGAAGTCCCTCGTAGGAGCGCACTGATGACCGACGTAGCCAAGAGGACGGATCTGGTCACCCTCACCATCGACGGGGTCGAGGTCCAGGCCGAGAAGGGCGAGCTGGTCATCCGGGTCGCCGAGCGGATGGGCACTGCGATCCCGCGGTTCTGCGACCACCCGCTGCTGGCCCCGGCCGGCGCCTGCCGGCAGTGCCTGGTCGAGGTGGAGGGCCAGCGCAAGCCGGTCGCCTCGTGTACCCAGACGGTGGCCGAGGGCATGATCGTGAAGACCCAGCTCAGCTCGCCGGTCGCGGCCAAGGCCCAGGCCGGCGTGATGGAGCTGCTGCTGATCAACCACCCGCTGGACTGCCCGACCTGTGACAAGGGCGGTGAGTGCCCGTTGCAGAACCAGGCGATGAGCACCGGCCGCGCCGACTCCCGGTTCCACGAGCACAAGCGGGAGTACGAGAAGCCGATCCACATCTCCAGCCAGGTGCTGCTGGACCGGGAGCGCTGCGTGCTCTGCCAGCGCTGCACCCGGTTCTCCGAGGAGATCGCCGGGGACAAGTTCATCGACCTGATGGACCGCTCCTCCGGCGAGCAGATCAACGTCTACCGCGACGACTTCTTCGGCGGCGAGGGCACCGGCGACGGACAGGTCGGCGAGGGCGAGGGGGACGTCGCGTTCAACTCGTACTTCTCCGGCAACACCATCCAGATCTGCCCGGTCGGCGCGCTCACCGGTGAGCAGTACCGGTTCCGGGCCCGCCCGTTCGACCTGGTCTCCTCGCCGACGGCCTGCGAGCACTGCGCGGCCGGCTGCTCGATGCGGGCCGACCACCGTCGCGGGAAGGTGCTGCGCCGTCTGGCCGGCGACGACCCGGCGGTCAACGAGGAGTGGAACTGCGACAAGGGCCGGTGGGGCTTCCGCTACACCACGGCCACCGACCGGATCACCGCGCCGCTGATCCGGGACTCGCGTACCGGGCAGCTGCGCGAGGCGTCCTGGAGTGAGGCGCTGGTCGCCGCGGCGGAGGGCCTTCGCACCGCACGTGACCGCGGCGTCGGGGTGCTCCCGGGCGGCCGGTTGACGGTGGAGGACGCGTACGCGTACGCGAAATTTGCCCGGATCGTTCTTGGCACCAACGACGTCGACTTCCGGGCTCGCCCGGTGCGGGCCACCGGTTCCCCGATCGGCGTCACCGAGGAGGCGGACTTCCTCGCCGCCGCGGTGGCCGGGGTTTCCGAGGTCACCTACACCGAGGTGGAGAACGCCCCCTCCGCCCTGATCGTGGGCCTGGAGCCGGAGGAGGAGTGCCCGATCCTCTTCCTGCGCCTGCGCAAAGCTCACAGCAAGGGCAAGCTGCAGGTCACCGCCGTGGCGCCGTTCCTGACCCGGGGCTTCGAGAAGCTCGGCGCCGCGCTCGTCGCGGCGGTCCCGGGCGACGAGGCCCGGCTGCTGAACACCGACCCGGCGGTCGCCGCGGCGCTCAGCGCCCCTGTCTCTTATACAC
>KL571225.1:66937-77125 GCA_000715855.1 Actinoplanes liguriensis
TGTGTATAAGAGACAGGCTGGCCACCGTGCCGGGCGGGCTCTCCGCCGCGGCGGCGCTGGCCGCCCGGACCGGAGCACGCCTCGCCTGGGTGCCGCGCCGCGCCGGTGACCGGGGTGCGCTGGACGCCGGCTGCCTGCCGAACCTGCTGCCGGGCGGTCGCCCGGTCGGCGGTCTGCTGGTCGGCGCGGTCGACCCGGGTGACCTGGCCGACCCGGTCCTCGCCGAGCAGGCGCTGGACGCGGTGCCGTTCCTGGTCAGCCTGGAGCTGCGCAGGAGCGCGGTCACCGACCGGGCGGACGTGGTGCTGCCGATCGCTCCGGCGGTGGAGAAGCCCGGCACCTACATGGACTGGGAGGGCCGGCTGCGGTCCTTCGAGACGGTCCTTCGCGGGAGCACGGCGCTGACCGACGGCCGGGTGCTGGAGGCGATCGCCGCGCTGCTGGACGTCACCCTGAACACCGGGGACGTGCAGGCGATCCGCCGCGAGCTGGGCGCCATGCCGGCGAGCACGGCCCGCCCGGAGCTGCCGACGGTCGCCGCGGAGGCGGTCGCCGAGCCGGGCGAGCGGGCCGCGGTGCTGGCCACCTGGCATCAACTGATCGACCTGGGCTCGCTGCTGGACGGCGACGAGGTGCTGGCCGGCACCGCCCGTCCGCCGGTCGTCCGGCTCGGCAAGGGGCTGGCCGAGCAGTTGCGGGTCGCCGACGGCGATCTGCTGACGGTCCGCACCGACCGCGGCGCGGTGACCCTGCCGGCCGCGATCGCCGACCTGCCCCCGCAGGTCGTGTGGCTGCCGACCAACTCGCCGGGCTCGACGGTGCGCCGCGACCTCGGTGTCACCGCCGGTGCGGTGGTCCGGCTGTCGGCCGGCCTGCCCGGCCCGATTCTCGCCGAGGGGGTTGACCAGTGATCGACATTCTCGCGGCGCACGCGGAGGATCCGACGCTGACGACGTTCGAGCAGGACGTCTGGTGGATCTCGCTGATCAAGCTGGTCGGCCTGTTCGTGATGCTCCTGCTGCTGACGCTGTTCACGATCAACTATGAGCGCAAGGTCGTGGCCCGGATGGCGGTCCGGCCGGGCCCCAACCAGGTCGGCTTCCGTGGCTATCTGACCTCACTGAGCGACGGACTCAAACTGCCGTTCAAAGAGGAGATCATCCCGCGTACGGCGGACAAGGTCGTCTACTTCATCGCCCCGGTCATCTCGGCGACCACGGCGTTCACCGCCTTCTCGGTGATCCCGTTCGGTGGCGTGGTGACCATGTTCGGTCATCGGACCGCGCTGCAGCTCACGGACGTACCGGTCTCGGTGCTGGTGCTGCTGGCCTGCTCGTCGATGAGCGTCTACGGCGTGGTGCTGGCCGGCTGGGCGTCCGGGTCGACGTACCCGCTGCTGGGTGGTCTTCGATCAAGTGCACAGATGATCTCGTACGAGGTCGCCATGGGTCTGTCGATCGTCGCGGTCTTCATGACCGCGGGGTCGATGAGCACCTCGGAGATCGTGCGGGCGCAGGCGTCGGGTCAATCGCTGACCGTTTTCGGGCACGCGATCACCGTCCCCGGCTGGTACTGCGTGCTGCTGCTGCCGAGCTTCGTGGTCTACATGATCTCGGCGGTCGGTGAGACCAACCGGGCGCCGTTCGACCTGCCCGAGGCGGAATCCGAGCTGGTCGGCGGCTTCCACACGGAGTACTCGTCGTTCAAGTTCGCCCTGTTCTTCCTCGCCGAGTACATCAACATGATCACCGTCTCGGCGTTCTGCACCACGCTGTTCCTGGGCGGCTGGCGCGCGCCGTGGCCGGTCACCGCGGTCTGGCACGGGGCGAACTCCGGTTACTGGGCGCTGGTCTGGTTCTTCCTGAAGGTGTTCGCGCTGCTCTTCGGCTTCATCTGGCTGCGGGCGACGCTGCCCCGGATGCGCTACGACCAGTTCATGCGGTTCGGCTGGAAAGTTCTGATCCCGGTCAACCTGGTCTGGATCCTCGCCGTGGCCTACTACAAGGTCATCCGCAGCGGTGACCTCGGCGGTGACGCCAAGTGGATCATCACCGTGGCGATCGTGCTGGTCCTGCTGATCGCCGCGTTCGCCTGGCCGTCGAAGGAGAAGCCCAAGCAACGCTCCATCGAGGAGGACCTGGCCCGCCGCCCACCGGGCAGTTTCCCGGTTCCCCCGATGGATCTGCAGGTCCCCCCGAGCCCGCGCGCCCGACGTGCGGTCGCCGAGCGCGCCCCGGCCACCGTCGGCGGCGACTCCGAGCAGAAGGAGGTGTGACGTGGGCACGTTTACCGGCTCCTTCAAGGGTTTCGGCGTGACCTTCGCGCACATGTTCCGCAAGGTGGTCACCACCGACTATCCGTTCTCCCCGCCGACGCCGGCCCCGCGCTATCACGGGCGGCACATCCTCAACCGCCACCCGGACGGTCTGGAGAAGTGCATCGGCTGCGAGCTGTGCGCGTGGGCCTGCCCGGCCGACGCGATCTACGTCGAGGGCGGCGACAACACCGATGAGCAGCGGTTCTCGCCGGGCGAGCGGTTCGCGAAGATCTACCAGATCAACTACACCCGGTGCATCTTCTGTGGACTCTGCATCGAGGCCTGCCCGACCCGCTCGCTGACCATGAGCAACGAGTACGAGCTGGCCCGGGACAACCGCCAGGACCTGATCTTCACGAAGGAACAGCTCCTGGCGCCGCTGCTGCCCGGGATGGAGCAGCCGCCGCACCCGATGCGCCTGGGCGAGACCGACAAGGACTACTACGTCGGGGCTCTCACCAATCCGGGCACCTCGGCCGGCGCCGAGAAAGCGCCCTGGGCCGTGGACTCGGAGACCGAGGGGAGCGCGCAATGACGCACGTGTCCACCGGCGAGGCCGTCGCGTTCTGGATCCTCGGCCCGCTCGCCGTGCTCGGAGCGCTCGGCATGGTGCTGGCGCGCAACGCGGTGCACTCCGCGCTGTGCCTGGTCGTCACGATGCTGAACCTCGGGATCCTGTACGTGGTCAACCAGGCGCCGTTCCTCGGCTTCGTGCAGATCATCGTCTACACCGGCGCGATCATGATGCTGTTCCTGTTCGTGCTGATGCTGGTCGGCAGGGACGCCTCGGACTCGCTGATCGAGACCCTGCGCGGGCAGCGGATCGCGGCGATCCTGCTCGGCCTCGGCTTCGCGGCCCTGGTCGGCACGGGCATCGCCCGCGGCATGCAGGACACCCCGACCGTCGGCCTGAAGGAGGTCAACGCGGGCGGGAACGTGCAGGGGCTCGCCGGGCTGCTGTTCACCAAGTACGTGTTCGCCTTCGAGGTCACGTCCGCGCTGCTGATCACGGCGGCGGTCGGCGCGATGATCCTGGCCCACATCGAGCGGGCCAAGGGCGACCGGGCCGACCAGCTGACCCGGATGAAGGAGCGGTTCCGCCCGGGCAACTACCCCGGACCGAAGCCCGGCCCCGGCGTCTACGCGAACACCATGTCGGTGGCCGCGCCGGCGCGACTGCCGGACGGCAACGGGACGGAGAACAGCATCTCGCCGATCCTGCCGGTCCGGGAGCTGACGGCTTCCGAGGTCGCCCCGAAGGGAACCGAGAAGTGACCCCCGATTACTACCTCATCCTGGCATCGGTCCTGTTCACCATCGGTGCGGCCGGCGTGCTGGTCCGGCGCAACGCGATCGTCCTGTTCATGTGCATCGAGCTGATGCTGAACGCGGCGAACCTGGCGCTGGTCACCTTCAGCCGGATCAACGGTGGCCTGGACGGGCAGATCATCTCGTTCTTCGTGATGGTCGTCGCCGCGGCCGAGGTCGTGGTCGGCCTCGCCATCATCATGTCGATCTTCCGTACGCGACGCTCGGCGAGTGTCGACGACGCGAACCTCCTGAAGTACTGAAGGGGCTGTCGTGGAACCTGTGGACTACGCCCCGGCGACGGGAGTGTTGAGCAGCATCTGGCTACTTGTGGCCATCCCGCTGGTCAGCGCCGCGATCCTGCTGTTGCTCGGCAAACGGGCCGACAAGTGGGGGCATTGGCTCGGCGTCCTGGCGGTCGCCTCGTCGTTCGTACTCGGGCTGATCTTCTTCATCAAGCTCGGCGGCCTGTCGGCCGAGCACCGGTCGGCGCAGCTGAGTCTCTTCGACTTCATCGACGTCGGGACCTTCAAGGTCGACTTCGGCCTGCTCTTCGACCCGCTGTCGGGCGTCTTCGTGCTGCTGATCACCGGCGTCGGATCGCTGATCCACCTGTACGCGGTCGGTTACATGGAGCACGACCCGGGCCGGCGGCGATTCTTCGCCTACTTCAACCTGTTCGTCGCGGCGATGCTCCTGCTCGTCCTCGGCAACAACTACGTGATGCTGTACTTCGGCTGGGAGGGCGTCGGTGTCGCCTCCTACCTGCTGATCTCCTTCTGGTACACGCGCCCGTCGGCGGCCACCGCCGGTAAGAAGGCGTTCCTGATGAACCGGGTCGGCGACGCCGGCCTGGCGATCGGCGTGTTCCTGATGTTCAGCACGGTCGGCAGCACCCAGTACGACAAGGTGTTCAGCGGGGTCACCTCGATGAGCGCCACCACGGTGCTGGTCATCGGCCTGCTCCTGCTGCTCGGCGCGGCCGGCAAGTCCGGCCAGTTCCCGCTGCAGGCCTGGCTGCCGGACGCGATGGAGGGCCCGACCCCGGTCTCGGCCCTGATCCACGCGGCCACCATGGTCACCGCCGGGGTCTACCTGATCGCCCGCTCCAATCCGATCTTCACGGCGAACGAGACGCTGCAGCTGGTGGTGGTCAGCGTCGGTGCGCTGACGCTGCTGATCGGCTGCATCATCGGCGCCGCGAAGGACGACATCAAGCGGGTGCTGGCCTGGTCCACGGTCAGCCAGATCGGCTACATGTTCCTGGGTGTCGGGCTCGGCGGCGCGGCATACGCGCTGGCGATCGTCCACCTGCTGGCGCACGGCTTCTTCAAGGCCAACATGTTCCTCGGGGCCGGCTCGGTCATGCACGGGATGCACGACCAGGTCGACATCCGGCGGTTCGGGGCGCTGGCCAAGCCGATGCGGATCACCTGGATCACGTTCGCCACCGGGTGGCTCGCGATCATCGGCATTCCGCCGCTCTCCGGCTTCTTCTCCAAGGAGCCGATCATCGCGGCCGCCTTCGAGCGGGAGACCACCTGGCAGGCCTGGACGTTCGGGCTGGCGGCGCTGATCGGCGCCGGTCTGACCGCCTTCTACATGACCCGGTTGTTCGTGCTGACCTTCCACGGCCCGGCACGGTGGACCGAGGAGAACAAGCACCCGCACGAGTCTCCGGCGATCATGACGATCCCGCTGATCCTGCTGGCGATCGGCTCGGTCGCGGCCGGCTGGGTGATGAGCACCTCGGTGCCGGACTGGCTCACCCCGGTCTTCGGCGAGGAGCAGGCTGAGGTCACCGGCGTCCTCTCACACACCGTGATCACCATTTTGTCCCTGGTGGTCACGGTGCTCGGGGCGGGCCTGGCCTGGGCGATGTTCCGCCGGGGCACGGCGCTCGAGCCGGAACCGGCCGGGATCGTGGTCACCGCGGCCCGGCGCAACCTCTACACCGACGCGTTCAACGAGGCGGTGTTCGAGCGGCCCGGCATCTACCTCACCCGGGCCCTGGTCTACCTGGACAACAAGGGTATCGACGGCCTGGTCAACGGGCTGGCGGCCGGGGTCGGCGGCGGCTCCGGGCGACTGCGGCGGCTGCAGACCGGGTTCGTCCGCTCGTACGCGCTCTCCATGCTCACCGGCGCCATGCTCGTCGTGGGCGCCTTCCTCGCGATCCAGTTGGGGTGGCTGGCGTGACGAACATTATTCGGACGGAAGTGCACATGACCGGTGAAGTCTGCGGAAGGGCGGAGGCCGAATAATGTTCGCTGACTTTCCGTTCCTCTCGATTCTCACGCTGCTTCCCCTGGTCGGGGCGGCCACGGTGGCCGCCATTCCGCGGGCCAAGGCCGAGCTGGCCAAGATGGTCGCGCTGATCTGGTCACTGGTGGTGCTGGTCCTCAGCATCGTCATGTGGGTCGCCTTCACGGTCGACAGCTCGGACCGCTTCCAGTTCCACGAGTCGTACTCCTGGATCCACTCGTGGGGCGCCAACTTCACGTTCGCCGCCGATGGCATCGCGCTGGTCATGCTGATGCTGATCGCGGTGCTGTTCCCGGTGGTGATCCTGGCGTCCTGGCACGACGTGGACCAGAGCCGGCGATCCGCACCGACCTACTTCGCCCTGCTGCTGGCGTTCGAGTTCACGATGATCGGGGTGTTCGCCGCGGCGGACGTGTTCCTGTTCTACGTGTTCTTCGAGATCATGCTGATCCCGATGTACTTCATCATCGGCTCGTTCGGCGCCGGTCAGAAGCAGTACGCCGCGGTGAAGTTCTTCCTCTACAGCCTGGTCGGCGGCCTCTTCATGCTGGCCGCGGTGATCGGGCTGTGGGTGGTCGGCGGGCACACGTTCGACTTCGAGGCGCTGGTCAAGGCCGGTTCGTCGATCAACACCGACACCGCGCGCTGGCTGTTCCTCGGCTTCTTCGTGGCGTTCGCGATCAAGGCGCCGTTCTTCCCGTTCCACACGTGGCTGCCGGACTCCGGTGGTGCCGCGCCTGCGGGAGCGGCCGCGCTGCTGGTCGGCGTGATGGACAAGGTCGGCACGTTCGGCATCCTGCGCTACTGCCTCCCGCTCTTCCCGGAGGCGTCGCGCTGGTTCGCCCCGGCCGCCCTGGTCCTGTCGGTGATCGGCATCATCTACGCGGCCCTGCTCGCGGTCGGGCAGAACGACCTGAAGCGCCTGGTGTCGTACACGTCGATCGCCCACTTCGGCTTCATCGGCATCGGCATCTTCGCCTTCACGACGCAGGGCGGCACCGGCTCGGTGCTCTACATGGTCAACCACGGCCTGGCCACCGGCCTGCTCTTCATCGTGGTCGGCATGTTCGTGGCCCGGCGCGGGTCGTCGCTGGTCAGCGACTTCGGCGGGGCCGGCAAACTGGTCCCGTCGCTGGCCGGGGTGTTGTTCTTCGCGGGTCTCGCCTCGCTGGCGCTGCCCGGCACCGCCCCGTTCGTCAGTGAGTTCCTGGTTCTGCTGGGCACGTTCAGCACGCACAAGCCGTACGCGGTGATCGCCACCGCCGGCATCGTGCTGGCCGCGGCGTACGTCCTCTGGATGATCCAAAGGACCACGCAGGGCACCCTCAACCCGGCTCTGGACACGCTCCCGGCGATGAGGAAGGACCTCAGCCTGCGGGAGAAGGTCGTCGTCGCCCCGCTGATCCTGCTTCTGCTGGTGCTCGGCTTCTACCCGAAGCCGGTCACCGACGTGATCAACCCGGCGGTTCAGAAGACCCTTCAGGACGTCGGTACGCAGGACCCGACCCCGACGGTCGCGGACGGAAAGGCTGGCCGGTAACCATGGGAGACCTCAAACTTCCCGAGATCGACTACGGCGCCCTGGCGCCCATGTTGATCCTCTTCGGCGTGGCCTGCGTCGGCGTCCTCCTCGAGGTGTTCATCCCGCGCAAGTCCCGCAACGTCGTCCAGCTCACGATGACCCTGCTGGGTGTGGCGGCCGCGCTGACCGTGCTGATCATCAACCGGAACACCCGGATCGTCACGATCGGTGGCGCGGTCGCGTTCGACGGTCCGACGATCTTCTTGCAGGGCGCGATCCTGGTGCTCGGCGGGGTGTCGCTGCTCCTGATCGGGGAGCGGTCGGTGGAGGCCGGCGGCGCGTTCGTCGCCCAGGCGGCCGTCGTCGTCGGCTCGGACAAGGACAGCAAGCAGTCGACCGGACAGCCCGGCCTGACCGAGGTGTACCCGCTGGCGGCGTTCGCGCTCGGCGGCATGCTGCTCTTCGTCGCCGCGAACGACCTGCTCACCATGTTCGTGGCGCTGGAGGTCTTCTCGCTGCCGCTGTACCTGCTGTGCGCGCTGGCCCGTCGGCGGCGCCTGCTCAGCCAGGAGGCCGCGCTCAAGTACTTCCTGCTCGGGTCGTACGCCTCGGCGTTCTTCCTGTTCGGTGTCGCCCTGCTGTACGGCTACTCGGGCGGCGTGCAGCTCAGCGTCATCCACGCCGCGGTCGACAACCCGCAGCACAGCCAGCTGCTGCTCTACGGCGGCCTGGGCCTGGTCGCGATCGGGCTGCTCTTCAAGAGCGCGCTCGCCCCGTTCCACGTCTGGACGCCGGACGTCTACCAGGGCGCGCCGACCCCGATCACCGCGTTCATGGCGGCCTGCACCAAGGTCGCCGCGTTCGGCGCTCTGCTCCGCGTGCTCTACGTGGCATTCGAGGGGGTCCGCTGGGACTTCCAGCCGGTGCTGGGCACGGTCGCGGTGCTGACCATGTTCGTCGGCGCGGTCCTGGCGGTCACCCAGACCGACATGAAGCGCCTGCTGGCCTACTCGTCGATCGCTAACGCCGGCTACCTGATGGTCGGTGTGCTCGCGCTCAACGACGCCGGCCTGGAGAGCACGATGCTCTACCTGGTCGCGTACGGCTTCTCGGTCCTCGCCGCGTTCGCCATCGTGAGCCTGGTCCGCGACTCGGAGGGCGAGGCCACCCACCTGTCCCGCTGGGCCGGGATCGGCCGCAAGAGCCCGCTGCTCGCCGGCGTGTTCACGCTCATCCTGCTCGCCTTTGCCGGCATTCCGCTCACCAGTGGCTTCACCGCCAAGTTCGCGGTCTTCGGTGCGGCCTACGAGGGCGGACAGATCTGGCTGGTGGTCTTCGGCGTGATCAGCAGCATGCTGATCGCCTTCCCGTACCTGCGGGTCGTCGTGCTGATGTGGCAGTCGGAGCCGAGCGAGTCCACCCCGGCGGTCTCCATCCCGGGCTTCCTCACCGCGGCCGCCCTGGGCATCGGGGTGCTCGTGACGATCGGCCTCGGCGTGTACCCCTCGCCGCTGATCGACCTGACGCGTGAAGCCTCTCACTTCGTGCGTTGAACCATCCTGTTCAGCGGCCCCGGCATCGCGCCGGGGCCGCTGTTCGTTTATCGCCCATCAACGGCATCCACTTAAGATCGCGCCCGTGAATCCGCTGCCCGCTGTGATCGACGCCTACCGCACCTGCGAGCTGGCGACCCTGACCAAGGACGGCTCGCCTGTCGCGTGGCCGACCTCCGGTCTGCGCCTCGATGACGGAACTTTCCTGCTGACGACCTCGCTGGGGTACCCGCAGAAGGCGTACAACATCCGCCGTGACGGCCGGGTGGCGCTGCTCTTCTCCGAGCCGGCCGCGAGCGGGCTCGAGGCGCCCGAGCAGATCCTGGTGCGTGGCGTCGCGACCTGCCCGGAGGAGATCTTCACCGAGCCGGTCGGCGATCTCGCGCGACTCTGGGCGCTGCTGATGGAGCGCCAGCCGTCGAGCCAGAAGTACCTGAACTGGCCGACGAACAAGATGACCGATTTCTATTACATGCGGCTCAAGATCATCGTGGCGCCGGCCGAGGTGGTCACCCGCCCGCTGCCGGCCGCCGCCAACGCGGTCGCCGGAAGCGCGCTGATCGGCGCCGAAGTGCTCGCGCAGTACCCGAGCGTGGTCCTGATCGCGGTCGACGCCCAGGGCGCGCCGGTGCTGGTCCGCACCACGGTCAGCGCGGAAGCCGACGGCTACCGCGTCGAAGTCCCCGAAGACGTGCAGGTCGCCGAGGGCCCGGCCGGGCTGCTCGTGCACCGGCACGACGAGAAACTGTCGAATCTGCACAACGCCAACGTGCGAGGGTCGCTTGCCGCCGACGAGAAGGGCTGGCTGCTTCGTCCGACGAAGTTGGTCGAGCCGGGCCAGCGGAGCAAGGCGAGCGTGCTCGACCCGATCCGGATCGGGCGCGAATGCCAGGCCACGACTCGCCGCTATCTGGAACGCCGGAACCTGACCCGGCCGTCCATCCCTTGGGACGCCTACCGTGCCATTCGGGCGCAGCTTCCGAAAAACTAGTTCTGTCCGGTTTTCGATCTTTGGCTGGCCACCCTGGGACTGAAACCAGTGGGCCGGTATGGCATCGTGGGAGCGTGGTGAGCACCGGTGATCTGACGTTGTCGTCGCTGGGCCTCGACGTCGATCCGGTGATGGACGCGTCGGTGTCGGCGACGCTGGCTGCCGTGGAGGAAGCGCTGCGGGCCCACGTCGCCAGCGCAGACCCGCTGGTGACCGCTGTCTCTTATACACA
>KL571225.1:77287-78526 GCA_000715855.1 Actinoplanes liguriensis
TGCGCCCGATACTGGTGGCGCTCGCCGCCCAGTTCGGCGACCCGGCCCGGCCCGAGCTCGTCGACGCGGCCAACGTGGTCGAGCTCACGCACCTCGCCACGCTCTACCACGACGACGTCATGGACGAGGCGCCGGTCCGCCGCGGCACCCCGAGCGCCAACGCGCGCTGGGGCAACTCGGTGGCCATCCTCGTCGGTGACTACCTGTTCGCGCAGGCCGCGGAGCTGGCCGCCAAGCTCGGCACCGAGGCGGTGCACCTGCAGGCGCAGACCTTCTCCCGCCTCGTGCACGGCCAGATCGCCGAGACCGTCGGCCCCCGCGACCGCGACCCCATCGAGCACTACCTGCAGGTCATCGCGGACAAAACCGGCTCGCTGATCGCCACCGCCGCCCGCTTCGGTGGCCTCTTCTCCGGCGCCCGCCCCGAGGTCGTCGAAGCCCTCGCCGGCTACGGCGAGATCATCGGCCTGGTCTTCCAGCTCTCCGACGACCTGCTGGACATCGCCTCCGAGTCGGTCCAGTCCGGCAAGACGCCCGGCACCGACCTGCGCGAGGGCGTGCCCACGCTGCCGGTCCTCTACGCGCTGGCCAGCGACGACGCCGACCCGGCCGCGGCCCGCCTGCGCGAGCTCCTCTCCGCCGGCCCGATCACCGACGACACGCTGCACGCCGAGGCGTTGACGCTGCTGCGCGAGTCGGCGGCGATGAAGCAGGCACGGGAGACGGTCCGCGGTTATGCGGAGGAGGCTCGGGCCCGCCTGGCCCCGCTGCCCGACGGCGAGGCAAAGCGCGCCATGGAAAGCCTCTGCGACTACATCGCCGACCGCACCAACTGATCCACTCCAGGCCGCCCGCCAGCACCGTCACCTCAGCGCTGCCCTTCGGCAAGTTCCGCGAACTCAGCACTGCCCGTCGGCAAGCGCCGCTGTTCCGGCCCGGTGTAGCGACAAGCTCCGGCACTTCCGCACTGCCCGTCGGTAAATTCCGCCGCCAGGCCCCATGCCTCTGAGTCGCGGACCCGGGCACCGGTGAGATTCGTCGCTCCGGGCGACCGGGATGAGCTGGTCCGCCGGATTCCGGCCCTGCGACCGGCGCATTCACTGCCAGATCAAATTCTTCATTTCCTATCTCCGCTGTGGTCCGGATCGTCGCTCCCGCGGGGACCCTTCCGATCTGAGCTGGCCGCTGGCGCGTCCAAAACGCTCAGACCGAAAGGGCGGCCTCCGTGGGTGGGCACGG
>KL571225.1:78710-81067 GCA_000715855.1 Actinoplanes liguriensis
CCGAAAGGGCGGCCTCCGTGGGTGGGCACGGTCAGGGCGCAAAACCCCCGTAACGGGCGCTGGCGTTCGTTCGCGCCGGCTTCCGCATGATCGTCGTCGCCGGCGGCGTGTGAAGTCGGTAACAGTGCTATCGACGTACACCCAATGCGGTTCTGCCGTTATTGGTCCTATCCCCGGCCGGCGCCCACCGTGCTTATCCGGTCCCGATAACCACGCCCAGCCCCAGCCGGGAGCCACGAGCTTGTGGGCTGGGCCTGGCCGTGGTTATCCGGGGTCCACAACCACGATGGGGGCCAGCCGGGTGGCAGGAGCCTGACCGCTTGGGCGGGCATCGCTGGGGTGTTTGCGTGGGCGGGGCTAGGTTGCGTGTTTGCGGAGGAGGTGGCTGCCCAGGAGCATGAACGCGGCGGCCAGGACCATGGCGATTGACGCTACCGTCCACATCGTGGGATATCCGGCGGAGCCGGCGACCGCTCCCAGGGCCAGCGGGCCGACGCAGCCGCCCGCGTAGACGCCCGTCTGCGTGATCGATGTCGCCGCCGCCGGGGCCTGTGGATGCAGCCGCACCACGGCGAAGGTCATCAAGCCCGGCCACGCCCAGCCGAAGCCGAAACCGAGGACGACTCCGGAGATGAGAGCGGCCTCACCGCGTGCCGAGAGCAGGGCCAGGCCCAGGGCGCCGCAGGCGAGCAGCGCAGCGATCGTCCCGACCTGCCGATCCGGTCGCCGGTCGGCCTGCGCGCCGCCGATTATCCGGGCCAGGCCGCAGATCGCGCCGCCGAGAGTGAGGGCGAGCCCGGCCGGGGCGGGGCCGATGCCGTGCGAGACCGCGGACGACACCAGGAACGTGCCGAGCGCGTTCGCGGACGCGGCCGCCAGCATCGCGGCGAGTCCGATAACGATCAGAGCCCCGGTGGCCTGGCCCTGTTCGCGGACCCGCCACGCGTCGATCGGCTCGACCGGGACCAGCAGGATTGCCGCGCAGGCGAGCAGGCCGGCCAGGACGAATGCCCAGCGCCATCCGATGGTCAGCGCCACCACGGGAACGGCCGCGCCGGCCAGCAGCGTGCTGATCGGGATCGCGGCCTGCTTCACGCCGAACGTGAAGCCCTGCCGATGCGACGGCACCTGACGGGACAGGCTGGTGTTGCTGGCCAGCTGGCCCATCGCGTTGCCGGTCGCGCCGACCGCCAGGATCGCGATGAGGCTCCACAGTGACCGGCCGCCGACCGCGACGGCGAGCAGTGAGGCCGCGGAGAGCCCGATGCCGGTCCGGGCGATCCGGGTAGCGCCGAACCGTTCGACCAGTGCTCCGGCCGGGATGGACGCGAGCGCGCTCGCTCCGAAGTAGGCGGAGACGACCAGCCCGAGCCCGGCTGGACTGAAATGAAGCTCCTCGCCCACCTGAACGGCCAACCCGCCGACCAGGAAGACCGGTATCGAAACAGAAATGGTCGTGGTAAGAGCCCCGACCGTTGCGCGCCGGGCGTTTTGCCTGGTGGAAGCGGTTCCTTCCGGGCGATTCGAGGCAGATGGCATCGGACGCAGACTAAGCCAATTCGGGCAGGTTCGGACACGCCCCGTTCTATTGATCACACCCGCTGTGCAAATCGATCGTGATCCACATGCTTTTGGCATTCCGTCGACGTGAGTTTCTTCATATGGTGTAAGTCCCTGGCCTCGGAGGTAGCTGTGCGTGACCCCCTAGCGGAGCCGTCAGATCTCATCCGGAGCGTGTCGCGGGCCCTGCGTGTGCTGGAGTCGGTCGGCCGGGCTCCGCGCGGGCTCACGGTGAAACAGATCGCCCGGCGGTGTGAGCTGACCGTCGCGACGACCTATCACCTCGTGCGCACGCTGGCCTACGAGGGCTACGTGATCCGCCGCGAGGACGGCACGTACATCGTCGGGCTGGAGATCGCGGATCGCTATCGTGAGCTCGTCTCGGCCTTCCGCGGCCCACCCGCGGTCGGCGACGCGTTGCGCCGTGCCGCGCTCGACACCGGGTACAGCCACTACCTGGGCCGGGGGGCCGGTTCGTCGGCGGCCGGATCGCGGTGACCGCGTCGGCCGAGGGCGCCCGCTCGCCGTTCCTGGACGATGTCGCGCCCGGCTTCGACGAGGGCGGGCACGCGACCGCGCTGGGCAAGGCGCTGCTCGCCACGCTTACGCCCGACCAGCGGTCGAGATACCTGCGGGACTACGGGATGCGCGCGTTCACCCCGACCACGCTGACCACGCCCGAAGCGCTCGAGGCCGACCTGGCCGCGGGCGAGCGGCGGGGCATGCAGATCGAGATGGGGCAGTTCCGGCAAGGGCTGGCGTCGGCCGCGGTGGTGGTCCTGTCTCTTATACACATC
>KL571225.1:81302-85126 GCA_000715855.1 Actinoplanes liguriensis
TCTGCCTTGCCAGCCCGCTCAGAGATGTGTATAAGAGACAGGAATGTTGCCGAGGCGCTCTCCGGCGGGGAGTCCGCCACCGCGTGATCGTTTGGTCACGGTTGTATTTCCGCGTTAGGCGTTTTCCCTGCCCCGGGACTTTTCCGTGACTGAATCGCTACAGCTTGAGGTGCGGCTTTAAGAGATATTTGAACCTCCCCGGCGGTTGTCGCGTACCAGAGTGCGGACGACCTGAGCCGGCTGAAGGCAGGACGAGATGCGCTGTGAGGACGGGCACGACGACGCCGCGTACGTCCTCGGCGCGCTGTCGGCGGCGGAACGCGCCGCCTACGAGCAGCACCTCGCGACGTGTTCGTTCTGCCGCGAAGCAGTGGCCGATTTGTCCCGTGTGCCGGACATGTTGGACAGGCTCGACGCGGACGAGTTCGCGAGGCTGCTCGACCCGGGGCTGAGCCACGCGCCACCGGAGCGTTCCTACCCGGCGGCTTCGCCACCACCAAGAGCCAAGGCTTTCTCCGTACGGCTGGTGAGCACCCTCGCGGCGGTTCTGCTGATCGCGGTGATCGGCGGCGGTGCCGCGCTCTGGCTGCTGAACCGCCCGGAGCCGGGCAGCACGGTGACCGGGCCGGCGGTGGCGATGGCCGCCGTCGAAGCGGCGTCGCCGATCTCCGCCACCATCCGCCTCACCGGGACGGCGGGCGGCACCAGGATCGAGATGGTCTGCCGGTACGCCGCGTCGGAGAAGCCGTACACGTTCCGCCTCGTCGCCTACGGACCCGACGACCAGAATGAGCCGGTGGGGTCGTGGATGGCGCATCCCGGTGCGGAGTTCCGGATGGCGGCCAGCACCCACTTCTCGGTGGACAGTTTGGACCGGTTGGACCTGGTTCGCTCGGACGGCAAGGTCATGCTGACCTACCGTCCTCGCTGACTTTCCGGCCCTCTGGCGGGCGCGGGCTCACGACTCCGTGGGGCGCGAGCTCACGACTCTGCGGCGCGGGGTCACGACTCTGCGGGCGTCGGCTCACGACTCTGCGGGCGTGGGCTCACGACGTACCAAATCGGGACTTTGAGGGTTAAGCGGGAGCGGCCGTGGCCTCGGCGGCGGCTCGGGAGCGCGCGCCGGAACGGGCGCTGCGCAGGCCGTCCGCGGTGAAGATGATCAGCGCGATCCAGACCAGGCCGAAGCCGGCGAGCCGGGCGGCGGGCATCGGCTCGTGGTAGATCAGGACGCCGCAGGCGAGCTGCAGGATCGGCGCGATGTACTGCAGGATGCCGAGCCCGACCAGCGGAACCCGGTTGGCCGCGCCGGCGAAGAGCAGCAGCGGGATCGCGGTGGCGATGCCGGCGAACAGCATCAGAGCCGTGTGCGTGCCCGAGACGTGGCCGAACTTCGCGCCGCCGTCCAGATTGAGCCAGGTCAGATAGCCCAGAGCCGGCAGCGCCAGCACCGCCGACTCGATGAACAGGCCCTCGGCCGGCGGCAGCGACATCCGCTTCTTGATCAGGCTGTACGAACCGAACGACGCGGCCAGGATCAGCGCGATGTACGGCAGATGCCCGTAGTCGATCGTGAGGATCGCGACCGCGAGCCCGCCGACGCCGACCGCGATCCACTGCCAGACGCGCAGTCGCTCACGCTGGACGGTGACGCCGAGCAGGACCACGACCAGCGGCGTGATGAAGTAGCCGAGCGCGGTCTCGACGACGCGGGACGAGTTCACGCCGTAGATGTAGGTCGCCCAGTTCACGCCGATCAGCAGGCCGGCCAGCACAACCCCGCCGAGCAGTCGTGGGGTGCGCAGGATGCGGCCGAGGAAACTCCAGTTCCGCATCGCGGTGAGGAGCAGCGCGACGAAGGCGACCGACCAGATCACCCGGTGGGAGAGGATCTCCAGTGGCGGGGACGGGCGGAGCAGCTTGAAATAGATCGGGAAGAAACCCCAGATTGCGTACGCCGTGAAGCCGTAGAGATATCCGCGCCGCTCGTCGCTCATGCCCTCACCGTAAGGGCTACTCCGTGACACGGTCCTTGCATATGTTGCAGGTCACGAGGCCAATCGGTTGCGTCTGGCCTGCGTGCGTGCGGAGCGGGGTTGCGCGCGGGCGGGGCTGGAGCGGGACGGGGCACGCGTGCGCTGGGGCTGGCGTGCGCCGGGCTGGCCTGCGCCGGGGGCTCGCGTGCGCCGGGGGCTCGCGTGCGCCAGGGCTCGCGTGCGGCGCGAAGCGCGGGCCGCGGTGTGGGCGCGGGGCGCGGTGTGGGCGCGGGCCGCGGTGTGGGCGCGGAGCGTGCGGAGTGGGGCGTGTGCGGCGCGGGCGTGCGTGTGCGGCGCGGGGTTTGCTGTGCGCACGCACGAGCGGGGCGCCACCGGCACCCCGCTCGGGTCGTGACGATGTCTTCTAGTCGTCGCCGCCGTCGGGGACGAGCATGTTGAGGACCCAGCTCACGATGCCGACCAGCAGCGCGCCCAGCAGCGCGGACGGCCAGAAGCCGTCGACGTGGAAGCCCAGGTCGAGCTGGCCCGCGATCCAGCTGGTCAGCAGGAACAGCAGGCCGTTCACGACGAGCGCGACCAGGCCGAGCGTGAAGACGTAGAGCCCGCAGCCGACCGTCTTGATGATCGGCCGGAGGACCGCGTTCACCAGACCGAAGATCGCCGCGACCGCGAGGAGCGTGCCGGCCTTGCTGGCTGTCGAATCCGCGGTGAGGTCGATCCCGTCGATGACGAGGGTCGAGATCCACAGCGAGACCGCCGTGATCACGAGCCGGATGATGATGCCCATGGCAGGGGATCGTGCCACGACGGTGCCACCTGCGGGTACGACACTCCGCGATCTTCATCCGCGCTCCGCCGGATATTCCGACATATAGAGATCTATCGCTCATCTGCTGACCGGCTCGGGTCCCCGATCAGCACCTTCTCGACGCCGGTGGGGGAGAGCGTGGCCCATCGAACCGCCTGATGACTGATCACGCCGACCATCCCGGGTCGCATCCTGGTCAGCAGACGGGCCACGTCGCCCAGGCCGAGGGCGGCTCCGACCAGGTCGGCCTCGGCCGCGCGCAACGGCTGCAGCAGGACCAGATCGGCGCCGGCCGCGGTGGTGACGTCGGCGCCGCCGAACGTCTCCCGCAGGGTCACCGTCGCTTCCCAGGAGCCACCCGGAGCGGCGTCGGTGGCGCCCCGCACCGGGAAGACCCCGGAGTGGAGGTCGAGGATCGTCAGCAGCGGGCTCAGCGGGGTGCCCGGTGCCGGCTTGAAGGGGTGATCGGGCGGCGCGAGGACGATCGCACCGTCCGGAGCGGCGCTGCCGCGGGCGAAAGCGGCCCAGTCGCGCGGTCGCCGGGTGCGCACCAGGACCCGGGCGCCGACCGCCAGCGACCGGAACGCCAGCAACTGCGCGCAGCGCAGACCGCCGACCAGCAACATCCGGGTGGACTCGGTCCGGAACATGTGTATAAGAGACAGGGCAGGGGATGGCCGTGCCGGTTCCGGCCCACCACGACACCGGTCCAGCTCGTCGGCAGCGGCAGTCGGCCGAACTCCTGACTCGACGGTGAGCGCCGTCGCGAGTGCCAGCCCTGTGCCGTTCGCCGGGGGTCGCCGGACTCGCCGAGGGGCAGGGTGGCGGTGAGGCCCCGGAGGTGTTCACCGTCGCGGCGGCGCAGGGCGGACAGCCGGTGCACGGAGGTCGCCGCCGCCTCCAGGGCGGCCGGGTCGGGGGCGGCCAGTCGCGCCGCGAGGCTGATCAGTGGCGGGTCGCCGGACCCCGGCTCGGGAAGGTCGGCGGTCAGCGTCACGGTGGTTGCCGCGACCGGGAGC
>KL571225.1:85370-88364 GCA_000715855.1 Actinoplanes liguriensis
AGCCGGAGCAGCCGGATCAGCGACTCGGCGGACGGCGCCGCGCCGTCCCCTGGCGGCGTATGGAACGTGACCTGGGACAGGCCACCGACGCGCAACGCCGCCCACTCCTCGTGGATCTGGGCGGCCGGATCGGCATACGTCAGATCGGTGATCGCCCGAATCGCCGCCGCCCGGTCCAGCGGCTGTGCCGACAGGCGCTTGGCCAGGCGGCGTGCCAGGCCGGTCAGCGAACGGCGCAACCCGGCGTCGGACCACCCCTCGTCGCGCAGCACCCGGATCACCAGGACCGCCCGCGCGTGCCCGAGCACACGACCCTCGGCGAGTGCCCGGTAGGAGGTCGCGATCGGGCCGGCCCCGACGGTGACCGGTGGGGCGGGCGCGGCGGTCAGCAGCAGCTGGACCCGGCAGGACGGACGCTCCCGGCCGGCGGCGGGCAGCAGCTCCCAGGGCGCGGCCAGCTCCTGCGCGGCGTCGGCCAGCAGGTCGGCCGGATCGCCCAGCTCGAACAGCATGGTGAGACCGGCGTCGTCGGCGAGCACCGCGGCCGGACCGGTCGGGAGGTCGGCGGAGGTCACCCGCGTGCCCGGGGCGGCGAGCCCGAGCACCGTGGTGATCTGCCGGGGGCGGGCGTTGAACCGCAGACCCGCGGCGAGCCACTCGAACGCCCAGCGCTCGCGGGCGCGCAGCCAGGTGAGGGCGAGCACGAGAGCGGCGAAGACCATCGCGAGCAAACGGACGGGACCGCCCGCGGCGAAGCCGACCAGGACGAGGACGGCGGCTGCCTGGGTGGCGACGACCTGGTGAAGGAGCACACCGGAGAGGTGCGATGCAGGCACGACGGGTGCGGCGGTGGCTCGCCGCGGCGCCGCCAGATCGGTCGGCATGTGCACCCCCGGATCGTGATGGTCATCGATCGTCTTGCGCGGCTCATGCTAGGCCGAAATGCGGATCGGCCGTGTCCGTTGTCCACAGGCCTGAGTTATCCACAGGTCTCGATTCGGGGCTTCCGCCGCCGTCCACCCATCGCCTAGCGTCGAGGCCCGGAACGTGACCGGGCGATCACTGTGAGGCTCGATGCCTGGTCCCGCTCCGGCACGCCCGACCAATGACCACATCGGAGAAGGGGAGGCCCGAAATGGCGTACACGCAGGCGGAATCCGCGGTGATGGCGCGGACCGCGGCGAAATTCGACCAGGTCAACGGCGCGCTGCAGACGATGCTGAGCACGTTGATGTCCGAGCTGTCGATGCTCAACGGCACCTGGAAGGGCCTGGGCGCGACCGCATTCGAGCAGGTCAAGACGCAATATGCGACGGATCTGCAGAGTCTCAACAACGCGCTGGCCGAGACGGCCGAGTCGATCCGGGTCTCCGGGGCCGGCTATCAGACCACCGATGCCGACGCCGCGAGCCGTGTCGCTCGCACCGGCGGCACGTTCACCCTTCCGCTCTGACTTACTCCGTTCCGACTCACTCCAGGAGGATTCTCGTGAACGACGGAGTTCTGCTCGTCAACTTCGGCGCCCTGACTCAGGCCGGCGTCGACATCGACAAGGCGCTCGGCACCCTGCGGTCGCAGCTCGACCAACTCGAGCGGGATGCCGCTCCGCTGGTGGCGGGCTGGGCCGGCGACGCGCGGGAGGCCTACGCTCAGCGGCAGGCCAAGTGGCGCGCCGCCTCGGCTGACCTGGAGAACATCCTGCGTCAGATCAAACACGCGGTGCACGAGTCGGCGGCCGACTACGTGGCAACCGAACGGGCGGCGACCCAACGGTTCCAGTGATGACGCGACTTACCCGTTCGGGCTTTCCCATTGGTCCGATCCGGGTGGGTTGAGGTCGCCCGTTCGCGTACTGGTCCGGGTGGTTGACACGGCTACCATCGGTTGTTGGATCATTGCGCCGGGCAATTGGAGCGCGCGTACCGGCTCGGCGCGACCGTGAACCGGGCGTGCCGGGATACAACTCGGTCAACAGCGCACTGCCGCCCATTGTCATTGCTGTCTGGCCTTGTAGGTTATACGCGTCGAGATGGCTCAGTCGTACGCGTGGGGAGAGGTGGACGTGTCCGAGTGGGAGCCGGTTACGGACGCCGAGGTTGCGATGCGCGATGCGTTGCGCACCGACGACCAGGAGTCCTATTTCCGCATCCTCGCTGGTGTCGACCTCCTGTTGCCGGTTTCCGCCGACGCGCTCGCCGGTCTGGCACCGCTCGGCTGGGGCACCTGGAGCACCGGTGGGCGCACGCATGTGCTGGCGTTCACCTCGCAGGAGGCGCTGCGGTCCTGCCTTTCCGACTACACAGGCTCGTCTCGCCGGGTTCCGTATGCGGAGCTCGCCAACACCTGGCCGAACCTGGAGTGGTGGCTGGCGGTCAACCCCGGTCTGCCGATCGAGGGATACCTGCCGGCCTGGTTCGTCGCCCAGCTCGCGCGCGGTGACCTGCGGCTTCCGACTCGCGGTCCGGGGCGTGAGGTGCACGGCACCTCCCGGATCCAGGAGTTGGGGGCGGCGGCGCTCGCGGCCAAGCGGGCCGGTGACGGCTCGGGCGGTCCGACGTATGAGCCGACCGGCGCCGCTCCTGCCTACCCGGCCTATCCGGCTGGGGCCTCGGGTGCGCCCGGTGGCGGCCCGCGTCCGCCGCAGCCCGGTGCGATCCCGCCCGGTCCCGGTCCCGGTGCTGTTCCGTCCGGCCCCGGCCCCGGTGGTTTCCCGTCTGGCCCCGGTCCCGGTGCTGTCCCGTCCGGCCCCGGCGGTCTCCCGTCTGGCCCCGGCTCCGGCGGTCTTCCGCAGCGTGGCGCGCCGCAGCCGACGGGTTCGCCGGTTCCCGCGGCCGCGCAGTTCGGCTCCGGCCCCGGTGGCGCGCCCGGTTCCTCCACGTTCGGTCCGGGTGGATCTCCGGCGAGCCTGCCCACGCGCCAGACCACGCCGGCCGGCCTCCCGGTGCGCACGCCCGCGGCAGCCGACTCGTCCGGTCAGCCTGCTCCGGCCGCCCC
>KL571225.1:88643-89713 GCA_000715855.1 Actinoplanes liguriensis
AGCCTGCTCCGGCCGCGCAGCCTGCTCCGGCCGCGCCCGGCCGTCCCGGCGCTGAGCAGATTCCGGCTGCCTACCAGTCTCCGACCATCCCGCGTGACTTCCCGGGAGCGCCCGGCGCTTCACCGGCGCTGCCCACCCGCAGCCCGGTCGGCAGCGGCACGGCGACCCCGGGGTGGAATTCGGACTCGGTGCCCTTCGGGCCGGAGAACGACCCGCGCGGTCCCCTGCAGGACCTGAGCGCGCCGCTCCCGGTGCGCACGCCGATGGCGAACACGCCGCCGATCCCCGAGCACGTCACGCCGTATGACCCGGCCGAGGCCCAGGTCGACCCGGGCTGGGCGGCGATCGGCAGCGGACGTGGTCCGAGCATCGTCCCGCCGGCCGCTGCTCCCGCGGCGGTGAGCCCGGCGCAGCCCTCGAGCCCCGCCGGATTCGGTGCTCCCGCCGGCCCGCCGACCGGGCCGGGGGGCAACCCGCCGCTCGCGCGTGGTGGTTCCGACCTGCCGCGGCGTCAGCCCGGTCAGGCCGCCGGCCCGAGCCAGACGACGTCGTTCTCCGGGTTCACCAACGCCCGGACGATGCCGGGCTCCGCCCCGGCGCCCAGCTTCCCGCAGGGGCCCGCGTCACCGCAGGCCGCGGCCGCGCAGAGCGCTCCGGCCTCGGGTGCTCCGGCGCCCGGGCAGGCGCCCGCGAGCGCCCCTCCGGCGGCCGCCTCGACCGCGGGCGCGCCGACCGGCCCGGGTGGGCTGCCCCGCCGTCAGGTGACCCCGCCTTCGGAGCGGCCGTCCTCGATGGCGGCCGCGGCGCAGGCGCTCACCGGTGGGCGCACCCCGGCTCCGGATCCGGGTCTCGCGCAGCGTGACCCGTCGGCGGACCGGTTCGGCCCGTCCGGTCCGGCTCCGGCTCTGCCGCGTTCCGACTTCGGCGCGGCCGGTGGCGACCGTTCGGCGCAGTCCGCGCCGGGTGGGCGTCCCGGCCTGCTTCCGCCGGTCATCCCGGGTGCTCCGGGTGCTGACCGGGGTCCGGGAGCCGGTGGTTACGGCGCTTCGGGTTCCCCGGCCTACGGCTCC
>KL571225.1:89932-99745 GCA_000715855.1 Actinoplanes liguriensis
CCGCCGCTCCTGCTTACGGCCCGGCCGGCTCCGGCCCGACGGGTCCGGGTTCTCCCGCTCCGGGTTCGCCTGCTCCGGGTTCTCCCGCTCCCGGCTTCGGCCCCGGCTCCGCGGGGCGCTTCCCGGAAAGCCGTCCGGTCTCTGCACCGGCCGCTCCCGGCAGCCCGGCCTATGCGGCGCCAGGCGGCGTGCCCCAGGCGTATTCCGGCCCGGGCAACCCGTCCTACGCGGGTCCGGCCTCGGGCTATGCGGCCTCGGGCAACCCGGAGTCAGGTTACGGCCAGACCGGCGCCCCTTCGGCCTATGCGCCCTCCGGATACAGCGCCCCGCCCGCGCCCGGCCCCGCTGTCGGCATGCCGCCGCAGGGCAGCCCGGCTTCGGCGTACGCGAATCAGGCGCATGTGACGCAGATCATCCAACTGCCGACGGCCGCTCCGGCGACTCCGGTCGCGCCGACCTCCGGCTCGTCCGGGCTCGGCGTCGCCGGCTCGGCGACCGGCGGCGGTCAGGGCCCCGGCGGCCGGGGACACGAGAACTTCGTCCCGGCCAACGAGACCGAGCGTGAGCTGCAGGACGCGGCTGACGCCGGGAACACCGACGTCTTCCTCTCCACGCTCCTGCTGGCGAACGTGCTGGTCCCGGTGGCCCACCACTCGCGGCCCGGCAGCGCGCCCGGCGAGTCCGGCTTCGCGTTCCAGCCGGAAGAGGTCGAGGGCGAGAAGTTCCTGATCGTCTTCACCAGCAAGGACCGGCTGTCCGAGCACTTCGGCGAGCCGACCCGCACGGTGGGCGCCCGGTTCTACGAGCTGATCCGCAACTGGCCCGACCCGAACTGGTCGTTCGCCGTCAACCCGGGCACCCCGGTCGGCGCGAAGTACCCGGGCACCCAGATCATCGCCCTGGCGAACTGGGCCACCGAGGCCGGTCTCGGCGCGGACCCGATCGAGAGCCCGTCGGCCGAGGAGGCGGCGGCCATGGTGCCGGCGCCGGAGCCGGTCAACGACGAGGCGCAGCACGCCACGGTCATGCAGAAGACGATCGCCGCGGATCAGGTCGACTACTACCTGGACCGGGGTTACGACCGGGTGGCCGGCTTCGTGCATCGCGCCTCGGAGGTCGAGCACCTGCGCACGCCGTCGGAGTTGTTCGGCGCGCTCGGGCTGAACTACGACGGCTCGCCGTTCCAGTCCGACGCCAAGGAGGCGTTCGTGCTGCGCTGGCCGGCGTTCCGGCCCAGCCTGTACCGGATCCCCTACGGCGGGCAGAACGACCAGGCCCTGCGCGCGATGGACGGCTGGGTGATCGAGCGCCCGCCGTTCCGTGGCAACGGTTTCGCCCCGGGCGAGGGCCGTGACGTCATCGCCGAGTTCAAGGTGGACAGTGTGCGACTCCCGCACGGCGCCCAGTTGTGGCGCATCGACGCCGACGCCAACGAGCGCATGGTGGCGATCTTCGACGCGGACGGGCCGCTCTGGCGCCGGGTGGGAGAGCAATGATGCGCGACGGTTACGTGGTGTCCTGGCAGGGTCAGGAGTACGACGCGGTGCCGGACGGCGACAAGGTGCGCATCTACGGCACCCGTCCGGCGGAGGGCTTCGCCGAGGTGAAGCCCGGGCGGTATGTGCGGGTCCTGGAGCCGGACGAGTTTGACGAGGTCGCCTACGTCCGGACGATGTGCACCTGGCGCGGCGAGCCGTTCATCGTGCTCGCCGAGGCGGACACCTGGCTGCGCCTGGAGTACACCGGGGGACGCGCACCGGTGGCCCGCCGGCTCGGCCTGGAGGAGTTCGACTACGGCGTCTACCAGGGCTGGGCCCCGGCGAGCGAGATCCGCGACCTTTACGAGCACCGCGTCTGAGGAAGTCAGGCCGGGTTCTTCAACCAGCGGATGATCTCGCCGGACACGACCTCCGGCTCCTCCTGGTGGATGAAGTGCCCGGCCCCGGGCAGCAGCCGCCACTCGTACGGCGCTGTCACGTAACGTCCCGAGCCCTGTGCGGTCCGCGGCAGGATCGCGGTGTCCAGCGACCCGTGCAACTGCAGTGTGGGCATGCCGAGCGGCTGCTGCATCAGCTTCACGAATCGGTAGCCCTGCAGTCGTAGCGCGCTGCGCGCCACCCACCGGTACGCCTCGAGCGCGCAGAACGAGGCCTGCGGGATCTGCATCGCCTGCCGGCAGCGGTGCGAGTAGTCCGCGAACTCGGGGGTGGCCGCCCACGCGGGGCTGCTCCAATGTTCCATCAGTTCGCCGATGAGCGCGGCGTCGTCACGGGTCAGCACATGTTCGTACCGCGGGACCTGGAACTTGAGAATGGTGGCGGAAGCCGCGAATTGGCCGCGAGGGTCGGCGAAGAGCGCGGCCCGCAACCGCAGCGGGTGTGCCGCGCCGAGCACCACCAGCCGGTTGACGAGCTTGGGGTGAAATGCCGCGGCGGCCCAGCCGATCATGCCCCCGGCCCCGGCGCCGACGATCGTGGCGGAGCGTTCACCCAGCGCGCGGATCAGGCCGGTCACGTCCGCGGCCATGGTGTAACCGTCGTACCCCCTGGGGGGTTTGTCGCTCAGACCGTAACCACGCAGGTCGATGGCGGCGGCACGGTAGCCGGCGTCGGCGACGCGGGTCATCACGTCGTGCCAGGCCCACCAGAACTCGGGGAAGCCGTGCAGGAAGAGGACGAGTGGCCCGGTGCCCACCTCCACGACGTGGAACCGGCTGCCGTTGGCGCCGACGAAGCGGTGTGACCATGGGCCTTCCGCCATTACCACCGACTCGTCCATGTGGAAAGCCTATGCTCCGCTGTCACGGTCGATACGAGGCACTCGTGAACCGGGACAGGATCATCCGATCGGCTCGGCGGCGACCATCGACATCAGGCTGCCCGGCCCGCAGTAGATCTTCACCAGCGCGGTCTCCAGCTTGACCTTGACCCGGGCCTTCTCCTTCAGCTCGATGCCGTCGGCGTTGTAGAGCGCGTAGCGGGTGCCGTCGTCGGCGGTGAGGCCGTAGCAGGGGCCCTTGCCGCCCCGGGTGACCATGCCGGCGACCCAGCCGGTCTCCGGGAGGTTGTCGGTCGGCTCCTTGGGCGGCGCCTCGGTCAGAGTGATCGTGGGCAGCGGTGCAGCGGCGGATGGCGCAGCGGCGGATGGCGCCGAGCCGGACGAGGTGCTGCCCGAGGCCCCGCATCCGGTGGTGAAGGCGGCGAAGGCGCCGACCGCGACGGCCAGACCGATCCGGAACGTGTGCTGACTGCGCATCAGATCATCCTTCCTGTACAAAGCGTCTCGGGTAGGACGAAACACACCGCCCGACGGTTCCCGGAAAAGAACGGCGCCCGGGGAGTAGGGTCCCCGGGCGCCGCATGGTGGGTGGATCAGGAGACGGCGACCGTCATCGAGGTGCCGACCTGGCCGAGCACCGCGATCTTGACGCCGGCGGCCGGGAGCTTGACGCCCTGGTTCGGCAGCTCGTCGTAGTAGTACTTGTCCTTGTCGTTGAAGACCGGGTTGCCGAAGAGCGGCTTGACCACGGACTTCTCGCCGTTCAGGTGCAGGGTCATGCCGTCCGTCGGGTACAGGCCGAACGGAGCGTCATAAACCTGGACCCGGGAACGCCACGGAACACCGGTGGGGTTGTTGAACGGCTTCGGGTGCGCGTCGATGACCAGGTTGAGACCCGATCCCGGGTGCACATTGGTGTTGTTGTCGACCTGGGACGTGTCCCAGTACGACACCAGCAGACCCGTCTGGTAGTTGTAGTGCTCCACCCAGTCCGGCTTGGTGTTCGCCCAGCCGAAGTTGTACGGGCCGTACTGCAGGTACTTGTCGTACGAGGTGTAGCTCCGGTAACCCGCGATGTAGTAGTTCGGGAAGTCACTGGTGCTGGTCGACCCGACGATGGTGAAGCCGGCCGCGGTCCAGGTCGAGGTGCCCTCGGCGCCGTCCGTGGAGATCACCGTGCCGTCGGTGGTGACGGTCAGGTCGTCGCCGAAGAAGCCGCCCTCGGAGACACCGCCGTCGGTCACGTAGTGCAGGCGGAACTGGATGCTCTTGCCCGCGTACGCGGTCAGCGGCACCTCGATCGGCTTCCAGGCGTTGTCCGAGGAACCGGTGATCGCCGGAGCGCCACTGCCGTCCTTGACGAACGGCTCCCCGCCGACCGTGCCGTCGAGCTTGGTCCACGTCGAGCCGCCGTCGGTGGAGGCCTCGGCGTACAGGTAGTCGTAGTCCTCCTCGATCGCGTACCGGCCCTGGAGCGAGACGCTCGCGGTGCTCTTGCCGGTCAGATCGATCGCCTTGGAGAGCGACACGTTCAGGTCGTCCGCGTTGCCGGAGAAGAACTGCTTGGTCCCGGCGTACGGCTGACCCAGATCCGTGGTGACCTCCTTGTCCTGCAGGTTCACCACCACGGCCTGCTTCTTCGTGGTGTTGTACTCCTGCGGCCCGAGGTTGACGACCTTCTTCTGGCCGGCCTTGACCGACTCGTAGTTGAGCCAGCCGAGCTGCAGCTTGTTCCACGCGCCCAGGTCACCCGGGTGCGTGCCGATGGCCTGGTCGTTCTTGGCGCCGAGGCGGCTCTGCGCCATCAGCGTCCAGTACTCGTTGCTGTTGTCACCCAGGCCACTGGTGTCGTAGTCGTCCGGGAGGCCCAGGTCGTGGGTGTACTCGTGGACGAAGACGCTCAGGCCGCCGTTCTCCGGCTGGATGGTGTAGTCGCCGACCCAGAGGCCGGTGTCGCCGACCTGCGCGCCGCCGAGCAGGTTGCCGGCCGGGCCGGTCGTTCCCGCGTCGGAGGAGTACGCGTACCAGCGGTGGCTCCAGACGGCGTCCTCACCCTGCTGCGGGTCGCCGTCGGCCTGGTCGCCACCGGCGTGGACGATCTGGAAGTGGTCCAGGTACCCGTCGGGCTCGTTGAAGTTGCCGTCCCCGTCGAAGTCGTACCGGTCGTACTGGTCGTACGTCGCCAGGTCCGCCTTGACCTCGGCCGGGGTCTTGCCCGCGGCGATCTGGTCGGCGTACCACTGGGTGACGGCGTCCTTGACCAGCGCCCAGACGTTGGTGCAGTTGCTGCTGGAGCAGACGGCCGGGTCGTCGCCGTTGGCGTCGGTCGGGTTGTCGTTCGACCGGCCGTACCGGGCCTCGTTGTACTTGACCTTGACCCAGTCGGAGACCTCGCCGTCGACGCTGTAACGGCCGGACGACTGGGTCTCGAAGTAGGTCTTCACCGACTCCGTGTCCTTGCCGGTGCCGAAGTACAGGTTCCGGTAGTAGTCGGCCGAGTAGTCCGACTGCCAGACGGTGGAGTTGTCCACCGCCCGGTCGGGCTGGGGGATTTTGTTGTGGAGCGGCCCCTCGAAGGTGGAGGGACCGGCGTACGCCGTCGTCGTGTCCTGGTCCGGATACGACGGGTGCCGCTCGTTGCCGAACTCCGTGAGGATCACGAAGATCTTGTCGGTCTTCTCGCGGCTGAGCTCGACGTACTGGTTCTTGCCGGGGTGGCCGAAGCCTCCGTTGCCGTACGTCTTGCCCAGTTTGACAACCTTGCTACCGTTCCGGTTCTCGATAGTGGACTCGCCACTCACGATCTGGGAGACGGCTTCCTCGCGCAGCGCGCGACGCTTCTCCTCAAGCGGATTTGGCAGGTCATCGACCGGGGCGTTGTCCCCGGTCTGTGCCACCGGAGCCGGATCCGCCGGCGGTGCCGCCACGGCCATCGACGGAGCCATCGCTCCGACGGTGGTCACCATCGCGGCGCCGAGCAGTCCCACGACCACCTTGCGCACTACGTTTACCTCCGTTTTTGCGGCCGGGCACGGTGTGCCGCGCCCAGCATCAAACGGCCCCGTGGTTCGGGACTAGAGGTGAACGTATGCAAACGGACCGATGTTCGGGGATCGCACAGCAGATTGATGAACAACGGTTACGTGATATGACCTTGGCATATTATGGCAGTAGGCATAAAGGACAAAAGGGCTGGCGGCGATTACGCCACCAGCCCTTATAGATAACTGTCAGTCTTCAGACTTCGCCGACTGCATACCGGAACTGATCAGATCCATAACGGTCGAGTCCTGGAGCGTCGTGACGTCGCCCAGCGACCGGTTCTCGGCCACGTCGCGCAGCAGACGACGCATGATCTTGCCGGACCGGGTCTTCGGCAGCTCGGTGACGAGCATGATCTGCCGCGGCTTGGCGATCGGGCCGAGCGTCTTCGCCACGTGGTTGCGAAGCTCCTTGATCAGCTCCTCGCCGGCCGTGCCGTCGGTCACCACGTTGCCGCGCGGGATGGTGAACGCGACGATCGCCTGACCGGTCGTCGGGTCGGTCGCGCCGACCACCGCCGCCTCGGCCACCGCGGGGTGCGACACCAACGCCGACTCCACCTCGGTGGTGGAGATGTTGTGGCCGGAGATCAGCATGACGTCGTCGACCCGGCCGAGCAGCCAGAGCGCGCCGTCCTCGTCCTTCTTCGCGCCGTCGCCGGCGAAGTAGATCCACTTGTCGCCGTTGCCGGCCCCGGCCCCGAACCGCGACCAGTACGTGTCCAGGAAGCGCTGGTCGTCACCCCAGATGGTGCGCAGCATCGACGGCCACGGCTCGGTCAGCACCAGGAAACCGCCGCCCCCGTTCGGCACCGGGGTGGCGGTGTCGTCGACCACGTCCGCGCTGATACCGGGCAGCGCCGTCATCGCCGAGCCGGGCTTGGCCGCGGTCACACCGGGCAGCGGCGAGATCATCACGGCGCCGGTCTCGGTCTGCCACCAGGTGTCGACGACCGGGGTGCGCTCGTGGCCGACGTGCTCCCGGTACCACATCCAGGCCTCGGGGTTGATCGGCTCACCCACGCTGCCCAGCACGCGCAGCGACGACAGGTCGTACTTCGCGGGGATGTCGTCGCCCCACTTCATCATCGTGCGGATCAGCGTCGGCGCGGTGTAGAGGATCGACACCTTGTACTTGTCGACGATCTGCCAGAAGCGGCCGCGGTCCGGGGTGTCCGGGGTGCCCTCGTACATCACCTGGGTGGCGCCGTTGGAGAGCGGCCCGTACACGATGTAGGAGTGCCCGGTCACCCAGCCGATGTCGGCCGTGCACCAGTAGACGTCGGTCTCCGGCTTCAGGTCGAAGACCGCGTTGTGCGTGTACGACGTCTGCGTCAGGTACCCGCCGGTGGTGTGCAGGATGCCCTTCGGCTTACCGGTGGTGCCCGAGGTGTAGAGGATGAAGAGCGGGTGCTCGGCGTCGAACGGCTGCGCCGCGTGCTCCGGGCCGGCCTGCTCGACCGTCTCGTGCCACCACTTGTCCTTCGCCGTCCAGGCGACGTCCTGCCCGGTGCGGCGGACCACCAGCACGTGCTCGATGCTCTCGCAGCGGGCGACGGCCTCGTCCACGGTCGGCTTCAGCGCGGACGGTTTGCCCCGCCGGTAACCACCGTCGGCGGTGATCACGACCTTGGCGTCGGCGTCCTGGATCCGGGTGGCGAGCGCCTCGACCGAGAAGCCACCGAACACCACGCTGTGCGTGGCGCCGATCCGGGCGCAGGCCAGCATCGCGACCGCGGCCTCCGGGATCATCGGCAGGTAGATCGCGACCCGGTCGCCGGCGGTCACCCCGAGATCGGTCAGCGTGTTCGCGGCCTGCGAGACGAGTTTCAGCAGCTCGGCATACGTCACGGTCCGGGTGTCGCCCGGCTCGCCCTCCCAGTGGATGGCGACCTTGTCCCCGTTGCCGGCCTCGACGTGCCGGTCGACGCAGTTGTACGCCACATTCAGCTCGCCGCCGACGAACCACTTGGCGAACGGCGGGTTGGACCAGTCCAGCACCTGGTCCCACGGCTTCGCCCAGGCGAGCCGCTCGGCCTGGCGCGCCCAGTAGGCGAGCCGATCGTTCGCGGCCTCCTCATAGGCCTCAGCCTTGACGTTCGCGGCGGCCGCAAGCTCGGCGGACGGCGGGAACTTCCGCGTCTCCGTAGACAGATTCTCGAGGGTCTCACTCATGAGGGCGGCTCCTCTGCCGTGACCGGGATCTCTTTGTTGCACACTAGTTTCTGGCGGGACCTTCCGGCGAAAATCTGCGCGCGGGTGCTCAGTCCTGCGCGAATCTTGCCAGTTCCACTCGTGTTTGTGCACCCCGTGTTTCGGCCGTTTTACCGGTTACCGTGTTCGGGTGGATCCACTAGCTCCCCTGCTCGATCTCGCTGACGTAGCTCCGGCCCTGGCCGAAGCCCGGGACAGCGTCGACATCGCGATGCGGCACCGTGCCCTGCGCCGCAACGGCGGCCAGGTCGCCGCCGAGGCCAGTCTGCGCGCCGCGGTCGCCAGCGCCGCGCTCGAAGGCAACCGGCACGAGCTCGACGACGTCCGCGCGGGCACGGTCACCGACCCGGTCCTGCAAGGCGCGCTGCGGGTCGCCGAAGGCCTCGGCGGTCTCGTCGACCTCTGGCCCCGCGCGCCCCGCCAGGTCCTCGCCAAGCTGCACGTCCTGGCCGCCCGTGGCGTCGTCCCGGCCGATCACCTGGGCCGGCTCACCGGCGGCGCCGAGCGGATCGACGCGCTCGCCGGCCTGGTCGCCGGCAACGAGGAGACGCCGCCGTTGCTGCTCGCCGCGATCGTCCACGCCGAGCTGATCACGCTGCGCCCGTTCGACGGGCCGGCTGGCGTGGTGGCCCGGGCCGCGGCCCGGCTCACGCTGATCGGGCGCGGCTTCGACCCGCGCGGTCTGGTCGCGGTCGAGGCCGGTCACCTGGCGCGGGAACCGGAATACGTCGGCTCGGCCGGCGCCTACGCCACCGGAACACCGGACGGTGTCCGATCCTGGCTACGCCACTACGCGGCGGCGATCACAGCCGGTGCCGGAGAGATCACTACTATCGGCGACCAGGTCTTGGCAACTGTCTGACCTGTGATCATTTCCGCGTCGCATAATTTGCGGGTGGCTGACAACTGGGTGCGCCCCTACGAGCCCGGCTCCGGACGCTGGCTGGTCATCGCCTGGGAGGCGGTCGCCCTGGCGATGCTGAGCTGGGCCACGGTCCGGCAGTTCGACCTGATGGGTCACGGCGTCCGGGTGGTCGCCTGCCTGCTCGCCGCGGTCTGGGTGGTCGGCGCGTGGCGGATCCTGCAACTGGGTGTCTACGTCAGCCCGGAAGGCGTGTTGATCCGCGGTCTGCTGCGATCCCGGGTGATGCGCTGGCGGGAGATCGCCGGCGTCCGGATCCACCGCGCCCGCCACCGGCTCGGCCCGTGGGAGATCGAGAGCGGCAACACCGTGCTGCTGGAGCGGATGAACGGCGAGACGGTCAACACCGAGCTCTGGGAGAAGGGCGTCGACTTCCACTCCCGCCCGACCGTATTCCGCGCCGTCTACCAGGAGATCCGCAACCTGCACCGGACGGCCGCGACGGAGAGGTAGGACCCGTCGCGCACCGGGAGAAATAAGAGCCGGCGTCCCTCGCGGGGGCGCCGGCTTTTGCGCGTCCGGACCGGGTTATCAAGCGTGCACCTGGGTCGTTGTCGACAGTCCTGCAGCCCGGTGGCGATGATCCCCGATGGAGGCGGAAGCACCACCTGAGGCGAAGGTCCCGCCGCAACGTGCCTGCCGTGGCTGATCGCGCGTGGGTTCCCGGTGGCCGTGCACGGTGCCCGATCGATCGGTCGAGCCGATTTCTCGTTGGCTCCGTGCCTCTTTTCTACGCCGCTCCCGGCATGATCGCCAGGTTTCAGCCCGGCAAATCTGGCGTACCGCAATTACTCAGACCAATGCCATTTGCCCTGGTCATTGCTTTGCAAGATCAAATTCAAGATCTTCATGTCCCAT
>KL571225.1:99986-100343 GCA_000715855.1 Actinoplanes liguriensis
CCCTCCAGGGCGGCCTCCGTGGCGGGTCAAGCTCACCCCAAACCCAACCAGCTCCCACGCCCGCCCAGCCAGCCGCCCCAGCCGGTCCCGGGTCGGCCACCACCGCGCATGCCACCTGACTGCCCCCCGGCCGGCGCCGACGGTTGTCCCGCGACGTGGGGCCGGCTGGGCGGGTTCGGGCTGGTGCTGGTGGTTGTTTCGGGCCGTGGTCGGGACCGTGGGGCCAGCTGGCTGGTTCGGGCTGGTGCTGGTGGTTGTTCCGGGCCGTGGTTGGGACTGGGGATGCCAGCTCGCTGCTCCGGCTGGTGCTGGTGGCTGTTCTGGAGCCGGATTGCGACCGTGAGGGCCAGCCGGCGG
>KL571225.1:100654-100822 GCA_000715855.1 Actinoplanes liguriensis
CCAGCCGCGCCGGGGTGGGGCGCGCTGCGGCCTGGAGTGGGGCGGGGTCGCGCGTGGCTGCCGCGGGAGGGGAGGGTGCGGTTGGGGAGGGCTTTACGACGTACCGAATAAGGGGGTTGATCTTTAAGCGACGGCGGCGCGAGCCCGGCGGTGGCGGCCGTAGAGAGC
>KL571225.1:101106-101695 GCA_000715855.1 Actinoplanes liguriensis
AAGCCGATGGCCACGCCGACGCCGACGCCCAGAGCGGCGGCGGTGATCGGGACGGCCGGGCGGTCGCGGAGGCGTTTGCCGAGGGCGATCGGGTGGCGGAACTCCAGCACGGGCCAGCGGCGCTCGACGGCGACGCGGCGCAACGCGCGATCCGGGTTGACCACGCTGGGGTGTCCGACCGCTTCCAGCATGGGCAGGTCGCTGCTGGAGTCCGAGTACGCGAAGCACTGGGCCAAGTCGTAACCCCGCGTGCCGGCAAGCTCGCGGATGCCGACGACCTTGGCCGGGCCGGCGGCGTAGAACTCGACCTTACCGCTGTACCGCCCGTCGACAATTGACATCCGGGTGGCGATCACATCGCGGATGCCGAGGAGCTCGCCGATCGGACGGACCATCTCGTCGCCGGAAGCGGAGACCAGCACCACATCGCGGCCGGCGGCCTGGTGCTCGGCGATCAGCGCGGCAGCCTCGGCATAGACATACGGATTGATCAGCTCGTTCAGCGTCTCCGCGACGATCTGCTGCACCTGCTCGACCCGCCAGCCCTTGCAGAGGGCGGCCAGATAGTCGCCTGTCTCTTATACACATC
>KL571225.1:101852-103204 GCA_000715855.1 Actinoplanes liguriensis
CCCTTGCAGAGGGCGGCCAGATAGTCGCGGGTGCGGGCCATGGCCTGCTCGTCGGTGCCGCCGCCGAGCCGGAACATGAGCTGGGCATAGGCGGACTTCACGACGTCACGCCGGCTGATGAGGCCGTCGCGATAGAACGGCCGTCCGAAGGCCAGGGCGCTGGACTTGGCAATGACGGTCTTGTCTAGGTCGAAAAACGCGGCGCTGGGGCCCACGGGCCGAAAGTGTAGCCGCAAGAGGCACCCGCGCGGGCACCCGATCGCCGTGACGCGCAGTGAAAACGGTCAGACGGGCAGAGACCTTGCACCGAGTTACATTCAGTACTCGACTGCCGCCTCAGTCTGAGGCAGACTTGTGTTTGCGAGCGGGAATAGTGTTGTTACCGTCGCGTCCCGTAAACATAGATGATAAGGCGCTCGGTGGCCGCGCCCCCCGCGGACCCACCGAGTTGATTCGGCTCGACCCCCCCGGAGCCGAATCCCAGGACGACCCCCGTCTCCCCCGGCGGGGGTCGTTCCCTTCACGCCCCTTTTGCCTGTGGCAGCTCTGCCTCGGACGCCGTCTCGCCGGTCTCGATCAGGCCGAAGAACTCGCTGAGCCCGGTGACGGTGAGAACACGCCGGAAGGTCGGGCTGGGGTTGATCACCACGTACCGGACGTTGCTCTCCGTGGCGGCGCGATAGCCCTCGATCAAGGCGCCGAGGCCGGTCGAGTCGATGAAGGACGCATCGCGCAGATCCACGTGGACGGTCGGCGGCGACCAGTCGGCAACGGCATCCCGGATGCCTTCGGCCACCTCGTCGGCGTTGGAGAAGTCGACCTCGCCGATTACCGTGACCGTGACCGAGCCGTCGTCCGCGAGCGTGGTCCGGATCGAGTTACCCATGCAAACTCCATCGGTCCGTGTAGGCCCAACATACCCAACTCGGGCCGCTCCATGCCTCGGGTGACCCCGGGAGGGGCGGCTTAGCACGTCCGGGCGCACTTTCCGGGCTCATCCACAGCGTCCGAAGTTATCCACAGCCGGCAAGGTCGCCGATTGCCGCGAGGTGGGCCGGACCGGGAAGTTGGGCGGGCCCAACCGTGCGCTTCCATGGGAGACCGCGATGCCCCTGCCGCCCCGCCCACTCCTGGTCACCGCCGACTCCGACTCTGTCTCTTATACACATCGGCCGCCGCGCGACCCCGATTCCTGCTCGCGCCGATCGCGCTGATCGGCGCCGACCAGGCCCTTCCGTGTCTCCGCGCCCATCTGCCACGCCGATCCCGGGTGATCGTCGTGGCGCGCGGCGCCCCTGGCGACGAGGTCTGGTCCGCGGCCGAGCCGCTCGGGGCCGACCACGTCGTGGTGC
>KL571225.1:103485-105506 GCA_000715855.1 Actinoplanes liguriensis
ATCGAGCAGCTCGCCGGCCAGCCCCGGTCGCCTGCGGTCTCGCGCACGATCGCGGTGATCGGCGGCCGGGGCGGCGCCGGGGCGAGCATCCTCGCCGCCGGGCTCGCCGCGATGGCCGTCGACGCCCGGCACCGGACCCTGCTGATCGACGCCGATCCGCTCGGCGGCGGCCTCGACCTGGTCCTGGGCTGGGAGGAAGTGAGCGGCCTGCGCTGGCCCGGGCTGGCCGAGGCCGGTGGCCGGGTCGACCCGCCGGCCCTGCTCAAAGCCCTGCCGCACCGGGGTGACCTGGTGCTGCTCTCTTTCGACCGGAAGGAGCTGAGCGGCGTGCCCGCCGAGGCGATGGCGGCCACCCTGGACGCCGCCCGGCGCGGCCGCGACGTGATCGTCGCCGACCTGCCCCGGCAACTCGACGACGCCGCGGTGCTCGCCCTCCAAGCCGCCGACCGGACGCTGCTCGTGGTGCCGGCGGAGCTGCGTGCCACCGCCTCGGCCGCGCGGACGCTCGCCCAGATCCGGCCGCACTGCGACGAGGTCGCGGTGGTGGTCCGCGGTCCGGCGCCGGGGCGGCTGCGACCCCGGCAGATCGCGCAGACGCTCGGGCTGCCGCTGGCCGGCTCGCTGCGCCCGGAGCCCGCCATGTGTCAGGCACTCGAACTCGGAAAACCACCGACCTCGGACGGGAAGGGGCACCTCGCCCAACTCTGCCGGCGACTGGTCGACGAGCTGATGGGCGCCCAGGCGGTGACGGCGTGAGCGTGGTGGATCGGGTGCGGCGGCAATTCGCGTACGAGGGAGTCGACGCGACCCCGGCAGCGGTCGTCACCGCGGTCCGGCGGGAGAACGGGGTGCTCGGCGACCGGGCCGTGCTGCGGCTCGCCGACCAGGTGCGGGACGAGCTGATCGGGGCCGGGCCACTGGCGCCGCTGCTCGCCGATCAGGCGGTCACCGACGTGCTGGTGAACGGTGTGCAGGTGTGGGTGGACCGCGGGGCGGGGCTGCAGCGGGCGGCGGTGCGGCTGGGGGAGGCCGAGGACGTACGCCGGCTGGCGCAGCGGCTCGTCGCGGCGTGCGGGCGGCGGCTGGACGACGGGCAGCCGTACGCGGACGCGAGACTGCCCGACGGAACCCGGCTGCACGCGGTGCTCCCACCGGTTGCCACCCAGGGGCCGTATCTGTCGTTGCGGACGTTCCGGCAACGACCGTTCAGCCTCGCTGACCTGGTCACGCACGGGACAGTGCCGGCCGCGGTGGCGCCGTTGCTGGAGGCGATCGTCGGGGCCAAGCTGGCGTATCTGGTCACCGGTGGCACCGGCAGCGGCAAGACCACCCTGCTGGCGACACTGCTCGGGCTGGTGCCGCCGACCGAGCGGATCGTCCTGGTCGAGGACGCCGCAGAGCTACGACCCGTGCACCCGCACGTGGTCGCGCTGCAGGCCCGGACGGCCAATGTGGAGGGCGCCGGGGTGGTCGGGCTGACCGACCTGGTCCGCCAAGCGCTACGGATGCGCCCCGACCGGCTGGTGGTCGGGGAGTGTCGTGGCCCGGAGATCGTCGACCTGCTCGGCGCCCTCAACACCGGTCACGACGGCGGTGCCGGGACGCTGCACGCCAACGCGCCCGGGGACGTGCCGGCCCGGCTGGAGGCGCTCGGCATGCTCGGCGGGCTGCCCCGGGCGGCGCTGCACGCGCAGGTGCTGGCGGCGTTGCAGGTGGTGCTGCAGGTCCGCCGGACCGTGAACGGGCGGGTCCTGGAATCGGTCAGCGTGCTCGTGCCCTCCGGGGAGTCCCGGCTGACGACCGTGGTGCCGGCCTGGGAGCTTCGCTCGGGTGCCGCAGCGGGCGCCGGTGTGCTCGGGCGGATGCTGCTGGACCGCGGCGTCCGGGTGCCTCCGGTGCTGGGGGCGTCGTGATCGCGTTGCTGGTCGTGTGCCTGCTCGGCTGCGTGGTGGCGCTCGTGTGGCCGCGCGCCGGGGTGCTGGCACGGCTCTCCGGGAGCCGCCGGGCGTTCCGTCTCGGCG
>KL571225.1:105720-112058 GCA_000715855.1 Actinoplanes liguriensis
GGGTGCCGGTGACCTCGCTCGGGCGGCGCGGCGTGCTCGGCACGGCCGGACTGGTTGCCCTGGTGGGGCTGTTGCTGGGCGGGCCGGTGGCGGCGCTGATCGGAGCCGTCTACGCCGGGCTGGGGACGGCCGAGTGGATGCGGCGAGCCGGCCGGAAGCAGATCGCCGCGGGGCGGGCGGCGGCGCTGGACGGGTTGTCCGGGCTGGTCGCGGATCTGCGGGCGGGTCTGCCGCCGGCACCGACGGGCTCGCTCGACGGGGACGGGCGGATCAGCCGGCTCACCGGGGCGGTGTGGCGGCTGGCCGAGCGCACCGGTGCACCCGCGGCGGATCTGCTGGAGCGGATCGAGACGGACGCGCGGGCCGCGGACCGGGCGGCGGCTTCGGCCTCCGCTCAGGCGGCCGGCGCACAGGTGACGGCGGTGCTGCTGGCGGCGTTGCCGCTGGGCGGAATCGGGCTGGGTTACTCGATCGGGGCGGATCCGGTTCACACTCTCCTGCGTACGCCGTTGGGAGCCGGCTGCGCGATCGCGGCAGTGCTGTTGCAGTGCGGTGGCCTGCAGTGGTCGCGCCGGCTCGTCGAGGGGCCGCGCTGATGGAGTCGGCGTGCGGGGCGGCGGCGGTGCTCCGGCCGGGTGGGCCGGTGCGGGTTCCGCTGCGCGAGTGCTGCGTGGCGGCGCTGCTCGGGGTTCGGTCCTCGCGGAGCGTCTGCCAGGCCGTGACCGTGGTGGTCCGGCGGCCGGCGCCCGAGGAGGTGCTCGAGCGATGGCCGTGACCCTCGCGTTCCTGGTGGTGGTCGTGTTCCTGCTGGTGGCGCCGGTGTTGCAGCGCAGGCGGGCCGGCCGGCGACTGGGTCGGCTCGGCGTGACCTCGGAGGATGCGGCGCGGTCGGCGCCTCGGCGGCACGACCGGCGCAATCAGATCCTGATCGCGGCGCTCGCCGGGCTCGGGATGGCGGGCCTGCTCGGCGGCTGGTGGGGCGTGCCGGTCGGATTGGCCGCCGGGTTCGGCGTCGAGCGGTTCCTGCGCCGTCAGGAGCCCGCCGAGGTCCGCCGTGAACGCCGGGAGGCGCTCGCCGACCTGCCCCTCGGCGCGGATCTGCTGGCCGCGGCGCTGCGAGCCGGGGCGCCGGTGGACCGGGCGGCGACCGCGGTGGCCGATGCGCTCGGTGGTCCGCTCGGTGCACGGATGCAGCGGACCGCCCGGTCGTTGCGGCTCGGCGCGGGACCGGCCGAGGCGTGGGCGCACCTGGCCGACGTGCCCGGGGCCGAGCGGCTGACCGCCGCGGCGGTGCGATCCAGCGCGAGTGGTGGCGCGCTGGCCAGGGCGCTCGAACGGCTCGCCGGTGACCTGCGGGCGGACCGCTCGGTCGCGGTGGAGGCGGCGGCGCAGCGGGCCGGGGTGCTGATCGTGCTGCCGCTCGGGCTCTGCTTCCTGCCGGCCTTTCTGCTTGCCGGCCTGGTGCCGGTGCTGGTCGCCGTCCTCGGCGAAGTGCTGTGAGACCAGGGCACGGCGCGATCTCGCGTCATGCCCGGAACACCCGGTGCGGCGCGATCCTGCGTCGTTGCCGGGCTCCCGGAGCGGGTGTGGCGCTTGCCCGGGGGATTGAGGGCGCGGCGTCGGGCCGCGTCTTTAGAACAAGGAGGACCACGTGCACCTACTCGTCGCAGCGTTCCGGCGTTTGCGTACCGAAGCGGCGGAGGCCGGGATGAGCACCACGGAGTACGCGGTGGGCACACTCGCCGCCGCGGCCTTCGCGACAGTCCTCTACAAGATCGTGACCAGCACCGGGGTGCAGACCGCACTGACCGGGCTGATCACCAGGTCGCTGAAGTGAACGAGGGACGGCTTGACGTGAACGAGGCTCTGAGGTGAGACGGCGCCGGCGGCCCGGCCGGGACCGGGGGGCGTTCACCGCCGAACTCGCGGCCGGGCTGCCGGCGCTCATGGTGCTGCTCTTCGCCGGGATCGCCGCGGTCTCGTCGGTGGTCGCCAAGGCGCAGTGCCTGGACGCGGCTCGGGAGGTGGCGCTGGCCGAGGCCCGGGGCGAGACGACTTCGGTGGCGGCGCGGATCGCTCCGGAGGGGGCTGCCATCCGGGTCGGCGGGGACGGGGAGAGCGTGACGGCGACGGTGTCCGTGCGGGTCAGCGTGCTCGGTGGCCACCTGCCGGGCATCTCGGTGACGGCGACCGCGGTGGCCGCCCGCGAGCCCGGAACGGGCCCGATCCGATGACCGGACGGGAGCTCGGGAACGGGCGGGAACTCGGGAACGGGCGGGAGCTCGGGAACGGGCGGGCTCGCGATCGGGGCGCTGCGTCGATCTTCGTGCTGGCCGTGGGGTTGTTCCTGGTCGCGGCGGGGGTCGCCGGGGCGATGGTGGGCTCCGCACGGGTGGCTCGGCACGCCGCGCGCAACGCCGCTGATCTGGCGGCGCTCGCCGGGGCGGCACATGCGATCGAGGGGACGGGAGTGGCGTGCGCGGTGGCTCGGCGGTACGCGGAGGCGAACGGCGCACGGATGACGTCGTGCCAGGTCAGCGGCTTGGAGGTGGTGATCCGGACGGAGGTGCCGGTGCGTTCCCCGGCCTTGACCGCCACGGCTGCTGCCCGCGCCGGCCCGGTCACATAAACGCGCCACGACCGCAGCCCGGGCCGAGTGGGTCATCGAGCTCGGGGGATCTGTGGCTGCTCGGACGGAGGCGCGCCCAGCACCGTGCCGAGCGGTTCATCGAGCTCGGGGGATCTGTGGCTGCTCGGACGGAAGCGCACCCAGCACCGTGCCGAGCACCCGGACAGCGCCGGCCTTGTCGAGCGGATTGTTGCCGTTGCCGCACTTGGGGGACTGGACGCACGACGGGCAGCCGCTCTCGCACCCGCACGAGACGATCGCCTCCCGGGTCGCCCGGAGCCAGGCATCCGCGGTCGCGTAGGCGCGCTCGGCGAACCCCGCCCCACCCGGATGACCGTCGTAGACGAAAACGGTCGGCGCCTCGGTGTCCGGGTGGTTCGCGGTCGACAGGCCGCCGATGTCCCAGCGGTCGCACGTAGCGATCAGCGGAAGCAACCCGATCCCGGCGTGCTCGGCGGCGTGCAGCGCGCCCGGCACGTCGGCCCACTCGACGCCGGCGGCGGCCAGTGCCTGCGGCGAGACGGTGAACCAGACCGCGACCGTGCGCAGCTCGCGGGCCGGCAGGTCGAGCGGCCGGGTGTCGATCACCTCACCGCTGCCCAGGCGGCGGCGCTGGTACGACACGACCTGGCTGGTCACGTCCACGTCGCCGAGGAACATGCCGACCGGGCCCGCATCCACGTACGACCGGACGTGCACCACCGCGACGTCGGTCACGTCCCGCGCGTGCGTCGTCCAGTCCGGCTCCTCCTGGTGCACCAGCGCGATGGCGTCCTCCAGGTCCAGCTCGTCCACCAGATACGTCACGCCCTGATGCAGGTAGACCGCGCCCTCGTGCAGCATCACGTGCGACGACCCCTGGTCGACCGTGCCCAGCAGCCGCCCGGTCGACGCCTCGACCACCTGGACCGGTGCGCCGCCGGTGCCGCGCAGGTCTACGTCGGGGCGGCCACGCTCGGTCCAGTACCACCCGGACGGCCGTTTCCGCAGCGCACCCTGCTCGACCAGGGCCTGGACGGTGGCCCGGGCCACGTCACCGCCGAACAACTCGAGATCGGCCTCGGTCAGTGGGGCCTCGGAGGCGGCGCTGCAGAGTTGCGGGCCGAGCACGTACGGATTGGCCGGATCCAGCACCGTCGCCTCGACCGGCCGCCCGAACAACGCCTCCGGGTGGTGCACCAGGTACGTGTCCAGCGGATCGTCCCGGGCGATCAGCACCGCGAGCGCCTCACCACCCGCACGCCCGGCCCGCCCGGCCTGCTGCCACAGCGACGCCCGGGTGCCCGGCCAGCCGCAGATCAGCACGGCGTCCAGCCCGGCCAGGTCGACGCCGAGCTCGAGCGCGTTCGTCGAGGCGAGCCCGAGCAGCTCGCCGGAGAGCAGCGCGCGTTCGATCGCCCGGCGGTCCTCGCGCAGGTAGCCGCCCCGATAGGCCGCGACCCGCGAGCCCAGCCCGGGCACCGCCTCGTCCAGCGAGCGCCGGGCGACGGTGGCGACCACCTCGGCGCCGCGGCGGGAGCGGATGAACGCGAGCGTGCGGGTGCCGGCGACGACCGCGTCGGTGAGCAGGTCAGCGGTCTCCCGCAGCGCCGAGCGCCGCACCGGCGGCATGTCGTCGAGATCCGGGTCGGCGGCCGGCGAGGGGTCGGGTGGCAGCAGCGGCGGCTCCCACAGCGCGAACGTCATCGCCCCGCGCGGGGAGGAGTCCTCGGTCACGGCGGTCACCGGCGCCCCGATCAGCCGGGACGCGCTCGCGGCCGGATCACCCGAGGTCGCCGACGCCAGGACGAACGTCGGCGCGCTGCCGTACCGGGCCGCGACCCGCCGCAGGCGCCGCAGGACGTGTGCCACGTGCGAACCGAACACGCCGCGATACGCATGGCATTCGTCGATCACGACGTACGAGAGGCGCCTGAAGAAATTCGCCCAGCGGGCGTGTGCGGGCAGCAGGGCGTGGTGCAACATGTCCGGATTCGTCAAGATGAACCGGGAGTGCTGACGAATCCACTCGCGCTCCTCACGCTGTGTGTCGCCGTCGAGCGTCGCGGGCCGGATCCCGTCCACGCCGATCCGGGTCAATGCCCGCAACTGATCAGCGGCGAGCGCCTTGGTCGGCGCGAGGTAGAGCACGGTCGCCCTCGGATCGTCGCCGAGCCTGGTCAGCGCGGGCAGCTGGTATGCCATCGACTTCCCGGAAGCCGTCCCGGTGGCCAGCACCACATGCGCGCCCGCCCACGCGAGATCCGCGGCGGCGACCTGGTGCTCCCACGGCGCCGCGATGCCTTGAAGAGCCAATTTCTCCCGTACGTCGTGAGCCGCCCACTCCGGCCAGCTCGCCACCCGGCCCTCGCGCGCGGTGACCCGCTCGACGTGTGTGATCGGTGACTGCGCGGCGGAGCTGCTCCGGGCGCGCAGGCGGTGCAGCAGCTCAGCGGGGCCGAAGACGGTGGCAGTCACGCCAAGCACTTTGACACCGGTGGACCATCGAACCCAAACGAGACGCCTCGAAGCCCGGCCGCGGTTTCGAAACCGGACACCGGGATGATGGAAGGCCCAAACGGGTAGGACGGTGGGTGCCACGCGTCGCCCGTCACCGGTCGGTGGTTAGATTCGCGGGGGAGATCAGGGAGGAGGACCGATGGAGCTGTCGCTGGCGACCCGGACCGTTGCCGAGCACACGGTGCTCGAAGTCGGTGGTGAGGTCGACGTTTACACCGCTCCACGGCTGCGCGAGCGCCTGATCGAGTTGGTCGACGCCGGTGCCCGGGACGTGGTGGTCGATCTGGAGCGGGTCGAGTTCCTCGACTCCACCGGTCTCGGCGTTCTCGTCGGCGCGCTGAAACGGCTGCGGACCGCGCACGGCACTTTCGGCCTGGTCTGCGCCAAGGAGCCACTTCTCAAGATTTTCCGGATCACCGCGTTGGATCAGGTTTTCCCGATCTTTTCGACCGTCGAGGCCGCCACGGAACGCGACGGCAGCGGTCCCGCTTCGTGATGGCTACGGTTCGGCTGTCCTTCTCGCCGGCGCCGGTGCACGTGCGCACCGCCCGGCTGGTCGGCGTGGCTGTCGCCCGGCGGGCCGGCGTCGACGAGGCGCTGCTCGACGAGGTGCGCCTGGCGATCGGTGAGGCCTGCACGCGGGCTGTCGCCCTGCACCGGCAGTACGGGCTGACCGATCTGGTCACGGTCGAGATGTCGGACTCGGGGTCGTACACCGTCCGGGTCATCGACCATGCCCCGATCGAGGCCAGCATCGGCCTGACCAAGCTTCCGCCGGACGAGCTGGCCGCCGAGTCGCTCACCGAGGACGACCTGACCACCGGCGTGGGGTTCGCCCTGCTCGCGGGTTTCGTCGACGACCTGCAGGTGCGCCCGGTCGAGGACGGCCCCGGCACCGAGGTCCGCATGGTCTGGCCCGTAACCCGCCGCTGACCCGACCGCCGCACAACAACGGTCACGCCCAGCCGCCCGCGCACTCCGCCGCGTCCCGGCGCCCAGCCCGGCTCACCCGCCTCGGCTGGCGCTCACCGTTGTTTTGGTAGCCGGATAACAACGGTGCGGACCAGCCCCCGGGGCTGGGCCGCGCTGCGGCTCGGTGTCCAGCGCGGGTCGCGGGCCCGGCTGGTGTTCACGGGTTTGGCGGCTGGATAGCGCACGGGTTTTGGGGTAACCGTGCCCCGCCACGGAGGTCGCCCTGGAGGGCTTTGCG
>KL571225.1:112315-116511 GCA_000715855.1 Actinoplanes liguriensis
GGGAGCGGCGGCCTGGACCACAGCGGACGCACGACATCAAGATTTTGATCTTCAAGCTCTGACGCCGCAGGCCTGAGCGCTGATGGATTCACCGGCGCGGGCTGAGACGTTGACGCTGCAAGCCGAGATGCCGACGGGTTCAACGGCCTGAGGCTGGGGCGGCGGCGGGTTCAAGCTGCTGGCTGGGGCGTTGGCGGGTGAACGGCGCGGGGTGGAACGCCGACGGGTGAAACGGCGGGCGCGGCGGCGCGTGCGTCAAGTGATCTCCGCATTCGCCCCTATCCTCAATTCCGGCATTTCGCCAAATTTCCCAATGGCTACGCCTTGCTGTGGCCTACCAGGCAAAAGATCAACCATTCCGGATACCCGCAGGCGGTTGACCTAACACAGCGGTAAACATCACCGCGACACGGCCGGGTCGCCATGTGACGATCGCCACGCAGGACCTATACAGTACGCGAGTTGTCAGCTACTCCATGGACCCGCGGCCGCGGGTCTGCTCATTGTTCCCCGGCTCCCCGGGGAACGCGCCCGGCAGTCTCGTCCGCCGCCGGGTGCGGTCGGTGTGTGTAGGAGGACATTGATGTCCGGGACCTCGATAGACCTCGCCGCCGAGGGCGGCGGAGTGTCCCTCAGCGGATCCAACGTCGTTTTCGTCATCGTCGCTCTGGTGTTCGCCCTGATCGCGCTGGGCTTCGCCGCGATGTTCGTCCAGTCGGTGCTGCGCGCCGGCCGTGGTACCAAGAACATGCAGGAGATCGCCGGCGCCGTGCAGGAAGGCGCGTCGGCGTACCTCTTCCGGCAGTTCAAAACGCTCGCCGTGTTCGTGGTGATCGCGGTCGTGTTGCTGTTCCTGTTGCCGGTGCACGACACCGACAACGAGACCTGGGTGAAGATCGGAAGATCGCTCTTCTTCATCGTCGGAGCGGTCTTCAGCTCGTTCATCGGCGGCGCCGGGATGGCCCTGGCGACGCGTGCCAACCTGCGGGTGGCAGCGGCGGCGGGTGAGCCCGGCGGTCGTGAGACCGCGATGGGCATCGCGTTCCGCACCGGCGGTGTGGTCGGTTTCCTCACCGTGGGGCTGGGCCTGTTCGGCGGCGCCCTGGTGGTGCTGATCTTCAACACCGATGCGCCGACCGTCCTGGAGGGCTTCGGCTTCGGCGCCGCCCTGCTCGCGATGTTCATGCGGGTCGGTGGCGGCATCTTCACCAAGGCCGCGGATGTCGGCGCCGACCTGGTCGGCAAGGTGGAGAACAACATCCCGGAGGACGACCCGCGCAACGCCGCGACGATCGCGGACAACGTGGGCGACAACGTCGGTGACTGTGCCGGCATGGCCGCCGACCTGTTCGAGTCGTACGCGGTGACCCTGGTCGCCGCTCTGATCCTGGGCCAGGCCGCGTTCGGCCAGGACGGTCTGATCTTCCCGCTGATCGTTTCGACGATCGGTGTGGTGATCGCGATCCTGGGGGTGTTCATCACCCGGCTCCGGCCGTCCGACCGCAACGGTCTGACCGCGATCAACCGGGCGTTCTACATCTCCGCGGCGGTCTCGGCGATCGCTGTGGCCGTGGTGACCTTCCTCTACCTGCCGGACACCTTCGCGGGCTTCGGCGACGCGGGGATCGCGCAGGACATCGTGGACAGCGGGCAGAACCCGCAGTTCGTGGCGATCGGCGCGGTCGTGATCGGCATCGTGCTGGCGGCCGCGATCCAGGCGCTGACCGGCTACTTCACCGAGACGAACCGTCGCCCGGTGCAGGACATCGGCAAGTCGTCGGCGACCGGCGCGGCGACGGTCGTGCTGGCCGGCATCAGTGTCGGCCTGGAGTCCGCGGTGTACTCGGCGCTGCTGATCGGCGCCGGCGTCTACGGCGCGTTCCTGCTGGGTGGCACGTCGCTGACGCTGTCGCTGTTCGCGGTGGCGCTGGCCGGCACCGGTCTGCTCACCACGGTCGGCGTGATCGTGGCGATGGACACGTTCGGCCCGATCTCGGACAACGCGCAGGGCATCGCGGAGATGTCCGGCGACATCGACGAGAACGGCGCGCAGATCCTGACCGAGCTCGACGCGGTGGGCAACACCACCAAGGCGATCACCAAGGGCATCGCGATCGCGACCGCGGTGCTGGCCGCCACGGCGCTGTTCGGGTCGTACACGAACAGCCTGGTCAGCTCGCTGACCGACGCGAACGTGGCTGACGTTCAGGGGCAGATCTACCAGCTGCTGAACATCGCGAACCCGCGCAGCCTGGTCGGCCTGCTGATCGGCGCGGCGGTGGTGTTCCTCTTCTCCGGCCTGGCGATCAACGCGGTGTCCCGCTCGGCGGGCGCGGTGGTCATGGAGGTGCGGCGTCAGTTCCGCGAGCACCCCGGGATCATGGACCGGACCGAGCGGCCCGAGTACGGCCGCGTGGTCGACATCTGCACCCGCGACGCGCAGCGTGAGCTGCTCACCCCGGGTCTGCTGGCGATCATGGCCCCGATCGCGGTGGGCTTCGGGCTGGGCGCTGGCGCGCTGGCGGCGTACCTGGCCGGCGCGATCGGCACCGGCACGCTGATGGCGGTGTTCCTGGCCAACTCCGGTGGCGCGTGGGACAACGCGAAGAAGCTGGTCGAGGACGGCGCGTACGGTGGCAAGGGCTCCGAGGCGCACGCCGCCACGGTCATCGGCGACACCGTCGGCGACCCGTTCAAGGACACCGCCGGCCCGGCGATCAACCCGCTGCTCAAGGTGATGAACCTGGTGTCGCTGCTGATCGCTCCGGCCGTCGTGACCTGGAGCATCGGCGACGGCGAGAACACCCCGCTGCGGGTGATCATCGCGCTGGTGGCGGTGGCGATCGTGACCTCCGCGGTGGTGTGGAGCAAGCGGAAGCCGATCTCGATGGGCGACGACGAGGCCGAGGCTGTCTCTGTGTATAAGAGACAGGCGCAGGATGAGCCGGCGCGGATCAAGGACAACGTGAGCTGATTCCCGCTCTGTCCACGACGGGCACCCGGCACTCCGCCGGGTGCCCGTTCTTTTGCACCCATCGAGGTGTGTGGAGTGTCCTACCGAGGCCGTACGCTGCTCCCATGCGCGCGGTCCGAACGATCTCCCTCGCTCTCGTCCTCGTGCTCGCCGGGCCGCTGGCCGCCTGCTCGTCCGGGCACAACGCGGAAGCCTGGGCCGCCTCGGTGTGCACCGCTCTGGTCCCCTGGCGCAGCGAGATCAGCAGCCTGACCACCCGCACCCAGCAGCAGATGACCACCCGCACCACGCCCGGCCAGGCGCGGGAGAATCTGGCCCGGCTCTTCGACGGCGCCCGGTCGGCGAGCGAGACGGCCCGGGCCGGGGTCGAGCGGGCCGGTGTGCCCGACGTCACCGACGGCAAGCGGATCGCCGCCGCGTTCGTCGGGTCGCTGGCCGGCATGCGGGATGCCTACGGCACCGCCCACGACGGCGTCGCGACCCTGGCCACCACCCCGACCAGCGCGTTCTACACCGAGGTCGGCAAGGTCGTCGACCGGCTCAACGAGGAGTATGAGAAGAGTGGTCTGGACACCACGAAGCTCGACTCGGTGGAGCTGAGGGACGCTTTCGAGTCACTGCCCGAATGCCAGTGATGCGATGACCGAGACCGGGTGGCCGCTGATCCCGCGGGAGACGCTGCCTCCGCCGATTCCGGTGGAGCGGCGCACTCACCCGCGCGACGCGCCCAGGCGGCCGGACGGGCGCCAGCTCTCGATGTTCGGCGCCGAGACGATCGAGCCCTCGCCGGCCGATCTCGCCGGTCTGCTCGCCGGTCCCGGTCAGCTCGGCCGGATGGGCGGGACGGCCCGCGTCTCGGTGATCGTCGAGGACGCCTGGCGGGTGCACGTGCTGGTCGCCGAGTTCGTCGCCCGAGGCCTGACCGCGACCTGGGCTCCGGTGATCGAGGAGGAGCCAACCCAGGATCACCATCAAGATCAAGACCCGATTGAGGTACGTCCTGAGCCGCCCGACGCCGAAGAAACGCCCGGCGAGGACGAGATTCTCGACACGCCCGCCGAGCCTCCGCCGCCCCGGTTCGAGGTGCGAACCGCGTACTCCCGGAGGTTGAACGCTCTGGCGAAGGCGTGGCCGGAGGCGGCCGCTCAACTGTTCCTCTCGGGTCCCCGCCTGCGCCTGTGGGTCGCCGCCGCCGGCCGGCCCCGTCCCGGCGGCTTCCGGC
>KL571225.1:116702-117276 GCA_000715855.1 Actinoplanes liguriensis
CGGCCGGCCCCGTCCCGGCGGCTTCCGGCTGGGGCTGGACGCCGCGAAAGACCCGGTCGAGGTGGACGCCGCGCTGGTCCGGGCGGGTCTGGCCGGCCGAGTGTCAGATGACGGACGGTCGTATCTCGGCCGCCGGCGCCTGACCCGCCTCGCTGAGCTGGTCGGGGAGCGGCCCGAGGCGGCCCCGCCCGAGATGTGGCCAGGTGGCGCGGGTGCGTGATCTTCCCGGATTGTGTCCGACATAACAGTGTCCTCCCGGTGTACGGTGTCGCGGTCGGACGCATGCGGTGGCCGGACCGTTACCATCCGACTGCGGGGTTTCCCGGGAATGAGTGCTCATCCGGCGCGTTACGTTGAACATCTGTGCCTCGCCGGGTGAGACGACGAGGAGCGCCGAGGATCGAAACAACTGGGAGTGCCGTGCCGAGTGACGCCAGGACGACCCGTCTGGTCATCGTCGAGTCTCCGTCGAAGGCCAAGACGATCGCCGGTTATCTGGGTCCCGACTATCTGGTCGAGGCCTCCGTCGGCCATATCCGTGACCTGCCGCGGAACGCGGAAGAGGTTCCGGACC
>KL571225.1:117505-128428 GCA_000715855.1 Actinoplanes liguriensis
TGCCGCGGAACGCGGAAGAGGTTCCGGACGAGTTCAAGGGCCAGTCGTGGGCCCGGCTCGGGGTCGACGTCGACAACGGCTTCCACGCTCTATATGTGATCTCCGACAGCCGCAAGCAGCAGGTCGCCAAACTGCGCCGGCTGGCCAAGGAGGTCGACGAGATCTTCCTCGCCACCGATGAGGACCGCGAGGGCGAGGCCATCGCCTGGCACCTGGTCGAGACGATCAAGCCCAAGGTGCCGGTCAAGCGGATGGTCTTCCACGAGATCACCAAGCCGGCCATCCAGGCGGCCGTGGCGAACCCGCGCGACATCGACCGTTCCCTGGTCGACGCGCAGGAGGCCCGCCGCATCCTGGACCGGCTCTACGGCTACGAGGTCAGCCCGGTCCTGTGGAAGAAGGTCATGCGTGGCCTCTCCGCGGGCCGCGTGCAGTCCGTCGCCACCCGGATCGTGGTCGAGCGCGAGCGCCAGCGCATGGCGTTCCGCACCGCGGAGTATTGGGACATCCTGGCCCAGCTCTCGGTGATCGGCTCGGTCGAGGGCGCCCGCTCGTTCCAGGCCACGCTGATCGCGCTGGACGGCGACCGGATCGCCACCGGCAAGGACTTCGAGCCCACCACCGGTCAGCTCAAGCCGGGGTCGAACGCGGTGCAGCTGGACGGCGCCGGTGCCCGCGGGCTGGCCGCCCGCCTGGAGGGCCGCCCGTTCACCGTCACCCGGGTCGAGGAGAAGCCGTACCGGCGTAAGCCGTACGCGCCGTTCATCACCTCCACCCTGCAGCAGGAGGCGGCCCGCAAGTTGCGTACCTCCTCGGCACAGACGATGCGTACCGCGCAGAGCCTGTACGAGAAGGGCTACATCACTTATATGCGTACGGACTCGGTGAACCTTTCCGAGACCGCCATCGCCGCCGCCCGCCGGCAGATCGCCGAGCTCTACGGGGCGAACAACGTGCCGACGCAGCCGCGGCGCTACACGACCAAGGCGAAGAACGCGCAGGAGGCGCACGAGGCGATCCGCCCGGCCGGGGACAACTTCCGTACCCCCGGTGAGGTCGCCAAGGAGCTGAGCAGCGACGAGTTCCGGCTCTACGAGTTGATCTGGCGCCGCACGATCGCGTCGCAGATGACCGACGCGGTCGGCAACTCGGTCAGCGTCCGGATCCGCGCGGTCTCCACCTCGAACGAGGAGGCCGACTTCTCCGCCTCCGGCAAGACGATCACCGACCCGGGCTTCCTCCGGGCGTACGTGGAGTCGTCGGACGACGAGACCGCCGAGGCCGAGGACGCCGAGCGCCGCCTGCCGAACCTGGTGAAGGACCAGCCGCTGACCGCCGACGAGCTGAACGCGATGGGTCACCACACCTCGCCGCCGGCCCGCTACACGGAGGCTTCGCTGGTCAAGGCGCTGGAGGAGCTGGGCATCGGCCGCCCGTCGACGTACTCGTCGATCATGCAGACCATCCAGGACCGTGGGTACGTGGAGAAGCGCGGCCAGGCGATGATCCCGTCGTTCCTGGCGTTCGCGGTGATCGGACTGCTCGAGGGGCACTATCCACGCCTGGTGGACTACAACTTCACCGCCGCGATGGAGGGTCAGCTCGACGACATCGCCGCCGGTGACGGCACCCAGCTGGACTTCCTCACCTCGTTCTACTTCGGCAGCCGGGCGCCCGGCGCGGACGACGACATCGCCCGGGCAGGCGGCTTGAAGAAGATGGTGACCGAGAACCTCAGCGCGATCGACGCGCGTGAGGTCAACTCGATCCCACTCTTCACTGACGAGGAGAACCGGCAGGTCCTGGTCCGGGTCGGCAAGTTCGGGCCGTACCTGCAGCGCAAGGCGGCTCAGATCGCCGAGGGCGAGGAGGAGCCGGCCGAGGATCGCGCGTCGATCCCGGAGGGCCTGGCCCCCGACGAGCTGACCCCGGAGAAGGTGGCGGAGCTCTTCCTCGCCGGCAACGGGGACAAGGCGCTCGGCGACGACCCGGCGACCGGTGAGCCGGTCGTGGTCAAGTCCGGGCGGTACGGGGCGTATGTGCAGTCCGGCGAGCGCAGCTCGTCCCTGTTCGCCTCGCAGTCGCCGCAGACCCTCACGCTCGAGCAGGCGCTGCAGCTGCTGACGCTGCCGCGGGTGGTCGGCAAGGACCCGGAGGGCAACGAGATCGTGGCGCGCAACGGGCGCTACGGGCCGTACATCTCCCGCCTCAAGGACTCGCGCTCGCTGGAGAGCGAGGACCGCCTTTTCACGGTCACGCTGGACGAGGCTCTCGCCCTGCTGGCCGCGCCGAAGCTCCGGGGTCAGCGCGGTGCGGCCAAGCCGCCGCTGCGTGACCTGGAGGGCGTCGACCCGGTGTCGGAGAAGCCGCTGCTGGTCAAGGACGGACGCTTCGGGCCGTATGTGACCGACGGCGAGACGAACGTGACGTTGCGCCGCGATCAGAAGCCGGAGGATCTGACCCTCGCGCAGGCGATCGAGATGATCGCCGAGAAGCGGGCGAAGGGTCCGGCCCCGAAGAAGACGGCCAAGAAGGCGCCGGCCAAGAAGGCGGCCGCGAAGTCGACGACCACGGCGGCGAAGAAGGCCGCGCCGGCCAAGAAGACGACCGCGGCGAAGAAGGCCGCACCCGCGAAGAAGACGGCCGCGGCCAAGAAGGCCACGGCCGCCAAGGAGTGATCTACCTTCCCAAGACCCGGTCCAGGTAATCGTTGGTGAAGACCCGGGCCGGGTCGAGGCGGTCCCGCACGGCAAGGAAGTCGTCGAATTTGGGGTACGCGGGCCGCAGGTCCTCGGCGGTCCGATAGTGCAGCTTCCCCCAGTGCGGCCGCCCGCCCAGCGGCTCGCAGAGCGCTTCGAGAGCCTTGAAGTAGGGCTCGTACGCGCAGCCCTGGTACTGGTGCACGGCGATGTAGGCGGACTCGCGCCCGTATCCGTGCGACAGCCACAGGTCGTCCGGCCCGGTGAACCGCACCTCGACCGGGAAGAGCACCTTGAACGGCAGCGAGTCGATCAGCCGGGGGAGCGCGTCGATCACGTCGGGCAGGGCGGCGCGCGGGATCTCGTACTCCATCTCGGTGAAGCGGACCCGGCGGGAGCTGCAGAAGACGTGGTCGGAGCGGCCGGTGTAGCTGCGGGCGCTGAGCGCGCGGGCCGCGACGGAGTTCAGGGTGGGTACCACGCCGGGGAACTTTCGCCCGATTTTGCAGACACCCTCAAAAACGGTGTTGGACAGAAAGTCGTCATCCAGCCAGCTGCGGAACCCCGGCAGCGGCCGATCGTGCTCCGGCACCCGGTTGTTGATCTTCACACTGGCCCGATCGGTGTACGGGTACCAGAAGAACTCCACGTGGTCGTTGGCCGGGATCCACTCGTTGATGCCGGCCAGCACGTCCGCCAGGGACATCGGCTTCTCGTCGGCGAGCAGGGTGAACGCCGGCACGCAGCGCAGCGTGACCTCGACGAGCACGCCGAGCGCGCCCAGGCCGGTGGCCGCCGCGGGGAACTCGGGCGACTCACGGTCGTACCGCTCAATTCTGCCGTTCCCGGTGACCAGCGTGACCGCCTCGACGCAGGACGCCAGCGAGCCCAGCCTGATCCCGGTCCCGTGCGTGGCCGTGGAGATCGCGCCGGCGATCGTCTGTGCGTCGATGTCCCCCAGAGTGGGCATGGCCAGGCCGTTCGCGGCCAGCACCAGGTTCAGAGTGGACAGCGGCATCCCGGCCTGGACGGTGACGAGGTCGCCGTCGACCGAGGTCAGCTGGTTCAGCCGGTGCAGCAGCATTCGCTGGTCGTCGGCGACCGCGATGGCGGTGAACGAGTGCCCGCTCCCGACCGTCTTGATCCGCCGACCGGCCGCCGCGGACGCGGTGACCATGGCCGCCACCTCGTCGATGCTTGCGGGGGAGAGCACCTCCGCGACGGATTGCTGGTTCTGTCCCCAGTTGGTCCACCGACGGGAATTAACGGGTGTAGTCATTCCGGCTTTTGTCCTCCGTCCGAGCGGACACCACCACCTGGCGTCCCGTCGATGCGCCTCGCTCGTTGATCCGAGTAACGTTCGATTTATCACTGAGACTTATTCATGACCATGCGCGTTTTCCGCCGTCGTGAACAGATCTCACTGCTGAGAGGGAGTGGCGACGCGTGTCGACACCAACCGTCAGCACCGGACCGCTGCGGCGGGTTCCGGTGCAGGGCAGAAGCGTTGCCCGGGTCCAGCGCATGCTCGATGCGTGCGCCGAGCTGGTGGACGAGGTCGGCTATGAGGGGCTGACCACGACGTTGCTGGCCGAGCGGGCCGAGGTCGCGATCGGCTCGGTCTACCAGTTCTTTCCGGACAAGCGGGCCATCGTCCAGGCCCTGGCACTGCGCAACATGGACGCCTACCTGCAGAGCCTCTCCGACCGTTTCGCGGCCGAGACGTTCCAGCACTGGTGGGACGCGGTGGATGCGGCCATAGACGGTTACATCCACATGCACCGCAGCGTTCCGGGCTTCCGCACGCTGCACTTCGGCGACGTCGTCGACCTGCACCTGCTCGACTCGGACCGGGACAACAACGCGGTCATCGCCGAGCGCCTGGCCGAGCTGCTGACCGACCAGTTCCGCCTGGTCGACCGCAATCGGGTGCGGTTCGCCCTGCAGATCTCGGTGGAGGCGGCGGACGCGCTGATCAAGCTGGCGTTCCGGCGCGACCCGGCGGGTGACGAGGCGGTGCTGACCGAGGTGAAGGCGTTGATCCGGGAATACCTGCACCGGCACGTCCAGGCCTGACTCATCCCAGGAACGCATGGCCCTCTCCCCGGTACGTCGGGGCCGGCGTGGTGTTGCTTCCGTCGATCAACTGCAACTCGTTGACGTGTTCGCACATCTCGCCGGCCTTGGCGTGGCGGAACCACACCCGGTCGCCCGGGCGCAGTTGCTCGGCGGCCGCGCCCAGCAGCGGCGTCTGCACCTCGCCAGGTCCCTCGTCGCCCTTGAACGACAGGCCCTCGGGTAGGTAGGGCTGCGGCTGCCGGGACGCCTCGGCCGGCCCGGAGGCGATCCAGCCGCCGCCGAGCACCGTCGCGATCCGCGGCGCGGGCCGGCGGACCACGGAGAGCGCGAAGAACGCGGCCGGGGTGGGCTGCCAGTTGCGGTAGGAGTCGAACAGGGTCGGGCCGTAGAGACCGGACCCGGCGGTGACCTCGGTGACCGACGGATCGGCGCTCGTCGCGGCCACGCTGCCGGTCCCGCCACCGTTGACGAACTCCAGATCGGCGTGCTCGCGGACCGCCCGGACGGCCGCCGCGCGCCGGTTCAGCAGCTCGGGGAGGGCACGGCTCTGCATCAGCCGGATGGCCCGCGCCCGCAACGCCTGGCCGGGCGGGTCGTCGCCGACACCGGCGATGTGCGCCTCGTACGACATCAGCCCGGCCAGCCTGAACCCGGCCCGCCCGGCGATCGTGCGGGCCAGCGCGCCGGCCTGCACGGCGGAGTGCACCGGCGAGCGGCGGACGCCGATGTGCAGCGAGGCGGTCGGCTTCCAGGACGCGTCGAGCTCCAGGCACAGTCGCACGGCCGGCCGGCTCTCCGGCTCCGACATCTGGTCGACCAGGTCGAGCTGGGACGGGTGGTCCACCATCAGGGCGATCGCGGCGGCCAGGCGCTCGTCACCGGCCAGCTCGCGCAGGGCGGTCCGGTCCGCGGTGGGGTAGGCCACCAGCACGTCATCGGTCACACCGGAGCGGACCAGCCAGATCGCCTCGGAAAGTGTGTACGCCATCACACCGTGCCAGCCGGGGCGGGCCAGGACCCGTTCCAGCAGCGCTCTGCACCGCACCGACTTCGATGCCACCCGGATCGGCTTGCCCGCCGCGCGAGCGGTCAGACGGTCCGCGTTGTCGTCGAACGCGGCCAGGTCGACCACCGCGATCGGCGTTTCCAGGTGGTCGGTGGCCTTCTCCAGTCGCTGGCGCAGGGCGTTGCGGTCGGTGAGCACACCGGCACGCTATCCCGATCCGATCCAACGCGAAAGACATTCATCTCTAGTGCACTCGATGGTGCGAACCCCCGATGACCTGGGCGGGCCGGATACAGTGCTCCGAGCAGTGACCACGGGGAGGTAAGGGCCATCGACACGGAAAGCCGCCAGGAGACTGCGCCGGTCGACCTATCGGGCGCGGCCGCGCTCCGTTCCGTCCTCCGGATCCGCCCGTTCCGCCGTCTGTGGCTGGTGCTCGGCGCCGCCTCGTTCGGCGACTGGATCGGACTGCTGGCCACCAGCATCTTCACCGCCGCGCAGTTCAAGCAGCCGGCGGCGCAGGGCGTGGCGTTCGGCGCCACGATCGCCGTGCGCCTGCTGCCCGCGCTGTTCCTCGGCCCGATCGCCGGCGTCTTCGCCGACCGGTTCGACCGCCGCTGGACGATGATCATCACGGACCTGCTCCGATTCGTGATCTACGGCTCGATCCCGCTGGTCCCGGTCTTCGGCGGATCGCCCGGCCTGACCGCGATCTGGGCCACCGTCGCCACCCTGATCGGCGAGACGATCACGCTGATCTGGATCCCCGCCAAGGAAGCGGCGGTGCCGAACCTCATCCCGAAGTCCCGGATCGAGGTCTCCAACCAGCTCACCCTGGTCACGACGTACGGGATCACGCCGATCCTGGCCGCCCTCAGCCTCTCCGCGCTGACCGCCGGCGTGCAGCAGTCCGGCGCGTCGCTGCCCGACTGGGCGCAGCCGGTGCAGATCGCGCTCTATCTGAACGCGCTGTCCCGCCTGGCCACCGCGCTCGTCGTGTTCTTCGGCATCCGCGAGATCGGCGGCCGCAGCGCCGAACGAGAACACGCCGCCGCCGAGCAGACCATGACCCGCCAGTTCCTGGACGGCTGGAAGTACATCGGGAAGACCCCGCTGGTCCGCGGCCTGGTGCTGGGCATCTTCGGCGCGTTCGCGGCCGGCGGCGTGGTGATCGGCGCCGCCAAGACGTACGCGGTCTCGCTCGGCGCCGGTGAAGCGGCGTTCTCGCTGCTCTTCGGCGTGATCTTCCTCGGCCTGGCGTGCGGCATCGGGCTCGGCCCGATGATCGTCCGGGACCTCTCCCGGCGCCGCTGGTTCGGCATGAGCATCGTGCTCTCCAGTGGCTCGGTGATGTTCCTCGGCGTGGCCTTCCACCTGTCGATGGCCCTGTTCGGCGCGCTGCTGGTCGGCGCCGGGGCCGGCATGGCGTTCCTGGCCGGCACCACCCTGCTCTACGGCGAGGTCGAGGACGCGGTCCGCGGCCGGGTCTTCGCCGTGGTGCAGATCGGCGTCCGGATGGTCCTGCTCGCCGCGATCACCCTGGCCGGCGTGCTCGTCGGCCTGGGCAGCTCGCGCCGGGTCGAGCTGGGCGCGGTGCACTTCGATGTCTCGTCCACCCGCGTGCTGCTGCTGGTCGCCGGCGCGATCGGGATCTGGGTCGGCATCGGCGCGTTCCGCCAGATGGACGACAAGAGGGGCGTGCCCGTCCTGGCCGACCTGATCGGGTCGGTTCGCGGGCGGCCGCTCGCCCCGCCGGAGGAGTTCGTCCGCAGCGGGCTGTTCGTGGTCTTCGAGGGCGGCGAGGGCGCCGGCAAGTCGACCCAGCTCACCCTGCTGGCCGAGGCGCTGCGCACCCAGGGGCAGGACGTGGTGGTCACCCGGGAGCCGGGCGCCACCGACCTCGGCGGGCGGATCCGCGGGCTGGTGCTCGACCACTCCGAGGACGGGCCCTCGCCCCGGGCGGAGGCGCTGCTGTACGCGGCAGACCGCGCCCATCACGTCGCCACCGTGGTGCGGCCGGCGCTGGCCCGGGGCGCGGTGGTGATCAGCGATCGGTATGTGGACTCCTCGCTCGCCTATCAGGGTGCCGGGCGGACCCTGCCGGTGCAGGAGATCTCCTGGCTGTCGTCGTGGGCGACCGGGGGGCTCAAGCCCGACCTGGTGGTGCTGCTCGACGTGGATCCCGGGGTCGGGCTCGGCCGGGTGAGCGCCCGGGGAGTGGGCACGGACCGGCTGGAGAGTGAGTCGCAGGCGTTCCACGAGCGGGTGCGGTATGCGTTCCTCGACCTGGCCGCGGCTGATCCGAAGCGGTATCTGGTGCTGGACGCGGCTCGGCCGGCGGAGGAGCTCGCGGAGGCGGTGACGGCGCGGCTCGTGGACGTCCTGCCGGCGCCCGCAGCCTCGCCCGACCCCGCGCCGGCCCCGTCCGACGACGCTTCTTCCGACCCGGAGCCAGCTACCTCCGTACGCGCAAAGTCTTCTCCTCCGCAGGAGGAGTCCGACCTGGAGGAGATGGCCGAGGCATTCGGCCTGGACGAATCGCCTAAATCCTGAAAAGCCGGAGCGGAACGGCGGCGGCCATCGCAGCCATCCCAGCGTCGTTGGGGTGCAGATGGTCGCCGCTGTCATAGGCGGCCCGCAACCGCAACGGATCCCCGGCATCCCGCACCGCGGCGTCGAAATCGATCACCCCGTCATACTCCCCGGACGTCCGGATCCACCGGTTCAGCGCCGACCGCTTCCGCTCGTTCTCCACGCTGTAGAACCCGAGCGTGTCGTCCTTGAACGGCAGAATCGTCGCACCGTAGGCCCGCAATCCGGCCTGGTGTGCCCGAGCGATCAACTGCCGGTGCCCCCAGATCAGATCGTCCGCGGTGACCACCTCGTCCGGCGGCGCCGACGTCCCCGGATGTCCGAGATCGTTCACCCCGAGCAGGACCACCAGGAACTCCGCGCCGGGCTGCGCGACGACGTCCCGGTCGAAGCGCCGCAGCGCGCTCTGCCCGAAGTACGCCGCGTAGGCCACCGCGGGACTCCCGGCCGGCGGGTTCGGGTCATGCAACAGCCGGTTACCGGAGACGCCCACGTTGGCCACCCCGAAGCGGAATCCCAGTCGCGCTGACAGCAAGTCCGGCCAGCGGTGATTGGCGTTCGCCGCGGTGTTCGCGCCGTTCGTGATCGAGTCACCGAGCGTGACGATCGCCCCGCCGGAGGAGCGCACGCTCACCCCGGACAGGAACAGGTACTGCTGGATCGTGCTGGTCGGCGTCACCGTGCGGGCACCCGTCACGTTCCCGGCGGCGATCACGTTGTCCTGGAACGCGAACGCGGCAAGCGTGGTGACCGGTGTCCGGGCCGGCAGGTGCACGCTGATCACCAGGTCCGAGCCGCCGCCGACGCGCAGTGCGACCGGGTCGCTGACGATCGGCGCACCGGCGGGGACGGTCACCGACGTACGCCCACCGAACGTCACCCGATGATCGGTTCCGGCCACCGCGTCGGTGCTGGCGCCGCTGCCCGAACGCCGCGCCACGTGCACCTCGCCGATCCGCAGCGGCGTGTCCCCGAACTCGTTCGTCAGCCGGATCCGCACCTGGTCGCCGCCCGCGCTGAGGTGCACGACCTGGCGCACGGTCTGGTCCTCCAGGACCAGGGGAGGGGTCGGCGGAATGGTCGTCGGCACCGCCGCCCAGCTGGCGATCCACCGGGTCGCGTGGGCCTGTGCCGGGCTTTCGTAGAGCGCACCGGCGGCCGCGGCGCCGGCGGAGAGGGCGAGGAGCTGACGTCTGGTGGACATGGCACGCTCCGAAAGTTTCGGAAATCTCCGGGACAGATCTCCGTAACGTAGAGCCGCCGATCTATGTCGTCAAGGGCGGAACATCGGCTGCCGCACCATTCGAACGCTCCGATGTTCATCAATGGACATCGTTGACCGTTGCCGGTCACTGTGCATAACGTTTCGGCTTGTCCCCGTAACTTTCGGAGGCACTACTCATGAGATTTGGTCGCATCACCGCGTTCCTCGCGGTCAGCCTTGCCGTGGCCGGTTCCGCGCCGGCCAGCGCACACCCCGTCGACGACGGTTCGCTGCGCGCCGCCGCGCGCGGCTCCGGCGTGCACATCGGGACCGCCGTCGACATGTCCGCGCTCGCCGACGACGCGCCGTACCGGGCCGCCGTCGCCCGCGAGTTCGACACGGTCACCCCGGAGAACGTGATGAAGTGGGAGGTCGTCGAGCCACAACCCGGCGTCTACGACTGGGCCGCCGCCGACCGCCTCGTCGACTTCGCGCACAAGAACGGGCAGGTCGTCCGCGGGCACACCCTCGTCTGGCACAGCCAGAACCCGGCCTGGTTGACCGAAACCGCCTACACCCCCGCGCAACTGCGCACCCTGCTGCGCAAGCACATCCTCGACGAGGTCGGCCACTTCAAGGGCCGCGTCTGGGCGTGGGACGTGGCGAACGAGATCTTCAACGACGACGGCACGCTGCGTGACACGATCTGGCTGCGGGCGCTCGGCTCCGACTACATCGCCGACGCGTTCCGCTGGGCCCACCAGGCAGATCCCAAGGCGCTGCTGTTCCTCAACGACTACAACAACGAGGGCGTGAACGCGAAGAGTGACGCCTACTATGCCCTGGCAAAGCAGCTGCGGGCGGCCGGCGTACCGGTGCACGGGTACGGCATGCAGGGCCACCTCGGGGTGCAATACGGATTCCCCGGCGACGTCCTCGAAAACGTCCGGCGCTTCGACCGGCTCGGCATGAAAACCGCCTTCACCGAAGTTGACGTCCGAATGGAACTACCGCCGGACACCGCGAAGGTGCAGGCTCAGGCCGAAGGATTCGGACTGCTTCTGAGGGCTTGCCTGATGGCGAAGAATTGTGTCTCGTACACGGTGTGGGGATTCACCGACAAATATTCGTGGGTGCCGGGATTCTTCGACGGCCAAGGATCGGCCACACCGCTGGACGAGAACCTGCAGCCGAAACCCGCCTATGACACGCTCCGGGAGACATTCCTGCTGGTCCGCCGCTGATTGCGGACCACGTTGAAGACCAGGCTGCGCCGGCACCGTCCGCCGGCGCAGCCTCTTCAACACTGCTGAAAACCACGAATCAAATTCGTCATTGCCTAT
>KL571225.1:128726-129265 GCA_000715855.1 Actinoplanes liguriensis
AACCCGAAAGGGCGATCTCCGTGGATGAGCGCGGTCAACCCGCTCAACCCTTCCAAAGGTTGAGCATCATCGTCTCGACCGCGATCTCCGGCTTGACGTTCAGGTTGATCGACTCACGGCAGGCCAGCACCGCTTCCAACCGGCGCAGCGTGCTCTCCGGAGTCCACTTCCGCGCCGCCGCCTCGGACTGCGGCGCGACGTCGCCGTGCACGACCGCGACCGGCGCCCGCAACGCGGTGATCAGCACATCCCGGTAGAAGCCGGCCAGGTCCACCAGCGCCCGGTCGAGAGCGTCCCGCTGCGCGCGGGTGGCCCGGGACTTCTGCCGCTTCTCCAGATCCTTGATCTGACCGGCGGAGCCGCGCATCGCCCCGGCCGCCCCGCGACCGGTGCCGCCCGCGCCGAGCGCCTGCTCCAGCGCCGAACGCTCCGTTGCGTCGGACTCCACGACACTCGCCGCGGCCTCCGCCTTCGCCGCCGCGACCAGCCCGGCGGCCACGTCGAAGCAGGCACCGACCCCGGTCAGCCGCTTCGGCACC
>KL571225.1:129487-134115 GCA_000715855.1 Actinoplanes liguriensis
CCGCAGCGCCACCACCCGGCACCGGGAGCGGATGGTCACCGAGATGTCGTCCGGGTGGGTCGACGGCGTGCACAGCAGGAAAACCGTCCTCGGCGGCGGCTCCTCGATGGCCTTGAGCAGCGCGTTGCCGGCCGCCTCGGTGAGCCGGTCGGCATCCTCGATCACCACGACCTGCCACCGCCCGCCGGACGGGGCGGTCGCCGCGCGCAACACCAGAGCCCGCATCTCGCCGACCCCGATGGAGAGCCCCTCCGGCGCGACAAAACGGACATCGGCGTGGGTGCGGCCCAGAACGGTGTGACATCCGTGGCACTCACCACACCCGTCCCCGTCCCGCTCGCACTCGAGCGCGGCCGCGAACGCCCGCGCCGCCAGCGAACGCCCGGCACCGGGCGGGCCGGTGAAGATCCAGGCATGGGTCATCGCCCCACTGCCGGCCTGCTCCCCGGCAACCACTCGGGCGGCCGCCCGAGCAGCGCGCCGCAGCGTCTCCACCGCGTCGTCCTGGCCGACCAGGTCCGCGAACACCCCATCCCGACTCACCCGACGATGGTATTGCCCACCCCCGACAACCTTCCGGACCACCTGTCCCCCCATCGCCTCCCCTCCCCGCCGCGTTCCCGCTTCCCGGCACCGTTCACCCCGTCCGCTGCTGCTCGGCCCTGCCGGCTGCCGCCCGGCCCCGTCCGCGCTTGCCTGCCTCGCGCCCCTCCGCCGATTGCGCACCCCCGTCGCCCTTTTCTGTCGGCGGTCCTTGAAGGGCTTCCCCGGCCACTTCCTGCACTGACTCAGCGTGTTGATCAACGATGATCTTGGTGACGCTGCGTGCAGCGCCGAAAGTTATCCACAGAGGACTCCACGAGGCTCGAGGAGCCGGTAGATTCGGATTCCGGAACGCGACGGCGACATGACGCGTGGTGAGGAGCCTGGTGCATGGCCCGGGAGATCGACGAGGCGTGGATTGATGATGCGATCGATCGCTACAAGCGTGTCGAGAGCCTGCGGGCCGAGTTCGACAGGGCCGTGACGACGCACCAGGTCTCGGTGCACTCGCCCGACCAGTCGATCGAGGTCGTGGTGACCGCGGCCGGTGACATCGTCGACGTCCGGGTGCGTGGCGGGCTCGACCGGCGTGATCCCGCCGAGTTCTCCCGTGAGCTGAAGGCCGTCGTCACCAGCGCGACCGAGGCGGCACGCTGGGCGCGGGAAAAGCTGCACGCCGAGGTTTTCGGTTCGTTCCGCTCGCTGGAGGGCTTCTGACATGGATGGGCTCGCTGACCAGATCGATCAGGCGGCCGCCGCGCTGACCACGATGGACCGGCGGGTGCCACAGCTGCTGCCGGGTGCGGAGGCGTTCGGCGCCGACGACACCGGTCGCCCCGGCCGGCTCGGGCGGCAGTTGCACGAGAGCTGGTCCGCGGTCCTCCAAGCGCGTGCCGAGGAAGCAGCCGGAATCTCCGAGCGCCTGTCCGATCTGGCCCATTCGGTGCGCAGCAATGCGCGGGACTATGCGGAGACCGACGAGACGGTCCGGCGCCGCTTCCTGAAGGGGCTCTGATGGACCGCCTCGACCATCTCCTGACCGCCGCCGAGCCCCTGTTGGCCCGCGTCGACCAGGTTCTCTCCGCGGCCGGCGCCCCACCGGGCCACGACGTCTGGCCCGAGCTGCGCCGGGTGCGCCTGCTCCCGGGCGACGCCGCACGCGCGGTCGCCGCGTTGCATCCGTCCGCGCTCGCCGACGCCGTGCCCGAGTTGCGAGCCCAGGCCCGGGTCTGCGCCGACACCGCCGGCACCCTGCCGATGGCAACCACGTGGACCGGCAGCGCCGCCGAGGCATATGAGTCGGCCCGCCGCCGCACCGCCGAGCAGCTGAACCTCGGCCCGGAGAGCCTGTCCCACCGCATGGCCGCCACAGCCGACCTGGCCGACGCCCTGACCGACTGGATGACCCGCACCCGGGTCGACCTGGCCGGCACGCTGGCGGGCGTTCTCACCTCCGCGGAGGCTCTCACGCTGGCCACCGGCGCGGGCTTCCCCCAGCCCGACGAGACCCGAGCCGCCGCCGACGTGGCCGCGGTCCTGTTGCGATCCGTCGGCGACAGCTACGACCAGGCCGAAGACCTCCTCGACGACGCCCTCGCCCTGAAGTCTCCCCAACCGATCTAGCCGCCGCCCTCTCGCTGAAGTACCAGCGATCCGGCCGCCGCACTCAGCCTGAAGTCCAGCGATCTGACCGCCGCCATCAGCCTGAAGTTCCAGTCGATCTAGCCGCCGTTCTCCCGGAGGTCCCTAGCCGATCTAACCGCTGCCGTCTCCCTCAAGTCCCCGGCCGGTTGAGCCGCTGCCAAGGCGCAGCGTCGCCGCCGCAGGTGCTCAGCCACGGTCATGGTGTGTCCTGTCGACCGATATCGTTCATTGATGCCGCTGAACAACCCCTGGCTGGCCGAACCGGCGCCGACCCGTCGACCTGTCTCTTATACACCTCCAGCCACAACATGTGTGTCCTGGCCACAACCGGGGCGGCTGGTCCGCTGGCCACGCCGGTGCGGTACTACTCGCTGGATCTCGCGGTCATGTTCACCGCCTCGCCGCGCTCGCCCAAGATGCGCAACATCGCCGCCGACCCCCGCGTCTCGGTCGGGATTTTCGCGCCTCTGGTCGGGCTTGCCAGCAGCCGCGGCGCGCAGGTCTTCGGCCGTGCGCGGGTGCTCGGGCCGGACGATCCGGAGCAACTGCCGTTCTGGGAGGCGTTCCGCTGGGAGAACGAGCACGCCGAACGCGGTCGCTCCATCACCGAGCCGCCGGCGGAAACGCTCGTCGTCATCGAGCCGGACCGCATCGTCTACACCGAGCACTGGCTCCGCCGCGACGGCTTTGCCCCACGCCAAACCTGGCGCCGCACCGAACCCTGACCAGCTCACTCCAATATGGCCGGTGTCAGTCACCGTCGCGGCGTGGTGCCGGTGGTGGCGGGGTGGTGCCGGTGGTAACGGCGGTGGCGGTCGCGGTGGTTTCGGTGCGGCGGTGAGCCGACCGCCCGCGCTGTCGACTGGTGGTCGCCTACCGGACCGGCCCGATCCGGCCGGTAGGCGACCACCGAATGATCGGAACCCGGACGCTGTTCAAGCGCCCGAACCCCGAAGTTCCTGCCGCGGCGGGACCGCCCCGATCCCGCGGTGATCAGGCAGCTCGGCGGCGACGGCGGGCGTCCAGCAGGAGCGCGAGCACCCCGCCGACCAGCAGGCCCGCCCCCGTCACGAACATCGGCGCCAGCCGCGGCCCGGTGAGCGGCAGCGTCCCGTTCTGAACGCCGGACTCGACGGCCCGCTTTCCCTGATCCGGCGCCACGGCAGCGGCTTCCAGCATGCCGATTCCCAGGTCAGCGACCACCGTGGAGTATCCGGTCTTGTCGCGCCCTTCGCCCGCCGCGGGCCGCACCACCGAAACCTTGATCGCGGTGGCGCGGGCAGCAAGCGCGTGCCCTTTGGAAGCCTGCCGGACCTCGCCGAGCGACACCCGCACGACGGCCTTCCCATCGGCCGGAGCGCCGGTCGAAGCGCCGGTCGAAGCGCCGGTCGAAGCGCCGGCCGGAGCGCTCTCCAGCACCGGTGCGCCGCCACCACCGCCACCCGTGGGCGCGGGCAGCCCGGGGATCGACGGAAGTGGAGATCCTTGCGACGGCAGAACCGGAGCCGCCGACGACTCGGTGACCCGCCCAGCATCACTCACGGTGACGTCAACGTGGTCACTTCCCGTGGTCAACCTCGTACGGGAAATGTTTTTGCCGGAAACCTCGACCACCGCGGGCCGATAGCGGACCTCGCCCCCGGCGGTGGCGGACATGCTGACCCGAAGGGTCGGCGCCCGCAGCACCCGGACCTGCACCTCCCCGCCGGCCAGCGTGAATCGTCCGGTGCTGACCGTGGCCGAGGCGACCGTGAGCGCGCCGTTCCCGTGCCCGCTGAATGCGGTGCTGCTGAGGGCGGTCATCTTCTCCGGTACGTCGACAATCCCCCCACCCGTCGTCATCCGCTCGATCCGGGTCGTGGATCGGGAGGTCTCGCCGGCCGCGGCCGCGCACTCCATCGCCGGGTTCCAGCGCGCGTGCGCGGACATCGCCCCGGCGCCCACCTGGATCGGCCCGAACGTCTTCGACCCGGTGTGCTGTTCGGTCGGCCCGGTGTGCGACGGCGGCGCCTTCTGGATCACCTGCTCTGTCGCGGCCGCGCCGGCGACCCGCCCGTCCAGCAGTACTCCCGCCGCGGCGGACTTGAGCGGCCCGTCCGCGATCATGACGCTCCGCGAGTCGCCGACGCCGACGCCGCTGATCACCTGGGTCCCGTCCGCGCTCGGGGCGGTGTCGTCGCCGGGCTTGTCCGGTTTCGCCGGTGAGCCGTTGTCGACCCGATACGCGGCCGGAGCGATGCCGCCCAGGAGATCACCGATCCCGCCCAGCAGCCCGTCGGGCTTCGTCGCGGACTCCGGCGCAGCCCCGGGGTGTCCGGTGTCGGCCCCGGCCGCGCTCGCACCCGCGTCCGGGGCCGACCCGTTCCCACCCCCAACAATGTCCGCTTTGTCCCTCGCTCGCCCGGCATCGAGATCCTTCAGGGCCTGTCTCTTATACACAT
>KL571225.1:134376-135828 GCA_000715855.1 Actinoplanes liguriensis
GAGTCGGCACCCGCAGGCCCGGAGTCGGCACCCGCAGGCTCGGATTGGGCGCCCGCAGGCTCCGAGCCAACGCCCCCCGGCTCGGGCGTCGCCACCGAGGGCCGCTCCCCGCTGTCCCGCTCGGTCACCCCTGCCCCGTGCTCCCGCTTCCCGCCACCCCGGAGATCCAGCCGCTCGATCCGCAGGAACTCCGCCTCCGACTGGGCCCCATACCGCTCGGCGCGTGGGCAGGGCCCCGCCGCCCGCTGCGACGGCGATGTGAACGTCGCGGCATCCGCCGGCAACGAAACGATGAGCGTGCTCGCGAATCCGAGCGCAGCGACTCCGGCGGCCAGCGACCGAACAGGTGTCATGGCGGTTCCTTTCGACGCGGGCCGCCGCGGCGGCGTCTACGGGACTGGCCAACGAAGGTCGATTAGGGCGGTTGCGCGGCATCTATGCGACAACCCTCGCGGGTAGTTCAAAACCGGCATTTAGTACGGCGTATCAGCAACCCTGCCCAGTCGTCAGGAACGCCCGTGAGGTCGTAGGGTTGATCCCATGGGCATGCTGTGCGCGGTCAGCTTCAACCGGTACGGCCGCCTCTACTACCTCAACCCGGGTGAGTTCACCCCGTCCGTCGGCGATCGAGTGCTGGTCCCGACCGACGACGGTCCCGAGGTGGCGGAGTGCGTCTGGGCGCCGCAATGGGTCAGTGAGGACACCGACGGCTTCCCGAAGATCGCGGGCATGGCCGTCGACGACGACATGCGCCGTGACGAGACGCTCCGCAAACGCAAAGCCGAGGCGAAAGTCGCCGCCAAGAAACTGATCAAGGCCCATGACCTGCCGATGAAGGTCGTCGCCGTCGACCACGTGCTGGACCCGACCGGCGGCAACGGCGACCGCACGACGATCTACTTCACCGCCCCGCACCGCGTCGACTTCCGTTCCCTGGTCCGCGACCTGGGCGCCACCCTGCACTGCCGCGTCGAGCTGCGCCAGCTCTCCGCCCGCGACTCGGCCCGCGTCCAGGGCGGCATCGGCTCCTGCGGCCGCGACCTCTGCTGCGCCACATTTTTGACCGATTTCGAGCCGGTCACCATCCGCATGGCGAAGGACCAGGACCTTCCGCTGAACCCGCTGCGGATCTCCGGCGCCTGCGGCCGCCTGATGTGCTGCCTTAAATATGAGCACCCGCTCTACCAGCAGTTCCAGGCCTCAGCCCCGGCCATCGGCAGCCGCGTCACCAGCCCGGAGGGCGACGGCCGGGTGGTCGCCCACAGCGTCCCGAAGGACTCGGTCGTCGTCCGCCTCGACGCCGACGGCTCCCGCTGCTCCTGCTCCCGGGCCTCGGTCTGCGGCCCCCGCCAGGCCCACGACGCCCAGTACAACCCCGACCCCTCCGCCTGAGCTTTCCTGCGCCTCGCCTCAACCCGACGATCAAATTCTTCATTGCCTATCTCCGCCGGG
>KL571225.1:136076-140475 GCA_000715855.1 Actinoplanes liguriensis
GCGGCCAGAACGCAAAGCCCGAAAGGGCGACGCCCGTGGGTGGGCACGGTTACCCCAAAGGCAAACCCTGATCAGAAGCGGGAGACGGGTGGGTCGGTGAGCACGATCGGGGGCTCGATGCGGTGGACGGCCAGCGGCTCCTCCGGGTGCATCCAGGGGGCGTGTGGCTCGCCGTCCGGGTCGGCGGACCAGCGGTGGCAGATGCGGTCGACGCCCAGCGGGTGGATGGTCAGGACACCGTCAGCCGCGATGTGGATGCGCAGGAAACTTTTCGCGTCCTCGATGCCCTGCCCGGCGTACAACTCGTTCAGATTGACGTCGAACGAGCCCGCCACCAGCAGATACAGCGCGACCACCTGCGTCGCGAGGATGGCGATCACGGGACCGTAGAGAACCGCCGCGACGACGAACGGCGCCGGGAACATCCAGTCGTGGAAGACCAGGTGCAGCCAGACCCAGGCGCCGCCGGCGGCGAGTGCGATGTGGGCCACGCCGTGGGACAGCCCGAGGATCCAGTGCCGGGCGTGTTTCGCCGAGGCCGCGCCGGGCGGTTTCGCGAACAGGATCGTTCCGAGCAGGATCAGCGTGACCATCAGCAGCAGCGGAATGCTGAACAGGCGTTTGATGTCGTCGGGCTGCCGGACCGCACTGGCCATCGGCAGCATGGTCAGCGTGTGGATGATGCCGAGCATCGTGGCGAACCCGGCGTTGCGCCGGGGCACCCGATGGAAGACGCCCCAGCCCAGCTTGCGTGACGTAGAAGCGTCCGGAAAACGGGCGGCCAACCGATAGTCACGGCTGAGGCTGCGGCTGCGGGTCAGCGTGTCCCGCGGCGGCACGGTCAGCGTGGCCGGCAGGTTCTGTGTGCCGAGCAGGTACGCCCCACCGCCCCCGCAGGTGATCAGCTCACGCTCCTCACCGGTGTAGCGCGCGTAATGATGCAGGTCACCGGAGACCAGAACCCGGACCTGCGCTTGGGTGGGCGCCAGGATCGTCCGGATGAAGTAGTCGACCGCGTCATACACCTCCGGGTCGTCCTTCGCCTTCACCCACGTCGGCGACGGCGTCATCAGGATGATCCGGTCGTCCGGCCCGACCTGACGGGCGGCTTTCTCGAAGTAGAGCAGTTGCGGGTCGTCGATGTACGCCCCGAACTGCTCGTCCACCGCGAACAGCCACCAGTTCCGGGGCAGTTTCACCGCGAAATACGACCGCTGCTGCTCGGTGCGCCAGCCGCCGATGTGCCCGTCCTTCCGGCGCGCGAACAGACGCAGGAACGCGGTCAGGCCGTCATACCAGTCGTGGTTGCCGGGCAGGGCGAAGAGTGTGGGCCGCGGCTCACCGGCCGGCGCCTCGGGCAGCGCGGCTCGGTAGGGCCCTTTCATCCGGCTCTCGTACCCGTCGCCGCTGGCCAGGGGATAGACCTGGTCACCACCCATGAGCAGCAGCCGCCCGCGGGGCAGCGCCGCGCCGTCCACCGTCAGTGACGGCTGGGCCAGCAGCCACGCGATCGAATAGGTCGCGTCGAAGCCGTCCCCCAGGTCGGCGACGTAGTCCAGCCAGATCTCGCCGTCGGCGGTGCGTGAGTGGTCGAAGTAGTCGTCGTCCAGCGCGTTCTGCAGCTCACGCTTGTCCAGGTACGCCCCGAAGAGGATCGCGAGGAGCGCACGCAGACCGGTACTGAGCAGGAGCAGCGGTGCCAGCCAGCCGATCGGTTTTCGCCGCGCGAAGCCGAGCTCCTGCGGATCGAGGCTGATGGGGCGGGTCGGCACGGTGTGTTCCGCCCCCGCGAACGTGGGCGGGGCAATGACAGGCTTCGACTGATCGTCCGTCACAAAAGGCACACTAGTGCCGCCCTGTGACATCGGCATTCCCGGTTGCCGCGACCCGAGCGATCCCTGGGGGAGGAGTGCCGTACACTTAGTCCTCGTTGCCGCCTTAGCTCAGTCGGCTAGAGCGACGCACTCGTAATGCGTAGGTCGACGGTTCGATTCCGTCAGGCGGCTCCACGAGAAACCCCAGGTCAACGGCCTGGGGTTCTTCTTTTGAAGAGCTCGACGACGGTGTCCGGAGCAGTCCCGGTCCGCATTTGGTCCGCACCCTGCCGAGCCGCCTGGTCGAGCCGGTCCGCGACGTGGTCGAGGTCGTCCTCGAAGAGATCCGCGTACACGTCCAGGGTCATCGCCGCCGACGCGCTCTTCTGGATCAAGGCGCCGCGCAAGCGCGGCGCGGCCGGACGCGCTCGGCCTGCTGGCGGCCTCCGGCCGGCATCGGCCGGCGCGCCGGCCAGACTTTGCGAGGGCGCTGAAGCCTGAAGGCGGCCTCCGGCGGAGATCTTCGACAGAGATGGGGCCGCCCGCCTCCGCTCCAAGTCAGGGCGGGCCCGGGCATCCTGCCCTCCGTCGGAAATCGGTCGGCGCACGATGCGGTGAAGTGCACGATGTGGCCATGCGAGAACTGCAACGAGTCGGCGACCGGTTCATGGCTGGGCTGATGCCGAGTGAAGAGCTTCCCGCGTGGGCTGCTCAAGCCCTGGTTGATGGGTTCGATGGTCCGGCGTTGCGGGAGTTGGCTGGGTTGTCACGCGGCGACGTCCGGGCGGCACGAGATCTGATGTGGCAGGCTTTGGAAGAGTTGGCCGTGGTAATTGCCCCGGATGACGCCAGCCCGCAGGAGCTTGCGATCTTCTGGGCATCGCGGATGAAGGCGGGAACCGTCGATGTCATGTCCGGCGCTTACGCGATCATGGAGCAGGCCGCAGCCTTGGGTTGGCCGGACTGGCTTGGCGAGTTGTATCGGCTCGGTTCCTTGGGCGATGACTGGCCGGAGGGACGGGACCATCTCGAAGGCGAGTTGTTGGCCGAGGCCGAGCGAATCCTGACGAGACGCGGGCTCGCCCGGCCCTGACGGATCCCGTGTCGGTCGCCCAGCCGCGTAGTTCGACCGCGATCTCCTGCCGCGCCGCTTCGCGGCTTGCCACCGAATAGGGTGGGCGCGGTGGTGCCGTGGGTTGCTGAACGCCGGCACTGGCGGTCAGTGCCGGCGGGGTGCGGGGCGGGCGGTGCGCTAGCAGGCGCAACCAAGATCGAAGAGTCCGCAATCAGTCCGCACGAGGGCCGCAGACGTAGCGGAACGCTGTCAGATCATGGCAAGCGTTTTAGCAGCTCGGCGAACGTTTGTGCCAGTAGATCGACTGCGGTCTTTGATCTCGTAATGCGTAGGTCGACGGTTCGATTCCGTCAGGCGGCTCAGAGAACGGCCCTGACCAGGGTTAAAGCTGGTCAGGGCCGTATTTTGTGGTGCGGTGAACCCCCACCGACGTCTGACCTGCCGGGCCTGGGCAGCCCGAGGCCGCCGCTTCCATGGGCGGCCACCCTTCTCCAATTGACCCATGTCGAGAGCAACCGCCGCTCGGCGCGCGCTGATCATCGCGGCCGCGATCAGCAGGATTGGTATCGCTGCGAGTGCGGTCCGGCTTCCCCCGGCGTCCGCGAGGTGCGCGAAGACGGCTGCCCCGGTCGCGCCGCCGGCCATGTCGAGGCTGCTCAGCCAGGACATCGTCTCGGTGGCACGCCCCTGCGGGGCCAGGTCGCCGCCCACGGTGCGCAGGGTCGCGAAAAGCGAGCCGATCATCAGTCCGGTGACCGGGCAGGGCCGCCATCCAGCAGAACGGGAAAGCCCAGGTCATAGACCTCAGCGGGGTGGCCGGCAGGCGTTTCCCAAGTGTCGATGTCCCGGCGGGCCCGGTGGGGCCGCGGTATGAAGAAGCCGAGCATTATTCACAAATCGGGGGAAATCATGAAGAAGATCGGCTCTCTGCTGGCGATCGGGGTCGTCGCTGCCGGAACCGTCGCCGCGCTGGCTGAACCGGCGATGGCCAGCGACTACAACCGCACTGTCAGGATCTGCAACCACGCCAACGAGAGGATCCAGGTCGCCCGGGTCCTCGACGAGAGCGGCAGCATGGTCAGCCGCGGCTGGTACGGCATCGACAACGGGGATTGCGTTTCGCTCGTGGGCCGCTTCATGCGGATCAAGAGCGCCAGCCACACCTGGAACTTCCGGGACAGTTACACCACGCAGTTCTGCGTGTCGCGGGAGGCTTTCCGCATCTATCAGCCGAGCGGCCAGGCGTCGTGCAGCACCGCCGGTGGCTACATGGCGACGTTCTCGTCGGTCCCGGCCGGCGACGGGGTGCTCGACTTCATCCCCGGTCCCGCGCAGGACTAGCTCGGCTTTCCGCAATGCCCAGGTCTCCGGCCTGGGCATTTCTCCGGTCAGAGCCCGCGGGGCGCCGGCAGCGGCTTGAGCGCGGACGACAGCAGGATCGAGAGGATCAGCAGCACACCGACGGCGAGCAGCCCGCGGGACACCGTCACGTCTGTCTCTTATACACATC
>KL571225.1:140709-148015 GCA_000715855.1 Actinoplanes liguriensis
TAGCCGATCGAGGCGACCACGCTGACCCGGGGTGCCGCCACGGCCGGGTCGTCGGCCGCCGCGCTCATCCCGACCGGGAAGCCGAGTGAGGCGCCGACGCCCCAGAGCAGCGCTCCGGCGAACGCCACCGCCGGGTGTGAGCCGAACGCGAAGAGCAGCAGCCCGCCGAGGCTGATCAGGGCGAGCACGCGGACCACCGGCACCCGGCCGTGCCGGTCCAGCAGGCCGGGGCCGTACCAGCGGCCGACCGTCATCGCGGCCAGGAACACCGCGAAGGCGAGCGTGCCGAGCGAGGCCGAGGTGCCGTAGTCATCGATCATCGCGACGTTGATCCAGTCGATGCCGGCGCCTTCGGTGAACGCGAAGGCCAGCACGAACACGCCGATCAGCAGGGTCCGCGGCTCCCGCCAGAAGCGCAGGAACCCGGGTTTGGGCTCCGAAGCCACCGGTTCAAAAGAATCAGGACCGAATTTCTGTACGGCGACAGCCACGGTCACCGCGGACGCCGCCATCATGATCACCATGTGCACGGTGACCGAGATCCCCACGGCCACGGCGCCCGCGCCGATCAGCGCCCCGGCCACCGTTCCGACGCTGTACCCGGCGTGGAACCGGGGCATGATCGCCCGCCCGAGCCGCTGTTCCACGACGGCGCCCTGCACGTTCATCGCCACGTCCCAGGCGCCGGTCGCGAAGCCGTAGACGTAGAGGCCGATCACCACCGGCGCCACCCCGAACCGGTAGCCGATCCCGACCGCGCTCATCGCCACGCCGAGGACCAGGGCCATCGCGGCGACCGTCCGCCGCGAGCCGAACCGCCCGACGATGTGCCCGGCCAGCGGCAGCGAGGGGACGGGCTGAGCCCCAGCGAGTCCCGGATCTGCGGGATCCGTGCCGCGAAGCTGGCCATCGCCACGCCCAGGAAGATGAAGGCGAGATAGACCGCACGGGTGGTGGCACGCAGATCGCTGTCCGTGGTGGTGATCACCGACAGGACGCTACCGGGAGCGTGTCTAGACTTCAGTCCGTGCTTGGGGAACCGGAGTGGGACGTCGCGGTGATCGGGGCGGGTCCCGCCGGGCTGGCGGCCGCCCACGCGGCGGCGTCGGAGGGCGCGCGGGTCGTGGTGCTGGAGCGCTCCGAGCATCCGCGGTACAAGACGTGCGGCGGCGGCCTGCTCGGCAGTTCGCTGCGGCTGAGCACGGAACGCCTGGCCACGGTCCCGGTGCGGGATGCCATCACCAGCCTGACCTTCACCCTGGACGGGCGCCGCGAGTTCACCCGCAGCTCGGAGCAGCCTCTGCTGGCGCTGGTCCGGCGGGACGAATTCGACCGGGCCTGGTGCGAGACAGCGGAGAAGGCGGGTGCGGTCGTGCGGCAGAACACTCAGGTCCGCGCGCTGTCGCAGGACGAGCACGGCGTCACGGTGACGCTGGCGAGCGGTGCGGCGGTGACCGCGCGGGTGGCGATCGGCGCGGACGGCTCGGCCGGCATCACCAGCCGCCACGTCGGCGTCGTCTTCGAGCAGCAGGACCTGGGCCTGGAGGTCGAGCTGGCGGCCACGCCGGAGGATCAGGAGCGCTGGCGCGGGCGGGTGCTGCTGGACTGGGGGCCGTTCCCCGGGTCGTACGGCTGGCTGTTCCCGAAGGGTGACGAGCTGACCGTCGGTGTGATCATGGAGAAGGGCCACGGCGCCGACACCAAGCGCTACCTGCACGATTTCGTCGAGCGGCTGGGCCTGTCCGGTCGCACGGTGCTGCGCGACTCCGGCCACCTGACCCGCTGCCGCGCCGCCACGTCGCCGGTTCGCAGGGGGCGGGTGCTGGTCGCCGGCGACGCCGCGGGCCTGCTCGAGCCGTGGACCCGCGAGGGCATCAGCTATGCGATCCGGTCCGGGTCGTGGGCGGGCGAGGTCGCTGCCAGAGGTCAAGAGCTTTGCGCGTACGACATGAAGGTCGCCGCCGAACTCCAACCCGAGATGGTCGCCGGCCGTCGCCTGCTCGGCGTGTTCGCCCGGCACCCGTCGGTCGTGCACACCGCGATGTCCAGCGCGCTCGGCTGGCGTGCGTTCAGCGGCTTCTGCCGGGGTGACTTCTCGATGGCCGGCGCTCTGGGCCGCCCGACCGTGAAGGCGGCGCTGCGCCTGCTCGGCAGCCGGTCCAGCCGGCTGCCGTCTGACGGACGAGATTTTCAGGGACGTACCTGCCACGGGCCCCACTGCACCGGCGTGGCGAAACCGCCCCGCCGTGCCTCTCGGGCCCCGGCCGCGGAGAGGGGTCCTTCCCGATCGGAGCGCACCCCGGCGCCGATCAGCCTCGCCTCGAACCAGGACCCGCTCAGGCCCCGGCGGACCCGCTCCCACAGCCCGCCCTCGACCAGCGCGGATGTGTGGCAGCGCAGTTGTCCGGTGAGTTGTTCGGGGTTCTCACCGCAGGTGTCGCACCCGCACAGCGGCAGGCTCTCCGTCCACCACCGGCCGAAGCGCAGGTGCAGGCCGGAATCGGTGAACTGGATCGCGAGCGGCGCGGCCGCGGGGGTGCGGGGGATGAGCCGGACGGTCCGCGCGAGCGCCTCGTCGAGCCCGGGCGGCTCCTTGCTCTCCCGGCGCTCCACTTGATAGCACTCGGTGAGCTCGTCCAGCAGGGTGTCGGCCGCCTCGTGCAACGTGGTGAAGCGGTCCGGATCGGTGGCGTGCTGAATGCCGTCCACCAGAGCAGTATGCCGCGCTCGGCCCGCGGCACCCAGGCGCTCCGGTGGGGACGGAATCACGCGTCGCTGAATTCGTCGGACTTGACTCCGGCGAGGAAGGCCTCCCATGCGGCCCGGTCGAAGTTCAGCGGAGTGACGCCGGGGTTCTTGGAGTCCCTGATCAGGAACCGCTCGCCGTTTCGCGCGACCTCGACGCATGCCCCGCTGGAACAGCGTTTACTCCGTCGCCAGTTCGATTCGCCGGTCGTTTTGATCATGTCTGTGCACCTCCGTGACGGTTCGAACTCCACGGTAAGTGATGGCGAAGCATACGGAAGGTCACCGGCATGAATGAAAAAGAAAGGACGCCGCTTATCTCACTAATTGTGAGCTATGCGGCGTAGATTAGAAGTAAAATATGTAATTTGTGAGTATTTTGACGGGCCCGCTCCTGGCGGGAGCGGGCCGGTCATAAGTCTTCAGAAACGGAACTCGCCCGCGGTGACGCCCTCGACGAACGCATCCCATTCGGCCTTGGTGAAGGTCAGAGCGGCGACTTCGGGGTTCTTCGAATCGCGGATCATGTAGGTGTCGTCGATCTTCGCGACCTCGACGCAGGTCGACGTGCCGCAGCGGCTGCTCTTCCGCCATGCGGGCGCGTTCATGTTCTCCATCTGGGGACTCTCCACGTTTTCCTTCGCCGCACCCGTCATCGGGCCGACATCAATGGTTGTCTATCAGCCCGGGTCGGCCGATTGTGGTTTCCGTATCCCCGGACCGCTAGCTGCTGTCGGATGAAGATCATGTCTTTTTCGTCAGCGGCTTCGTGCCAGGCCTCGTCGACGCCCTCGCGATGTTTCGCGATAGCTTCTCGGCCCTCGATCGTTCCGTCACCGAGACGGGTTTCCCGGCACAGCGCGGCTCTCCTGCCCATGGCGGGAGAGCCGGAATTGGCATTGCAGGTGATCGCCGCGTCAAGAACGAACGGGACGATCCCGATGTCCGCGACCGGTGCGCCGGTCAACGACGAGCCCGGGAAAGGCGTGAGAACGACTCGCTCTCGCGTTCCGCGGAACGCGAGAGGGCCGCGCTGACGCGCGACAGTGGGTGTGTCACCCTCAGCCATGGGACCTTCATCGTTGAAGTGGTCGAACCGAGTCGGTGGTGTAGCCCTGCTTACTTTGCCACCTCGCTGAGTGCCAGTTGGCAATCAGCGAGGTCGCGGACATCCTAGTACTGTCCTATCAGAACGAGACGTGGCGGGTGGGGTTTTGGTTCGATTCCCCGGTGTCACCCATTAGGAAAATGCCATCTGTCCTGGTCAGGCTGCAGCCAATCCGTAACCCCAAGGGGTACGGCGACCGTCCTCCATGGCCCGGCGCAGAGCCCGGCCGACCTGATTGAAGACCCGGACGTCGCTCGAGGAGTAGAGCACGACGGCAGCGCCGTGGTATTGCGCGTGGAGTTCCCAGCGTCGTGGCTCGCGCCAGAAGAAGGCGAGGAGCGGGCCGGCGACCGCCAGGAAGGCGATCACATAGAGTGTCGGATTCGCCAGCAGCGTCCACCCCGCGCCGACCGAGAGCAGCGCGCCGGCGGCGAGGTGGGGAGCGTAGGGGCGGGTTCGCGCCGGGGTCTGCACCAGCCCGACGTGGCGGAGGTCCGCGACGGCGAAGCGCCGTGATTCCGGAGAGGTGTGCCAGGTGAAGAGCGCTTCGGTGACCTCAGCGTCCGACCCGAGGTAGTAGGTGCGGGGGCCGCGTGTGCTCATGGCGCACTCCTTCTCGCGTTACCTTGCGAGGAGGAGAAGACCGGGGACACCATTGGCACGAGAGCCAACCCCGCCTCGCTCGTACAGCACTGGAACGGTCGCGATGGGAACGTCGGACATTGTGCGAAGTGTTGGAGAGAGCGGACAACGGCACCCGTTTGCCGCCGGGTGCCGTTGTTGTGTCTCTCCCTCCAACTCCGCCCTTGTTGCTCTACGCTCAGTGAAGCACGCCACGTATCGCTTCGCTACAGGGCTAACTGCCATGTTGCAGATTACGGATAACCCGGTGACGGATCGGTCGTGTGGCGCTCGGCACGCGCGATGGCGTTTCATCGACCGAGGTACCGGGCAAGCCAACCGACGAAGCCGCGACGATCCTGTATTTCTGCAGGTAGGAAGGGCGAATCCGGATGGAGAGCCGATTGAGTGTCGCGGGGCAGACGGTGCAACCCGTGCTTGTCATGTTCCCGCTGGGCCTGTTCGCGATGGCCGTTTTGTTCGATGTAGCCGACTTGCTCGGTGGTCCTAACATCCTTGGCGCGCTGGCCTACTGGAACATCGCCGCCGGGCTGGTCGTCGGTGTGCTGGCCGCGGTGGCCGGTGCGGTCGACGTGATGTTCCTGCGCCGTCCACAGGCCCGACGGCTGGGCGCACTCCGCACGCTGATCAACATCGGTGTGCTGGTCGCCTTCGCGGTGATCCTGATGGTCCGGGTCCGGGCCACCGACCGGGTCGCCAGTGGTGGCCTGTTCCTGATCGAGGTCCTCGCCCTCGGCCTGGCCGCGTTCGGCGCCTGGTTCGCCGGGCAGCTCGCCAACGGACACACCCCGGCGTTCGCCCGCGCGGCCGCCAGCGCACGCAACTACTGAGCCCCGCGCGCAACTACCGAGACCTCCGCGACTGTTGGCGCGCGCAACCTCGGAGACCTGCGTGGCTGCTCGCGCACCCGACTTCTGAGGCCCACGTGGGCTAAGGGGCCAACGGGACTACCGAGACCTGCGGGTTACCGAAGCCGGCGGGCGGGATTACTCGGATTCGGGGGAGTTGGCCGAGGCCAGCTCGATCTGGTGGTCGATGAAGGCGAGCGTGGTCGCCTCGTCGGCCACCTCGTCCCACACCTTCGCGTACCGAGCGCTGTGCTTCGCCGTGGTGTCCCGGTCCTCGATCATCTCGTCGCCCAGCCCGGTCTCCCGGTAGAGGACCTCGCCCTCGCCGAGTGTGAGCAGGTCGAAGCTGGCGTTGTTGGTGACCGCGGCGTCGATCGAGAAGGGCACCATGCGCACGGTTATCGTGCCCTTGGCAATCAGCTCACGCAGCTCACGCAGTTGTGCGGTGAAGATCGCGGGGCCGCCGATGGTGCGCCGCAGCACCGACTCGTCCAGCATCACCAGGAAGCGCACCTCCCTGGACTCGGCCCGCCTGAGAAGCGCCTCGCGGCGCAGTTTGCGGGCCTTGATGCGGTGCTCGATCTGCTCGGGGAGCAACTCGTCCTCGAACCGGGTCATCAACGCCTTCGCATATTCCAGCGTCTGGAGCGGCCCGGGAAGGTAGTAGATCGCGTAGGACCTGATCTGTGTGGCCTCGTGCTCATACTCGATCAGCTTGCGAAGGGAGTCGGTCAGGTTCTCCCGGAACTCGGTCGACTGGAACCAGGCCTGCCGCTGACGGGTGCGGGCGATGCGAGCGTCCGCGACCATCGCGGCGATGTGCGTCTTGTCCCGGATGCCGAGGTACGTGAGCAGCGGCTTCAAATCGTTCGGCGAGATCGACACGTCGCCGTTCTCGATTCTGATCACCTTGCTGAGCGACCACTCCATCTCCTCGGCGACCTGCATCTGGGTCAGGTCGGCCTTCTCGCGCGCCTCTCGGAGCGCGAGCCGGACGCGCCGGCGTGCGACGGTGGGTGAATCGCCCTCAGGCATGTTTCCTTCAACGTCAGATCGTCGGTTCCTCGGCGAGCGGGCGCCCGCGAGGGTCAACCCCTATTACTGTCCTATCAGAACAGCTATCGCAAGCGCACGGTAGTGACAACCGCACGCCGGGTGTGGTTTAGCGGCTCCGTCCGCAATCGAACACGGGATGGGCCCTGGTTTCGCGGCACAGGCCCCAGAAATGGAACAGGCACCCGGTTGCCGCCGGGTGCCGAACTGCTCCCCGCTACGCTTCCGCCCGCGTAGCTCTGAGAACCAAGTCAAGCACGCCATCCGGCTGTCCGCCAGCAGACAGAGTGCCATGCTGCAGGTTGCCTGACGGCAGTTCCCCGATCGAGGCGGCCACATCGCCACAGATGCGGACGAAAGCCGCCACCGCGGGGGAGCGGCTGCCCTGGGGCCAGGCCACCATCAGGGTGCTCGGCGCGAGGTCACGCACCGGGCGGTAGGCGATCGTCGGCCGCTGGTGCCGGCGTGCCACCGAGACCGGCGTGAACAGCACCATGCTACCGATCTCGATCAGGTTGAAGATCTGTGCCAGGTCCAGCTGCCGGGCCGGGATCGTGTCGCCGCCGCCGGGGAGGTCGGCCGGCGCGCCGTTCGGCAGGGTGCGACCGGCGAAGTCGGCCAGACACAGCTCGGTGTGTGCGGCGAGCGGATCGTTCGCCGGCAGCGCGGCCAGTCTCGGCTCGGTCAGCAGGGACTCGGAGTCCAGGCCGTGCTCGTCGAACGGGCCCGGCATCAGCGCCACGTCCGCCCGCCCGTCGCGCAGCGAGGCCACCTGGTCGCCACGGCCGCCGAGCAGCACCTCGACCGGGAGCGCGGCCGGATCCCGCCGGAACTCCTCGAGGATCCGGGGCAGCATGCCGGCGTCGTAGTCCGCCTTGAGGGCCACGCGCAGCCTGTCTCTTATACACAT
>KL571225.1:148161-160655 GCA_000715855.1 Actinoplanes liguriensis
ATGTGTATAAGAGACAGGTGCAGCAGGGACTCGCCGGCCGGCGTGAGGGTGACCTGGCGGGTGGTGCGCACCAGCAACGGGACGCCGAGCTGCCGCTCCAGCTCCTTGATCGCCCGGGAGAGCGGGGGCTGGGCCATGCCGAGGCGCTCGGCGGCGCGGCCGAAGTGCAGCTCCTCGGCGACGGCGACGAAGTACCGGAGCTGGCGTACCTCCACGTCACTCATACCGCCACGGTATCAATCGCGCCCGGATCGGTCCTTCACGCCCGCCGAGCTCAGCGGTTGACTGATGAGCAAGTCACTCGTACCGGGAAATTGGGGTTAATCGTCATGATTGTTGTCACCGCGCCCACCAGCAACATCGGCTCGCAACTGCTCGCCCGTCTGGTCGACGGCGGAGCCGAGGTACGCGTGATCGCCCGGGAACCGAGCCGGATCCGGGCCGAGCTGCGGGAACGCGTCGAGGTCGTGGAGGGCTCGCACGGCGACGCCGAGGTGGTGGACGCCGCGTTCGACGGCGCCGAGTCGGTGTTCTGGCTGGCCCCGCCGAACCCTCGGGCGGACGACCTGCGCAGCGTCTACCTGGACTTTCTGGAGCCGGCGCTGGCCGCACTGGCCAAGCGGGGCGTGGCCCGGGTGGTCGGCGTCTCCGCGCTCGGCCGTGGCACGCCGATGGCCGGGAACGCCGGGCACGTCACGTGCTCGCTGGAGATGGACGACCGGATCGCGGCGAGCGGCGTCGCCTACCGCGCGCTGACCATGCCGTCCTTCATGGACAACATGCTCCGCCAGGCCGGTGCGCTGCGGAACGGGATGTTCTTCTCGCCGCTGCCCGGCGACCTGAAGGTGCCGATGTGCGCCACCCGGGACATCGCCGCGGTGGCCGCGCGCGAACTGCTCGACGCCTCGTGGACCGGCTTCGAGGAGGTGCCGGTGCTCGGGCCGGAAGACCTGTCGAACGACGACCAGGCGCGGATCCTCACCGAGGTGCTCGGGCGGCCGGTCCGGTTCCAGCACGTGCCGGTCGACGCGTTCCGGGAGAACCTGCTCGCGAACGGGATGTCCGAATCCGTCGCGCGCGGCATGGTCGAGATGATGCTGGCCAAGGCGGCCGGCCTGGACAACGCCGAGCCGCGGACGGCGCGCACCACGACACCGACGACGTTCCGCACCTGGTGCGAGGAAGTGCTGGTCCCCGCTCTGGGCTGAGGCTTCGACGCAAAGACGCCGGGCCCGCTGGGGGCCCGGCGCCGATTCTGCTCAGTACGACGTCAGCGGTGCCACGTGCGGACCGACGTTGCGACCGAGTTGCCCGCTCGGTCGTACGCGCGGAGCTGGACCTTGATCGTCTTGCCGTACTTCGAGCTGTTGATCGAGAACGCGTAAGCCGACCGGTAGTCGGTGGCGATGCGCTTTCCGTTGATCCAGAGCTCGACCCGGGCGACACCGTTCTTGTCGCTCGACTTCGCGCCGACCTTCACGGTGCCCTTGACCTTGGCGCCGCTCTTCGGACCGGAAGTGATCGCCAGCGTCGGCCGGGTGTTGTCGACCAGGACCGTCGGGTAGACATAGCGGCCCTGGTTGAAGTTGTCCACGACCCACCACTTCAGGGACTGCTTGCCGTCCTTGCCGAGCTTGAACTTCCCGACGTACGGCGAAGTGAAGTCGGTGACGGTGTAGCCGCTGACCGGCGTCGCGTACTGCACACCGTAGGCGTCACTCAGGCGCAGCGTGGACGTGACGCTGGTGCCGCGCACGAGCGTCCCGTTCGCCGGGGACTGCGAGGCGATCACCGGCGCGTCGGCGTCGATGATCACCGGAAACGAGGTGGTCGAGCCGTGCCCGTTGCGGTCCCAGGCCTTGACCGTGACCGTGACGGTGCGGCTGGTGCGGCCCCAGTCGTAGGAGAAGACTTCCGCGCCGGTGCCGACGAGGACGCCGTCGACATACCACTCGGCGCGGTCGACGCCGGACGGGTCGGTGACCGCGCCGAGGTAACCGGGGCCGCCCGGGACAACCCACTGCGGGTTGACGGACGGACCCCGGTTGTCGACCTCGTAGAAATGGAACGCCGACGTGTCGTTGCCGGCCTTGTCGATCACGTGGAGCATGACCGAGGTGCTGACCGGGAAGCCGGAGGTGTCCCAGGTGATCTCCCACGGAGCCGCGGTCGCCTTGGCGATCACCTTGTTCGACTGGGTCAGCGTCACGGCGGCGACGTCGTCGGGCAGATCGGACGCGGTGATCGTGGTCACGTCGTGCACGAGGCCACCGGCCGGCGAGAACGTGGCCGTCGGCTTCACGTAGTCGGTGTGCACCCGGGTCGTGATGTCGGTGTGCACATCCTTCGCGGTGTAGAACTCGACAGTGATGTCGGCGTCGGTGTCGTCGGGGACCCCGAAGAGGTTCGCCATGAGACCGGTGGCACGCACGTTGACGGCGGAGGTCGAGTAGGCGTTCCCTCCGTTTACCAGGGTCCGGAGGACAACGACGTCGTCGCCGAAGGTGGGCCTGAAGTAGACGGCGCGGCCCAGGGGCTGCCCGTCGGTGAGCCCGGTCGCGAGGGTGACCGGGGTGGTGTCGTCGGCCAGGGCCGGTGCGCCACCCATGAGAATCAAGGAACTGGACAGTGCCGCGATCGCGGCTGTGCGAAGCGTCTTCAACGCCGCATCCCCCATTGTGGATTCAACGGCGTCACCGTACGCCTCCTGATCAAGGCGAGTCGATCAGCTTTTCAGGCGGTCGCCGCGCGGCGCTCCGCGGAGGCTTTTCAGGTGGTCGCGGCGCGGGACTTCGCGGAAGCTCTTCAGGTGGCTGCCGCGCGGGCTTCGGCCGAGGCTGCCCACTCCGCGTCGGCGGCCTGCTTGAGGGCCAGTCCGTGCTCCCCGTCGTAGCGGACGAATCGGGGCAGCGCCGCGGCCAGCGCGACACTGCCGGCCACGCAGAGCGCGCCACCGACCCAGATCGACCCGCCGATGCCCAGCGAGGTGCGGGCCATCAGGCCGGATCGGAGCTGACCCAGCAGGGGACCGGTGGTGTACGACAGCATCTCGATCCCGGCGAGCCGTCCGCGCAGGTGATCGGGGATCGTCTGGTTCCAGATGATCATGCGGAACAGGCCGGAGACCATGTCCGCCGCGCCCGCGAAGGCCAGGCAGAACAGGGTCAGCCAGAGCATGTGGGACAGGCCGACGCCGACGATGCCGACACCCCAGAAGGCGGCCGCGATGACCACCATCAGGCCGTGCCGGTGCACCCGTTCGGTCCAGCCCGAGCCGACCGTGGCCAGCATCGACCCGACCGCCGGCGCGGCGTAGAGCAGGCCGAGCACCTCGGGGCCGCCGAGCCGGTCGGCCAGGAACGGGTAGAGCGCCGACGGCATGCCGAAGAACATCGCGTTGATGTCGACCAGGTACGTGCCGAGCAGCTCGGGCCGCGACTTCGCATACTTCAGGCCGGTGACCACGCTGCTCAGCGACGGCCGGTCGGCGGCCGGGGGCGGTGGCACGGCCTTGACCATGGTCAGCAGGATCAGCGAGACCGCGAACGTGAGCAGGTCGAACGTGTAGACCCAGGCCAGATCGAGCGTGGCGATCAGGATGCCGGCCAGGGACGGGCCGATCAGCTGGGAGAACTGCATGCTCAGCGACTTCAGCGCCATCGCGGCCGGCAGCTCGTCCGGTTTCACCAGCCGGGGCAGCATCGCGCCCATGGCCGGCTGTTGCAGGCCGGCGAACGCGGCGGTGAGGAACGCGCAGACGTAGAGCAGCCACAGGTGCGGCTCGTCGGAGACAGTTGATCAGGAGCAGCCCGCAGATCAGGGCGAGCGCGGCCTCGCTGCCCCGGACCAGCAGCCGCCGGTCCACGAAGTCGGCGAGCGCGCCACCGACGAACGCCATGATCAGGATCGGGGCCAGCTCGCAGACGCCGATCAGGCCGACCATCAGTGGGTCGTCGGTCAGCTTCGCCACCTGGTACGGAATGGTGACGTAACTGATGAACGACCCGAAACTGGTCACCGCGCCGCTGAGGAAGACGAGCCGGAAATCCCGGGAGGTGCGTAACGGGGTGAGATCCACGCTCAGTCGGCGTCTGCGGTCAGCCATGATGGGGCCATCCTGCCGAACCGCGTTACTTCATGACCAGGCGCCCGCTTGTGTTGAAGATCTCCAGGTCGGCCAGCGCCTCGTCGAGCACGAACGACTTCGGGCCGGGCAGCGCGTCCAGCGGGAACCAGCCGGCGTCGACACTCTCGTCGGTCTGCCGGAGCAGCTCGCCCTCCCAGGAGTGCACCACGAACGACATCAGCACCTGCTGGTACGTGTGGCCGTAGTCGTTGGTGTACGTGTAGGCGGTGTAGAACGCGTACGGCGTCAGCGAGGTCGCCTTGAGCCCGGTCTCCTCCCAGAGCTCGCGGACCGCGCACTCCTCCATGCTCTCGCCGAGCTCCATCGCCCCGGCCGGGATCGCCCAGCGGTGATTGTCCGAGCGCTGGATCAGCAGCAGCCGGCCCTGCTCGTCGAAGACCACGGCGCGCGCGCCGACGAAGAAGATCGTGTCGGTGTCGCCGACACTCGCGCGCACCTTGCCCAGGTACGACTCAGCCCATGTCAATGCCACGGGTGAAGACTACTTACGCCGACTTCTTGGCGGCCTTCGCAGCGCGTGGCGTGGCCTTTTTTGCCGGGGTGGCCTTCTTCACGGCTTTCTTTGCCGCCTTCTTGGCCGGTGGCGCCTCGGCGGCGGCCTCACCGCGCGCCTTCTTGGCCCGCTCGACCGACGCCTTCAGTGCCGCCATCAGGTCGATCGCGGCCGGCGCCGCCTCCTCGGCCTCCTCCGGCTGGACCACCTCACGCCCCTCCACCTTGGCGTCGATGACCTCCTGCAGCGCCGCCCGGTAGTTGTCGGTGAACTCGTCGGGCTGGAAGTCGGCGGCCATCGAGTCGATCAGCGAGCTCGCCATCGCCAGCTCGGCCGGCCGGGTCTCGATGTCGTCGTCGAGGAAGCCGAACTCGGGGGTGCGCACCTCGTCGGGCCAGAGCATGGTGTTGAGCACCAGCACGTCGTCCCGCACGCGCAGGGTGGCGAGCTGTTCCCGCTGCCGGAGCGCGATCTTGACGATGGCCACCCGGTCGGCGTCCCGCAGGGCGTCGCGCAGCAGCACGTACGGCTTGGTCGCCTGCCCGTCCGGCTCCAGGTAGTACGCCTTGGCGAACAGGATCGGGTCGATCTGCTCGGCCGGCACGAATTCCAGCACGTCAATGGCGCGGGACGTGCTCAACGGGAGATCGGCGAAATCCTCGTCCGTCAAGATCACCATTTCCCCGCCGCCGATGTCGTAACCCTTGGCGATGTCGTCGAAACTGACCACCTCGCCGTCGACCGAGCAGGTGCGCTGGTACTTGATCCGTCCCCCGTCGGTGCGATGGACCTGGTGGAAGCGGATGTCCTTCTCCTCCGTGGCGGAGAAGAGGCGTACCGCGATCGACACCAGACCGAACGAGACCGCACCTTTCCAGATCGCTCGCATGATCAACTCCAAAGACCGGCTTCACGGCACCTGATCAGGATGGCATTACTGAGACGCCTGCGTAAGGTGAATGCTTTTGCCTATGGTGATCGGGTGACGGGATCGCCGCTGTCCCCGATGCTCGCGACCGCGGGCGACCTCCCCATGGGCTCTGACTGGAGCTACGAGTTCAAGTGGGACGGCGTTCGCGTTCTCGCGCTGTTCAGCGGCGGCCCCCCGGAGTTGTTCGCGCGGTCGGGCGCGGTGGTCACCGCGGCGTACCCGGAGATCGCCGATCTACACCTGCCCGAGGGGACCCTGCTCGACGGCGAGATGGTCTGCTTCGACGCGGACGGGCGGCCCTCGTTCACGGCCCTCGCGGAGCGGATGCACGTGCGGGAGAAGAGCCGCGCCGCCCGGCTCGCCGTGACCCTCCCCGCCACCTACCTGATCTTCGACCTGCTCTATCTCGACGGCATCGACTACACCGGCCTGCCCTATCTGGCCCGTCGCGAGCGCCTGGAGGAGCTGGGCCTGGGCGGGCCGCGCTGGATGGTGCCGCCGTCGTTCGGGGACGGCGCGGCGACCGCGGCCGCCGCCCGGGAGAACCGCCTCGAGGGTGTGATGGCCAAGCGCTCCGACTCGGTCTACCTGCCCGGGAGCCGCTCGTCCGACTGGATCAAGGTCAAGTTCGACCGGACCGGTGACTACGTGATCGGCGGCTGGCGGCCCGGCGTCCGCAAGCTGGGCGGGATGCTGATCGGCGTGCCGACCCCCGACGGCCTCGCCTTCCGTGGCCGGGTCGGCGGCGGCATCGGCGCGGCCGCCGAGAGGGAACTGCTCTCGCGGCTGACCCCGCTCGCCACCCCGGACTCGCCGTTCGCTCCCGGCGCGGTGCCCCGCGAGGATGCCAAAGGCGCTCATTGGGTACGACCTGAGCTCGTGGCCGAGATTCGATACGGCAACCAGACGCCCGACCGCCGGCTCCGCTTCCCGCGGTTCCTGCGGTTGCGTGACGACAAGAAGCCGGAAGAGTGCTCCGACGATGCCTGACCGAATCGCGGTACGACTGGAGGGCCGGGACCTGGAGCTGTCCAACCTGGACAAGCTGATGTTCCCGGCGGCCGGGTTCACCAAGGGCGAGGTGATCGACTACTACACCCGGATCGCCCCGGTCCTGCTGCCGCACTTGCGTGACCGCCCGGTGACCCGGATCCGCTTCCCGAACGGCGTCGAGGGCGTGCACTTCTTCGAGAAGAACAAGCCGGGGGGTACGCCGGACTGGGTGCGTCTGGAGACCCTGCCGGTGCCGGGCTCCACGAAGAGCCGGGAGACGATCGACTTCGTGGTCGTCGACGAGTTGCCCACCCTGGTGTGGCTGGCCAACCTCGCGGCGATCGAGCTGCACACCCCGCAGTGGCGGATCGGGGCTGACCCGGACATGCTCGTCGTCGACCTGGATCCGGGGGCGCCGGCCGGGTTGCGGGAGTGCGGCGCGGTGGCGGTGCTGATGCGCGATCGGCTCGCGGAGGACGGGATCACGGCGTACCCGAAGACGTCCGGCAAGAAGGGGATGCAGCTCTGCTGCCCGATCTCCGGGACGCAGAACGCCGAGATCGTGGCCGGCTACGCCAAGCGGGTCGCCGACGAGCTGGCGCGACTCGTGCCCGGGTCGATCACCGCGAAGATGGCGAAGCAGCTGCGCCCCGGGAAGATCTTCATCGACTGGAGTCAGAACAACGCGGCGAAGACGACGGTGACGCCGTACTCGCTGCGGGCCGGCGCGTCACCGACCGCCTCGACGCCGCTGACCTGGGACGAGACCGAGGCGATGGCCACCGGCGACGCGGAGGCTCGCCAGTTCACCGCCGCCGAGGTGCTGGAGCGCGCCGACCGGCTCGGCGACCTCCTGGCCGACCTGCGCGAGCCCGGTCCGGCCGTGCCCACTCCCTGACCGGCGGCGGTCGGCCGGCGCTGGCGGGGGTCTGCTTGGCTGGCGGGGTGCTGGACTCGGGGGTCGTCTGGGCGGTGGTGAGCCAGCCACGGCTGTTGGTGCTGCTCGGGGTGACCGTGCTGGTGGCCGGGCCGATCGGGGTGCGGCTCAGCCCCGGGCGCAGGCACCTTGGCGTGCTGTTCGTGCTGACGCTCGGGGCCGTGCTGGCGGCGACCACGACGACCGGGGAGCTGCGGCCGTCGCTGCTCGGCGTTCGGTCCTATCTGGACGGGTTCGCTCACCCTGCGTACGTGATAAGTGGTTTTGGAAGCAGTCGCGAGAAGATCGCGAATGTCGGCCTCTTCCTGCCGCTGGGCCTACTTGCCGTGCGGCTGTGGCCGCGGCCGCTCATCGTGCTCGCCGCGCTGGCGACGCTGACCTTCGGCATCGAGCTCTGGCAGGCCCTGATCGGCCGTGGCGGCGATGCCGTCGACGTGCTGCACAACACCGTCGGCGCCCTGGTCGGCATCGGGATCGCCCGGCTCTGGAAGCGGTAGACGGCCTACCTTGCGCCGCAAGGTACTCTGTCGTGCATGGCAGAAGGAGCGCAGTTGGCGTCCGGGCTCCGGCGGGGAACTCTGGAGTTCTGCGTGCTCGCGATGGTCGAGTATGAGGATCGCTACGGCACCGAGATCGTGCGTCGGCTCGCCGAGGAGCAGACCCTCGCCGCGACCGAGGGCACGATCTATCCGTTGCTGTCCCGGCTGCGCCGCGGTGGCCTGCTGGACAGCAAATGGGCCGAGTCGCCCAGTGGCCCACCCCGGCGCTACTACAGCCTCACCCCGTCCGGGCGGTCCGCGCTCGCGCATTTCCGCACCGAGTGGGTGTCGTTCCGTCAGACCGTCGACCGTCTCGTGGGAACCGGTGAGATCGCATGAAGCCCAACCAGCCCGACCTGGTCGGTGAGTACCTGCACGAGGTTGACCTGCGCCTGAGCGGCCTGCCGTTGCTGCAGCGCCGGGAGTTGCTGGCCGACCTGGCCGCGCACATCGCGACCGAGCGGACCGAGCGCAACGTGCAGAGCGAAGGGGAGTTGATCGAGATCCTGGAACGGCTCGGCAGCCCCGAGGTGGTGGCCGCGGCGGCCTACGAGGAGGCCGGCGCTCCACGAACGTCCGCGCCGCTGCCCCCGCCGTTCGTTCCTGCCCGGCCGACCCGTGCGCTGCGGAAGGGCCTGTGGATCCTCGCGGCCTGCTCGACCCTGGTCATGCTGTTCCTGCTGTGCGGAGTCCTCACGTTCCGGTCCAGCGGCGACGGGCCGGCGCCGGCCGAGGCGACGGTGGCGCCGGTCCCGCCGTCACCGGCGAGGCCCGCGTCACCGACGCCGTGAGCCCTCAGTCGACCTGGGGGAGCGGCGGGCCGAGCACGTCGTCCGCGTCCACGATCTTGTAGGCGTAACCCTGCTCGGCCAGGAAGCGCTGGCGGTGCGCGGCATACTCGGTGTCGATGGTGTCGCGGGACACGACCGTGTAGAAGTGCGCCTGCCGCCCGTCGCCCTTGGGCCGCAGCACCCGGCCGAGCCGCTGCGCCTCCTCCTGCCGGGAGCCGAACGTGCCGGAGACCTGGATCGCCACCGCGGCCTCCGGCAGGTCGATGGAGAAGTTCCCGACCTTCGACAGTACGAGTGTGCGCAGCTCACCCGAGCGGAACGCGTCGAACAGCCGCTCGCGCTCCTTGTTCGTGGTCGAGCCCTCGACGATCGGCGCGTCGAGGTACTCCCCCAGCGTGTGCAACTGGTCGAGGAAGCCGCCGATGACCAGCACCTGCTCGGTCGGGTGCTTCTCGACCAGCGCTTTCACGACGGGCAGCTTCGTGCGGGCGGTGGCGGCGGCCTTGTAGCGCTCCTCGGCGTCGGTCACCGCGTACGCCATCCGCTCCGCCTCGGTCAGCGTGACCCGCACCTCGACACACTCCGCGGGGGCGATCCAGCCCTGCGACTCGATGTCCTTCCACGGGGCGTCGTAGCGCTTCGGGCCGATCAGCGAGAAGACGTCGCCCTCGCGGCCGTCCTCCCGTACGAGAGTCGCGGTCAACCCCAGCCGCCGGCGGGCCTGAAGGTCCGCGGTGAAGCGGAAGATCGGCGCCGGCAGCAGGTGCACCTCGTCGTAGATGACCAGACCCCAGTCCCGCGCGCCGAACAGGTCCAGGTGGGTGAACGCGCCGCCGCGGCGGGACGTGAGCACCTGGTACGTCGCGATGGTGACCGGGCGGATCTCCTTGCGCTCGCCGCTGTACTCCCCGATCTCGTCCTCGGTCAGCGACGTGCGCGCGATCAGCTCCCGCTTCCACTGCCGGCCGGCGACCGTGTTCGTCACCAGGATCAGCGTGGTCGCCTTGGCGGTCGCCATCGCCGCCGCGCCGACCAGCGTCTTGCCCGCGCCGCAGGGCAGCACGACGACGCCGGAGCCACCGGCCCAGAAGCCGTCGACCGCCTCCTGCTGGTAGGGCCGGAGGGTCCAGCCGTCCTCGGCCAGGTCGATCTCGTGCGCCTCGCCGTCGACGTAACCGGCCAGGTCCTCGGCCGGCCAGCCGAGCTTGAGCAGCGCCTGCTTGAGCCGGCCGCGCTCGGAGCCGTGCACCGCGATGGTCTCGTCGTCGATCCGCGCGCCGAGCATCCCGGCCAGCTTCTTCGACTTCGACACCTCGAGCAGCACGATCTTGTCGAGCCCGCGCAGGACCAGGCCGTGCACCGGGTCGTTGAGCAGCTGCAGGCGCCCGTAGCGATCCATCGTCTCGGCGACGTCGACCAGCAGCGCGTGCGGCACCGGGTAGCGCGAGAACTTGATCAGGGAGTCGACCACGCTCTCCGCGTCGTGGCCGGCGGCCCGCGAGTTCCACAACCCCAGCGGGGTCAGCCGGTAGGTGTGCACGTGCTCCGGCGACCGCTCCAGCTCGGCGAACGGCGCGATCGCCATCCGGCAGGCCTGTGCGTCCGGGTGGTCTACCTCGAGAAGCAGGGTTTTGTCCGACTGCACGATCAGTGGTCCGTTGGTCACGCGTATGTCCTTCACCGAACGGAAAAGCCAACCATTCAGTGTGCCACGAAAATCAGGTGCAACATTTCCGCGGCTCGGCACGTGTAGTCCTCTGGCCGGGTCGTGGCGTCACGGGGGCGTGCACGGCCCGGCCAGGACCTCACTCCTCGGTGACCGCGGCCGTGATCCGGTGCAGGGCGAACGTGTGCAGGCTCTCGCCCCGCTCGTCCTCCGCCCGCAGATAGCCGGCACTCAGCGAGACCGGCCGGACCAGCCGGGACAGCGTCGCGCCGTGCGAGTCGACGTAGCCCACCCACACCCTGGCCCGGTCCCGCACGGCCTGCTGCAGCACCGCCATCGCCTGGCTGTGCTGCTGCACCGCGGTCAGGCCGGGCACCGCCTGCCCCTGCGCGGCCCGCACGGTCACCGGCGCCCGCCGGGCCGCCCGGGTCGCGATGTCGCCGCGGCGCAGTTGCTCGACCACGCCGGCGAGACGCGGCCCGACCAGGGTCGGTGGGCCGGCCGGCTCGACGATCCGCGGGGTGCGGGACGGCGCGCGCCGCGCCTTCGGCCTGGTCAGCACCGCGGCGCCACCCGCGTCCTCGGCGACCGGGGCGAACCCCGCCTCGCGCAGCGCGCCCAGCAGCCGGGCCACCGGGCGCGGGCTGACCAGCACGGTCGGCGCGATCCGGCGCAGGTCGAGAACGGTCAGCCGCCGTTCGCTGAGCACCTCGGCGATCAGTGCCTCGTCGTCGCTGCGCAGGTAGGACCCGGCGGACCCGCTGCGCAGCCCGCCGTGCTTGCGGGCGGTGTCGTCGATCAGGTATTCCAGCGTCTGCGGCACCGGCGTGCGGGACCGGCGGCGGAACAGGGCGTGCAGGTCGGTGGCGGTGTAACCGACGTCCAGCGCGCGCCGGATGCTGGCCGGGGTGACCCGGAAGACGCTGGCCCCGCCGACCGACTCCGGCTCGGCGATCACGTCCAGCTCGCCGGCGAGCTCCGGCTCCGGCGGGCCGGGCACGACCACGGTCAGGTCGGCCTGGACCAGGACGTGGTCGACCGGCGCGGGCAGCAGCACGTCCAGTGCGCGGATCGCGTCCGCGGGGGTCTCCTCCGGGTGCAGGCCCAGCGGATCGTTCTCGGTCACCTCGGGGTCGGTGAGCAACAGCCGCGCGTACGACGTGACGGCCCCCAGCCCGGTGATCCCGAGCAGCGCGGCCCCGGTGTAACCGTCCCGGTGCCCCAGCTCCCGCCCCCGTGCCCGCCGTGGCGCCTGCCAGGACAGCAGGGTGAGCAGATCGTCGACCGCGGGCGCCGAGCCCGGCTCCAGGTCGGCGAGCGCGTCCAGGGCCTCGCGACGGGCCTGAGGTGCTCCGGCGCGCTCGGCGTCCGGGGCGAGCGCGTTGATCGGCCGGTCCCGCTCGTCCCGCTTGCCGACCAGACCGGGCTGGCGGGTCATGGTGAGCCAGGCCCGGGCCAGGACGGTCCAGCGGTGGGCCATGCCGGCCGCGCGCCACAGGTCGTACGCCCCGGTGGGCAGGAAGATGTCCTGCACCGCGCCGGGCGCCCGGTGGACCGGGGTCTCGGACTCGCCGAGCAGGCCGGCCGCGTACGTCACCTCGACCAGCAGGGCCGCGCCCGGCTCGTCCAGGCCAGCCGCCCGGGCCAGCCGCTTCAGGTCGCGGACACCCAGCCCACCGGTCTTCAGCAGCGGGGCCGGCTCGGCCGCGAGCGCCTCCAGCACCGCCTCCGCGGCCCGGACCGCCTCCATGGTCTGTCCCGCCCCGGCCGAGTCGACCGCCTTCATGTCGCGGACGGTCGCGTCCGGGATCGGCGGGAACGGACGCAGCGCGCCGAGCGGCCCGGTGTCCCGCCGCAGCAGCAGCCCGACCTCGCGGGGCAGCTCGACCAGCTCGCCGTCGGCGCGCGGAGCCCGGCCGGACTCCGAGATCGGCACCAGGATGTGCTGCTCGACGAGCCATCGGATCGGCTCGGCGACGTCGGTGGTGCTCCGGCTC
>KL571225.1:160892-161791 GCA_000715855.1 Actinoplanes liguriensis
ATAAGAGACAGGTCCAGCACGGCTCGGGCGGCCGGCGGCGCGGCCAGCACCGTGCGGCGCAGCTTCGCGCGGTCGGCGACCAGGGCGGCGGCGTGCGGGTCCAGGTAGTCGGCGGGGCGGCCCAGGCCGGCCGGGTACGGCGACGTCACCTCGTCGACCGCACTCACCACCTGCAGCGCCTCCAGCGGCCCGTGCAGCAGGAAGCGCACGCGCAGCCGGTCGACGGCGACGCGCACATCGTCGCCGGCCACCCCGGTGGCCAGTTCCAGGATGGCGTCCAGCGAGGTCAGGGCGGTGTCCGCGGCACGGGTGACCCGGGCCGCGTCGAGAATCGTGAGGGTGAACTCGTCCAGCCCGTCCAGGCAGCGGGCGACCGATCCGCGCGACTGCGCGCGGACGGCCAGCGCCGAGATGTCGGCGGGCACCGGGACGACCAGGTCAGGACGTAGCTGAAGGAGCGCGCCCAGCGCCTCGTCGGGCAGCGACCGGAGTTGATCCGCAAATGTGGTGGCCATCGTCTTCAACGCTAACGTTCATGGGACGATGGTGACGGGTCCGGGCGTGGCCGGGCCCCGATCAGAGGAGGACCGAACGTGGCGTCGAAGGCCAAGAACCAGGAGAGCCCGGCTCTGAAGGGGCACCTTCAGGTCTCCGAGCTGGTCTCCGACCGGGCCGCCGCCCCGTCGCCGTTCGGCGACGACCAGAGCTTCCCGCTGCCGATCGAGAGCCTGCGGCGCCTGCCGGAGTCGCAGACCCATTGAGCCCGGCCCCGGCGGTCGGTTTCGACCTGGACATGACCTTGATCGACTCCCGGCCGGGGATCCGGGACGCCTATCGGGCGCTCACCGAGCGGACCGGCGTCTTCGTCGACGCCGACCTCGCGGTCTCCCGGCTCCGCC
>KL571225.1:161985-163096 GCA_000715855.1 Actinoplanes liguriensis
GTGTATAAGAGACAGGAGCTGAGCCAATGGTTCCCGGCCGAGGACGTCGAGCGGGCGGTCAGCACCTACCGGGGCCTCTACCCGGATTTTGCGATCAAGCCGTCCGTGCCCACCGCCGGCGCCGTCGAGGCACTCGCCGCGGTCCGTTCGGCCGGGCTGCGGGTCGTCGTGGTGACCTCGAAACTGGGCCGTCTGGCGCGGTTGCATCTCGACCATCTGGGCATGGAGCACGACGAGCTGGCCGGTGACCTGTTCGCCGAGGGCAAGGCATCCGCGCTGGTGGAGCACGGTGTGCGGTGGTATGTGGGCGACCACCGCGCGGACATGGTCGCCGCGCGCACGGCCGGGGTGCCGGGCATCGGCGTGACGACCGGCCCGTGCTCGGCGGACGAGCTGTGGGAGGCCGGCGCCACGTACGTGCTGTCCGACTTGACCGCCTTCCCGGCTCTCCTGGATGAGATTGCAGTTGGGTCCGGGCCGTCGGCTGGATAGGCTCCCCGTGAGCAGTTGTGTCCATTGAGTGAAGTTGAGGTCAGCGGTGCCCACGGGTCGAGTGAAGTGGTACGACGCGACGAAGGGATTCGGATTCGTCACCAGTGATGAGGGCGGCGACGTGTTCCTGCCCAAGGGTGCGCTGCCGGCGGGGGTCACCGAGCTGAAAACGGGACAGCGGATCGAGTTCGGCGTGGTCGACAGCCGCAAGGGCGCCCAGGCCCTCGGCGTGAAGCTGCTGGACGCTCCGCCGTCGCTGGCTCTGCGGGACGCCGAGGCGCGACGGCGTCCGGCCGAGGAGACGGCCAGCATGATCGAGGACATGATCAAGGTCCTGGAGACGTCCGTGCAGCCCACCCTGCAGCGCGGCCGTTACCCGGACAAGAAGGCCGCAGCGAAGATCGCGCAGCTCCTGCACGCGATCGCCGACGAGTTCGACCGGGCTTAGCTTGCTGGCTCCGCTTCGCTCCGCGGCGATTGCCTTGTAACCGGTGAGATGGCAGGCGGTTCTCCAACGTCTGCAAACCCCGCAGCCGCCGGAGAACCGCGTGCCATCTCACCGGCGGCAATCGCGGATGTGCGTGGCTTAGCGAAGCATAGGAGTGGCAGGCGTCAGACC
>KL571225.1:163307-163523 GCA_000715855.1 Actinoplanes liguriensis
GTCTGCCTTGCCAGCCCGCTCAGAGATGTGTATAAGAGACAGTCTTCGCCCAGGTTCAGGGTGAACTCGTTGACGTAGAGCTCGATGTGCTGCTTCACCACGGCCGGCTCCATCTCCTGCGCGTTGGCGAGGATGAAGTCCTGACTGGCGGCCGGGTCGAGCCAGCCCTTGCGCAGTGATTCCCGGATCCACTCGGCGGCCTGAACCGGGTCGACC
>KL571225.1:163789-165757 GCA_000715855.1 Actinoplanes liguriensis
GTCCGATTCCCACCACTCGCCGAGGTCGGCGAGGGCGGTCAGGCCGTAGCGCTGGTAGGTGAAGCGGGCCTCGTGGATGACCAGGCCGGCGTCATAGGTCCCGTCGGCCACCCCGGGCATGATCTGGTGGAACGGCACCACCTCGATCTTCGCCGGCGGATTCTCCGCCGACCAGAGACGCATCAGCAGGTACGCCGTGGTCCGGTCGCCGGGCACCGCCACGGTCGCGCCGGACAGGTCGGCCCGCTGTTCGCGGGTGAGCACCAGCGGCCCGCAGCCCCGGCCCAGTGCCCCGCCGCACGCCAGCAACTCATACTTGTCGAGCAGCCACGGCAGCGCCGCGTAACTCACCTTGACCAGGTCGAAGTCGCCACGCTCGGCGGCCGTGTTGGTCACGTCGACGTCCGCGAAGGTCAGGTCGACGGCGGGTGCGCCGGGGATCAGGCCGTGGATCAGGGCGTGGAAGACGAACGTGTCGTTGGGGCATGGGGAGACCGCGAGGGATAGCGCCACGTCACCACGCTAGCCCCGCTCGCGAGCGACCCTCGAATGGACCGCCGTAAAAATATTCACATTCACCTCTGGTTTAACGGGGGTGTGACTTTCTACACTCCGTTTGTCGGATCATTTGATCTACCAAGGGGGTGTCCCGTGGGTCGCAGACTGCTCGCGGGCGTCCTGGTGCTGGGACTGGTCGGTGGGCTGCCCGCGCCCGCCCGAGCAGCCGAGACCTGGACGCCCGCCAACGACCTGGAGGGCGCGTGCGTCACCCTCCAGGCATTCAACGGATCCACCTCGCTCGGGTACGTGTTCAAGGACTCGGTCGGTTACGGCTTCAGCGGTACGGCGTCGAAGGCCGAGCCGTTCCGCTTCGAGGCCACCCAGCTCGGTCGCTACCTGCTCCGGGACCACACCGGCGCCCCGCCGTACCAGAGCACGCTCGGCTGGGTGTGGGCCGGCGACTCGTACGGCGATCGCGCCGACTGGACCGTGAGCAAGGGCTCCACCGGGCAGTACCGGCTGGTCTCGACGTCGACCGGCCAGCAGATGGGGTCGTACCTCGGTGGGCTCGGGGCCGGAAGCGCGACCATGAAGCTCGCCGCGGCCACCGGATGCGCCGCGATCCCGGACATCGCCACCGGCGTGAGCGGCACCCCGTCGGCCCCGGTCGACGCGAACGGCAAACTGGTCGGCTGGATCGACGCGCACGCGCACGTCACCGCGGGTGAGGCGTTCGGCGGCTCGATGCACTGCGGCGACGCGTGGGCCTCCGGCGGGGCGCCGGTCGCGCTGGCCGGCTGCCCCTCGCACGCCACCCTCGGCTGGGGCGCGCTGCTGGAGGCGATCATCGCCGGCACCGACCCGATCAACTCGTCCGAGCAGGGCTGGCCGTCGTTCACCGACTGGCCGCAGACCGACACGATGCTGCACGAGGCGTCGTACTTCCGCAGCCTGGAACGCGCCTGGCAGTCCGGCCAGCGGGTGCTCAACGTGCTGCTGGTCGCGAACCGGGTGATCTGCGACCTGACCCTGCAGCACACCTCCTGCGACGAGATGGACCAGATCCGCGCGCAGTCCACCTACCTGCGGAACATGCAGGACTACATCGACGCTCGCAGCGGCGGTCCGGGTCGCGGGTGGTTCCGCTTGGCGACCACCCCTTCCGAGGTACGGGCGATCGCCGCCCAGGGCAAGCTCGCCGTCACCATCGGCGTGGAGAACTCGGAGATCTTCGGGTGCCGCGAGATCAAGGACGTCGCGCAGTGCACCACCGCGGACATCGACAAGGGGCTCGACGAGCTGCAGGCGATGGGTGTCAGCGGCTTCTACCCGGTGCACAAGTTCGACAACGCGTTCGGCGGCACCCGCTTCGACGAGGGCGTCACCGGCGCCGCGATCAACGTCGGCCAGTTGCTCTCCAGCGGCCACTGGTGGCAGGCGACGAGCTGCACCGGCCCGTCCGACAAC
>KL571225.1:165941-169974 GCA_000715855.1 Actinoplanes liguriensis
AGATGTGTATAAGAGACAGGGTCAGCGACGACTTCGCCAAGCTGCTGTCGCTCGGCGTCAACCTGCCGGCCGGCTCGATCCTGCCGGTCTACCCGAGCGGGAAGATCTGCAACGTCCGCGGGCTCACCACGCTCGGTAAGTACCTGATCCAGAAGATGATGGACCGCGGCATGATCATCCACATCGACCACATGGGCGTGAAAACCGCGTCGGCCGTGCTCGACATGGCCGAGCAGGCCGGCTACGCCGGCGTCACCTCGGTGCACACGTGGGCCGACCGCGCCCTGGTCAACCGGGTGCTCGGGCTCGGCGGGTTCGTCGCCTCCTACGCCTTCTCGGCCACCGACGACGGTTCCGGTAACCCGACCTTCCTCGACGAGTGGCGGGCCAACAAGGCGCTCGCCAACGGCTCGAAGATCACCGGGTACGGCGTCGGCTCCGACGTCAACGGGCTGGGCCCGCAGGCCGATCCGCGCCTGAACGCCGGGTCCAGCCCGCTCACCTATCCGTTCACGGCGCTGAACGGGACGACCGTTGCCAAGCAGGTCTGGGGGACACGCACGTTCGACCTGAACACCGACGGGGTCGCCCAGTACGGCCTGTACGCCGACTGGATCACGGACCTGACCAACCAGGCCGGATCGGACAAGGCGCTGCTCACCAAGCAACTGATGAGCGGGGCCGAGGCGTACGTGACGATGTGGGAGAAAGCCCGCTCATGACGGTGACCGAGGCGCCGGTCCGCCCTCGCTGGATGGTCGCGTATTCGCTGGCCATGATCGGGGTGGCCGCGGGCTGGTTCGGGCCGATCCAGATCCTGCTGCCCGAGCAGGCCGCGCGGCTGGCCGGCGCCGACGGTAAGGAGTCGTTGCTCGCCCTGGTCACCGCGATCGGGGCGGCAGCCTCACTGGTGGCGAACCCGCTGTGGGGCGTGCTCTCCGACCGGATGGGATCACGTCGGCCGATCTTCGTGGCCGGCACCGTGGTCGGCGTTGCGGGCCTGCTCGTTCTCGCGGGGGCCGACTCCCGGACGACGATGATCATCGGCTGGTTGCTGGTCCAGGTAGGACTGAACGGGCCGCTCGCGGCGCTCGCCGCGATGATCGGGGACCGGGTGCCGGAGCGCCAGCGCGGGACGGTCGGCGCGTTGTTCGGAGTTGCGCAGATCGTCGGGGTGGTGCTCGGCACCGCTCTGGCGGTCGCCGTCGGTCAGGGCGGGCCCGGCTATGTCGCGGTGGCGGTTGCCGTGCCCGCCCTGGGCGTGGCACTGCTGTTGATCAACAGGGAACCGGCGCTCGTTTCCGACAAGTCCGATGTGCACTGGTCAGCGCTCGTTCGGCCCGGTGCGCAGTTCGCCTGGGCCTGGCTGATCCGTTTCCTGCTCAACCTGGTCAACGCGCTGGTCCTGGTCTACCTCTTCTACTACCTGTCGGACGAGGTCGGCGTCACCGACGCGGCCACCTGGGTCCTGATCCTCACCGTGGTGAACGTGCTGTTCGCGGGCATCTTCGGCTTCGCCGGCGGGGTGCTGTCGGACCGATGGGAGCGCCGGAAGATCTTCGTGGCGGCGGCCGCGGTGATCCTCGCCGCCGGGACCGCGCTGCTCGCCCTGGTCCCCGTCGTGGCCGTGGCGATCGTGGCGTCGGTGCTGGTCGGGGCGGGGTGGGGCGCGTACGTCGCGGTCGACATGGCGGTGATCACGCACGTGCTTCCGGACGCCGAGACCCGCGCCACCATGCTCGGCGTCGCCAACATCGCCGGCACGCTGCCGCAGCTGCTCGCCCCGGTGATCGCCGCGCCGATCGTCACCAGGCTCGGCGGTTACCCCACGCTCTATCTGCTCACCGCCGCGATCGCGGTGCTCGCACTGGCCTGTCTGCCCCGGCTCAAAGCACTGTCCTGAAAGGATCACCCATGCGATTCCCTACCGGCTTCCGGTTCGGCATGGCGACGTCGGCCTACCAGATCGAGGGCGCCTGGGACGCCGACGGCAAGGGCCCGAGCATCTGGGACACGTTCACCGCGCGACCCGGGACGGTCCGGCACGGTGAGGACGCCAAGGTCGCGATCGACCACTACCACCGGTACGCCGAGGACGTCACGCACATCGCCGAGGCCGGGGTGCGCGACTACCGGTTCTCCATCTCCTGGCCGCGGGCGCTCGCCGGCCTGGACTTCTACGACCGGCTGGTCGACGAGCTGCTCGCGGCCGGCGTCCGCCCGGTGCCCACGCTCTACCACTGGGACCTGCCGCAGGACCTGGAGGACAAGGGCGGCTGGCTGAACCGGGACACCGCGCACCGGCTCGCCGACTACACCAGTGCGGTGGTGCTGCGTCTCGGCGACCGGGTCCGGGACTGGATCACCATGAACGAGATGAACGTCCAGACCCTCTACGGGTACGCGTTGACGGATCACGCCCCGGCCCGCGGTCTCGGACTCGAGGCGCTGCCGGTCGCGCATCACCAACTGCTCGCGCACGGGCTGGCGGTGCAGGTGCTGCGCACCCACGACGCCGGCTCGATCGGCATCGCCAACCAGCACTTCCCGGTCTATCCGGCGAGCGAGGAGCCGGCCGACGCGTTCGCCGCCGAGATGTTCCGCGGCCTGACGAACTGGACGTTCTCCGACCCGATCCTGCTCGGCGACTACCCGGACGAGATGATCCGGGCCGGCATCGGCACCTCCGGCGCCCAACTGGACCGTGACCTGGAGCTGATCGGGGCGCGGCTGGACTTCTACGGCGTCAACTTCTACGAGCCGACCGCGATCGAGGCGCCCCGGGAAGGCAAGGACTACTCCGGGGTGCTGGAGGTCGACATCCCGGACGGGCTGCCGTTCTCGCCGGTGCCGGTGAAGAGCGATGAACGTACCGACTTCGGCTGGGCGATCGTGCCGTCCGCGCTCACCGAAATCCTGGTCACGCTGCACGAACGCTATCCGGCGCTGCCGCCCGTCATCGTCACCGAGAACGGCGCCTCGTTCCACGACAGCGCACCCGGAGACGACGGCCACGTCCACGATCCACGACGGATCGCCTACCTGGAGGCGCACCTGCGTGCGGTTCAAGAGGCGATCAATTCGGGGGTACGCGTCGACGGCTTCTACGTGTGGTCAGCGTTCGACAACTTCGAATGGGCAGCCGGTTACGACGAGCGGTTCGGGCTCGTGCACGTGGACCGGACGACGCTCGCGCGCACCCGCAAGGACTCCTGGTACTGGTACCGCGACCTGATCGCCGCCCAGCACTGACCCCTCGATCAACGCGACCCCGTCGCCGCGACTATCAACTGCGCAGCTGGTTCACGAAACCGTCGGCGAGGCGGGTCAGGCGTTCCGCCCGGCCCTCCTCGGCCCAGCCGTCCACCAGACTGAGCAGCGAACTGCCCTCGACCAGGATGATGAAGTCGTCGATCACCGCTTCGTCCTCCACCCCCGGACGTAACTCGCGCAGCCCGCGGGCCTCCCGCAGACACGTCCGCAGGTGCACCCGGATCGCCCGGTGCGACTCCCGCCGCGACTCGGCCAGCAGCGGATGGGACAGCGCCGCGCCGGCGAACGCCACGTTCACATGCGCGTCCGCGGCCCGCTCCTCGTCGATCGGCAGCACCGCGTCGAGCGCCGCACGCAACGCCGCCAGCCCGTAGAGACTGCCACCGATCCGGAAGGCCCGCTCGACGATCCGGTCGTAGACCGCCTTCTGCGCCGCGACGAGAATGCCGTCCTTGCCGCCGAGAAAATGCGCGAGAACGCTCAGCGAGCACCCGGCCTCGTCGGCGATCGCCCTGGTAGTCGTCCCCTCGACCCCACGCGCCCGCACGACGCGCCAGGTGGCCGCGAGAAGCTCCCCCCGGCGGACGTCATGATCGACCAGCCTAGGCACCCGCCAAGCTTAACCACCTACCCCATCCCCACTCCCGCCCCGCCGTGCCCGCCAGCCGCCCGAGGCCGTCCAACCCCGCCGTGAATGCACCGAGAGCCCGCAGATCGCACGCGAGGTCCGCGCCACTCGCTGTCTCTTATACACATCTCT
>KL571225.1:170271-172129 GCA_000715855.1 Actinoplanes liguriensis
GCCGGCTGGCCCTCACGGTGGTTATGGCGCGCTGATAACCACCGTGAGCACCAGCCGGCGACCGCGCGTCGCTAGCGGAGCTGTGCCAGCCGTGGGGTCGCGTTGGGCGGGCCCTGGGGGCTTGTTCGGTGGGTGGGTGCGGCGGATGGGCGTACCGGGAATGAGGGTTTAGAGGGCGGGGCGCGGGGCGGGCTCGGCGACGGTGAGGTGGCTCAGGCGGCGGGCCAGGGGGAGGGTGAGGATGACGCCGGCGACCGGGATCAGGAAGGCGATCCGCAAGCCGATCGGGTCGGAGAGGGCGCCGAGGAGGACCGCGCCGACCAGGGCGCCGCCGTAGTTGAAGAGGTTGACCCGGGCGATGACCTCGTCGCTGCTCTCCTTGGCGGCCTCGCCGGCGGCGCTGAACGCCAGCGGGACCAGGACGCCGACGCCGATACCGGCGATGGCGAAGCCGGTGATCGCGGCGCCGATCGAGGGGAGGAGCACCACGAGGCCGCAGCCGGCGCCGCAGACCGCGAGCGAGCCGAGAGCCATCGCGACGCGGCCGGCACGCGGGACCATGTGGTCCGCGACCAGGCGGCTGACCAGGATCGTCGCCTGATAGGCGGCGTAGCCGAGCGGGGCCACCGAGTCCACGGCCGAGAGCGTGTCCTTCAGGTAGACCGAGCTCCACGTGCTCACCGCGGAGTCCACCAGGAACGCCGTGAAGATCAGCACGCCGCAGACCCAGACCACCCGCCGGACCGCGCGGCCACCGGCTTCGTGCACCACACTGGAACGCTCGGTACGGCCCGGCTCGAACGCCCGCCAGCCGGCCAGCCCGACCAGGACGGCGAACCCGGCCGCCGCGCCGACCGCGATCGAGGCCTTGCCGCTGCTGGCCAGCGAACCCGACATGAGCAGGGCCGCGACGATCGCGGCCGCGGTGTACGCGGCGAACAGGCGGCTCATCACACTGCGACCGAGCCGTGCCTGGACCAGGACGCCCTGCATGCTGAGCGAGGCGTCCACGGTGCCCAGGCCGATGCCGTAGAACAGCAGGATCGTCACGAACGCCACGTTCGGGGTGCCGACGGTCGTGCCCGCCAGACCGGCGCCGACCAGGAAGAGGCCGCCGGCCAGGGCGTACCGGCTGCCCCAGCGCGCGGCGACCTGATCGGCGATGACCGAGCCGCCGGCCGCTGCCACGCAGACCAGCAGCAGGATCGCGGACACGAACGCGTCGCTCAGGCCCTGGCGCTCCTTGAAGGCGGGCAGCGCGGTGACGACCGCGGCATACCCCAGCCCCTGGGCCGCGTAGCCGGCACCGATCAGGCGTGCCCGCGCCCCGGCGCTCATGTCGTTCATCGTGCCTCGCTCAGCTTCGCACCGGCCGTCTTTGCTGTCCTGCTCTGCCGCACTCCGGCCGTGACCGTCGGTGACGGCCGGGTCGGTTTGCGCCTGCCGTGCCCTACCGAGTCGCTAGCGACGAAAGTCACATGCTCGTTCAGCGCAGCATGCCGGGCGCGATCATCAACAGCAACAATTTCCTGTAAAAGAATTCACCTTCTTGGTGGTGTGGATACCCGCGTCGCGGCGCCATCACTGCAAAGGTGGGCAATTCGCCGCAGTGGATCTTGAGGGGCGCTCGAACCGGGCCGGGACGTCGGTCAGGGGAGGGTGTGCAGGGCGGGAGCGGCGGCCCGCAAAGCGGCGAACGCCTCCGCCAGGCGCCAGGCGGCCCGATCGCGGGGACCGACCGGGTTGGAGATGCTGCGGAGCTCGGCGAACGGGACGGCGGCGGCCGCGGCGGCGATCGCGACGCCGTAACCCTCCATGGCCTCCGCCACCGCCTCCGGGAAGCGAGTGGTGAGGCGGG
>KL571225.1:172393-172707 GCA_000715855.1 Actinoplanes liguriensis
TGTGTATAAGAGACAGGTGCTCAAGGTCAGGATGTCGCCGGCCACCGCGTCCGGAAGCGCGGCCTGCAGCGCCTTGAGCAGGGCGGGGTCGGTCTCCAGGATGCTGCTGCCGAAGCCCAGCTCCTCGATCGGGAGGAAACCGTCGGGGGACTCGGCGCCCAGGTCGGCGGCGATCGTGCGGGTGGCGAGCACGGTGCCGCCGACCTCCACGCGGCCGGGGAAACCGCCGGCGATGCCCACGCTGATCACCGCTCGGTAGTCGCGCCCGGCGAGCAGCCGTGCGGTTCCGGCGGCTGCGGCGGCCGGGCCGACCT
>KL571225.1:172941-180702 GCA_000715855.1 Actinoplanes liguriensis
ATGTGTATAAGAGACAGGGAGCGGGCGCAGGGCATCGGCTTCGGCAGCGACCGCGGTCACGGCCAGGACAGGGCGGCGGATCATGCGCCCTCGCTCTGCTCGGAGTCGCCGTTCCTCGTGGCGGAGCCGGCGGAGGACGGGCGGTAGACGTGATAGCCGGGCGGTGCCGCTGCCCGATCGGCGTCGGCCCGGGTCTTGTCACTGCCGCTTGATGAGCGCCTGGTCTCAGTCGGGACGTCCGGGTCGAGCTGACGGGTGGGCTCGTCGGCGGGCTTCTTGGCCGGCCTGGCCTTGCGGCGGCTCCACCAATGGCGACCGCGGGGCTCCTCGACCAGGGTGGGATCGACCGCGCGGTCGTTCGAGGCGCGGGACTCCTTGGGACGGCGCTGATAGGGCGTGTTGTGCCCGGGACTGTCGGGGACCGTCGGGGCCTCCGGCCAGGGGTCGGCCGCCTCGTAGAACAGATCCTCGTCGTCGAGGCGCGAGCGCGAGGAGGTTGACGGACCGGCCGGGGCGGGACCCGTGGACGCGGCGCTCGCGGTATCGCGGGTTGTGGCGTCGGGGCGGGCTGACGACGTACGGGAAGGGGCGTCGCGGCCTTGCGTGGAATCGGCCGTGCCGGAATCGCCGACGTCTCCCGCGGATCCTTCCGGCCGGCCCGCCAGGCGCTCGGTGCGCAAGCGCGCGGCCGACCAGCCGGCCCGAGCCGCGGCAAGCACCGCGAGCAGAGCGGTCAGCGCGACCCCGAGCCGCCCGGTGAGCGGGATCAGCCCGATGCCGCCACCGGCGACCCAGGCCAGCATCAGGACCGTCTCGGAGTGGGCAAAAGCGGTCGCCCGCAGGCGCTCCGGGACGCGCTCCTGAATGCTGGCGTCGACCGCCAGCTTCGCGATGCCGCTGAAGACGGCCGTGATCAGGGACAGCAGGGCGATCGTGGCCAGATTGCAGAAGATCGTGGCGAGGACCGCCACCCCGGCGGTGATCACCAGGCCGCTGGACTGCAGGGCGAGCGGGCGGCGGATGCGCAGACCGGTGCCGGCGGCGGTGGAGAGGAACGTGCCGAGCGCCAGCGCGCCGCCGACCACGCCGACCGCGGTGCCCTTGCCGATCTCCCAGCCGAGGATCGAGGTGTCGACGTCACCCGCCATGATCGCGAAGGTCATGTAGAGCAGCAGGAACCCGTAGAGCAGGCGCAGCGAGGCGCTGCCGAACAGGGTGGCGAGCACCAGCCGGCCGGAGAGCGGGCGGTCGGAGCCGCGGTTGAGCCCCAGCACGGTGCGCCAGGCGCGCGGCATGGCCTCGGGCGGATCGGAGTCGGCCCGGGGCGGCAGGCGCAGCGAGACGACCATGCCGATGACGAAGATGATTGTCGCCACCCGCAGCGGCCACTGTGGCCCGAACTTGAAGGCGAGCAGGCCGATCGGGGCGACGACCGCGCCGGCGAACGTGCCGTAGACACTGGCCCGCGCGCCCACCTGGGACAGCCCGACCCCGTCGGGCAGCAGGCGTGGCACGGCCGCGGAGCGGGCCACCCCATAGGCCCGGGAGAGCGCGAGCACGCCGAACGCCGCCGGATAGAGGCCCCAGCCGAGCAGGTTGTCGGACATCACATAGGCCAGGAAGGCCCGGCCCAGCATGGTGACCGCCAGCGCATAGCGCCGCCCGTGGCGGAAGTGGTCGAGCAGCGGGCCGACCACCGGCGCCAGCAGGGCGAACGGAATCATGGTGATCAGCAGGTAGAGCCCCACCTTGCTGCGGGCCTCGCCGAGCGGAACGCTGAAGATGGTGCCGGCCAGCCCGATCGCGATCAGCGCGTCGCCGGCGCAGGAGACCGCGTGCAGGTCGAAGAGCCGGATCATGCCGATCTCATTGGCGGCGCCGCGGGCCCGGGCGGTGCCGACGCGCCGGGTCGCCCAGGCGCCGCCGCGCACGGATGAGCGCACCACCAGGCGCACGGCTTTGACACCGGAGCCGACGGTGCGTCCGAGAGTGGGAAGCAGCGGCATGGGAACCATCCTGACTGATCCGGGCGACCTCGGCCCCCTTCTGTCCACAGGTATGTGGGGAGTCGTTGCGACCGATGGGGTGCGGTAGGCAACAATGGGCGGGTGACCTCCAGGACTGTCGCCCGCGCTGCCCGACTCGACCAGGTCTGTGCCGATGCCGTCGGGGTGGCCCGTGGCGCGATCACCGATGTGGACCCGGCAGACATCGGTGAACACCTGGAGGCGGTCGCCGAGGGCGACCGTGTCGTGACTCACTTCTTCGAGTCCCACCTGGCCGGTTATCGCGGCTGGCGCTGGGCGGTCACGGTGACCCGGGTCCCGCGCAGCCGCCACGTCACCGTCTGCGAGACCGTGCTGCTGCCCGGGCCGGATGCACTGCTCGCCCCCGGCTGGGTGCCGTGGAACGAGCGGGTCCAGCCCGGCGACCTCGGCGTCGGTGACCTGATGCCGACCGCGCCCGACGACGACCGGCTCGCGCCCGGCTATGTGCTGAGCGACGACGCCGCGGTCGAGGAGGTTTCCTGGGAGCTCGGCCTCGGCCGGTCCCGGGTGATGTCCAAGGACGGCCGGATGGAGACCGCCCAGAGGTGGTATGACGGCGACGCCGGCCCGGAGGCGCCGATCTCGACCGCCGCGCCGCGCAACGCCCGCTGCGGCGTGTGTATAAGAGACAGCGGCAGATGTTCGGCGTCTGCGGAAACCTCTACGCGCCGGATGACGGCCGCGCGGTCAGCGCCGACCACGGTTGTGGCGCGCACTCGGAGGCGCTGCTGGCCACCGTCGAGCAGCCGGTCGACGAGCTGCCCACGATCTATGACGACAGCGAGGTCGAGACCATGGCGGTCAGCCGCGGTCACGGCTCGGTCGAGTCGAGCGAGCCGGCCGAGGATTACGGCCACAGCTAGGCCGCGTTTCGGAACGCGGCCTAGGACGCGGTGAACTCCCCGTGGGAGAGCGATCGGCGCCGCTTCCGGTTCCGGTCGTGCACGATCATCGTGATCAGGCCCGGGATGCCCACCAGGAACCCGGCGACGCTGGTGTCCAGCCAGTCGTCCGGGGCGTCGGCGAGCAGGCAGATCAGCGCGGCCACGGCGAAGGCGGCCAGGCCGGCGATCGCGAACGGGACCATCGGCGGGTCCAGCGGCTCGACGCGTGGTTTGGTGCCGGTCACGACGGTCAGACCGGACGGCGGATCGTCAGCCCGGGTCGCGGGAGACAGGTCACTCACTCCGACAGGGTAAGGCCATTACGGAACGTCTCGGCGCAGGACGTGAGAGTTGTAACATCCCAGCGCTTTTGCCGAGGTCATTGCGTCTGAAAGCATGCGCCGGTCGATCAATGTGCCACCCGGAAGGGCCAGCATGTCCACCACAGCTGCAGAGACCGCCGCGCCGCGGAACGGTTTCGACCGCTTCTTCGAGATAACCAAGCGCGGCTCAACGCTGAGCCGCGAGATCCGTGGCGGGCTCGTCACGTTCTTCACGATGGCCTACATCGTGGTCCTCAACCCACTGATCCTGGCCGGCGGCGCCGACCAGAAGGGCGCTCACCTGCCACTGGCCGCGCTGGCCGCCGGCACGGCGCTGGTCGCCGGGGTGATGACCATCCTGATGGGCGTCGTGGCCCGCTTCCCGCTCGCGCTGGCCGCCGGCCTCGGGGTGAACGCGCTGGTCGCCTTCGAGATCGCGCCTCAGATGACCTGGGCCGACGCGATGGGCCTGGTGGTCATCGAGGGCCTGCTGATCGGCGTGCTGGTGCTGACCGGGCTGCGGACGATGGTCTTCAAGGCCGTACCGACGCAGTTGAAAACCGCCATCGGGGTGGGCATCGGCCTGTTCCTGATGATCATCGGGCTGGTCGACTCGGGCTTCGTCCACCGCGTGCCGGACGCGTCCGGCACCACCGTCCCGGTCGAGCTCGGCCTCGGCGGCAAGCTGCTGACCTGGCCGACCCTGGTCTTCGCGGTCGGCCTGCTGCTCACGCTGGTGCTGTTCGTCCGCAAGATCAAGGGCGCGATCCTGATCGGGATCCTGGGCACCACGGCGCTGGCCATCGTGGTGGAGGCGATCACCGGCGTCGGCTCGGTCGTCACCAACCCGCACGGCTGGTCGCTGAACGTGCCGAAGCTGCCGGAGAAGGTCGTCGACACCCCCGACCTGTCGCTGCTCGGGCACTTCAACGTGCTCGGCTCGTGGCAGCACGCCGGTTGGCTGGTCGCGCTGATGTTCGTCTTCACGCTGCTGGTGGCGGACTTCTTCGACACGATGGGCACGATGGTCGCGGTCGGCCAGGAGGGCGAGCTGCTCGACGAGGAGGGCATGCCGCCCCGTACGCGGGAAATCCTGTTGGTTGATTCCATCGCGGCGGCCGCGGGTGGTGCGGCGAGCGTCTCCAGCAACACCTCGTTCGTGGAGAGCGCCTCCGGTGTCGGCGAGGGCGCACGCACCGGTGTGGCGAACCTGGTCACCGGCGGGCTGTTCCTGCTGGCGATGTTCTTCGCGCCGCTGGTGCAGGTGGTTCCGTTCGAGGCGGCGTCGACCGCGCTGGTCGTGGTCGGGTTCCTGATGATGACCGCGGTCCGGCAGATCGACTGGACGGACTGGACCATCGCGGTGCCGGGCTTCCTCACGATCACGTTGATGCCGTTCACGTATTCGATCTCCAACGGCATCGGGGCCGGGATCGTCTCGTACGTCGTCCTGAAGGCCGCGACCGGCCGGGCGAGGGAGATCCACCCGATCCTGTACGGCGTCGCCGTCCTGTTCATCCTGTATTTCGCCCGGGGCCCGCTCGAGTCCTGGGTGCTCTGATTCGAAGCCGTCACCGGGTGCGCTAGCGTGCCCGGTGACGGTTGTTACATGGGTTATCGCATGTCGTTAGCCAAGCTCATTAGCTAGGCTAAGTATCGTGACGGAGCGGGTGATGACGACGGAACGCACAGCGGAATCGCTCGCCAAGACTCTGCGGGAAGCGATCATCCGGTTCAGCCGGCGCGTCCGGCAGGCCAGGCCGGTCGGCGATCTGACGTTCAGTCAGCTCTCCGCGCTGACCAGCCTTCAACTGCACGGCGCGCTGACACCCCGTGAGCTCGCCGATGTGGAACGGGTGCAGCCCCCGACGATGACCAAGATCGTCGGCAAGCTGGAGGAGCGCGGGCTCGTGGCACGGACGCCGCATCCCACCGACGGGCGCCAGGTGATCCTGGCCGCCACCGACGAGGGGCGCGCGATCTACGCGGTGCACGAGAACGCTCGGAACGAGTGGCTCGCCGTGCAACTCGACCAGCTCAGCCCCGAGGAACGGGACACCCTGGCCCGCGCTGCGGACATCCTGCAACGTGTAGCCCGCGCCTGAGCCCGGCCGACCTGGTCGCTGAGCTCCGGTCGTTCCGCTTCGTCACACGACGATGACGCGTACGACCGAGGCGAGGAGGCACACCGCATGCGGGCAGTGCTGGACACGACATTCCGATCCCTGAGAGTCCGGAACTATCGCCTCTTCGCCATCGGTCAGCTGATCAAGCTGATCGGCGTGTGGACCATGTTCACCGCACAGGACTGGCTGGTCCTGGACCTGTCACACAACTCACCCGGCGCGCTCGGGGTGGTCACCGCCCTGCAGTTCGTCCCGGTGATGGTACTCACCCTCTACAGCGGGCGGCTGGCCGACCGTTACGACAAGCGCAAGCTGCTGATCGTCGCGAACACCGTCTTCGCCGCCACCGCCGTCGCGTTCGCGATCATCGTGGCCTGCGGGATCGTGCAGCTCTGGCACGTGTTCCTGTTTGCCCTGCTCTTCGGCATCGCCAACTCCGTCGAGACCCCGGTCCGCCAGGCATTCGTCTCCGAACTGGTCGAGCTGCCGCTGCTGCCGAACGCGCTGGCGCTCTCCGCGGCCACCTTCAACACCGCCCGGATCGGCGGCCCGGCACTGGCCGGCGTGCTGCTGGCGGCGTTCCCGATGCGGGTGGTGTTCCTGCTCGCGACGGTGCTGGCGATCGCGCCGATCTTCACGTACACCCGGATGAACATCGCCGAGCTCTTCGGGATCGAGCGCAAGAGCCGCGGCGGCGCCAAGGTCCTCGACGGTCTGAAGTATGTCGGCAAGCGCGCCGACCTGGTCCTCCCGATTGCCCTGATGGCCGTGATCGGCATGATCGGCTTCAACTTCCCGGTCACCCTGGCCGCCCTCGCGAAGATCAATTTCCACGCCGGCGCCTCATCGTTCGGGCTGCTCACGACGGCTCTCGCGGTCGGTGCGCTGGGCGGCGCACTGGCCGGCAGCGGCCGGCGGGCGCGGCCCGGGGCGTACCGGGTGATCGGCGCTGCCCTCGCCTTCGGCATCTTCGAGTTCTCGGTCGGGTTCGCGCCGAACTTCGTGGTCGCCATGCTGCTCCTCGTGCCGACCGGGTTCTTCTCGATCTACCTGGCGCAGGCCGCCAACCACCGGGTGCAGATGGGCGTGGACGCCGAGTACCGGGGGCGGGTGATGGCGCTCTACGTGCTGGTCTTCCTCGGGACGACGCCGATCGGCGCCTCGCTGGCCGGGTGGTGGGGGGAGCAGTTCGGGGTGCCCTCCAGCATCTGGGTGGGCGGGCTGGTGTCGTTCCTCGCCGCGGTGGCGACGTTGATCTGGCAGTTGCGGGCCAGTGGGGATCGGTTGGAGTTGCGGTTGCGGCCGCGGTTGTCGCTTCGCCTGATCCCCTCGGAGGAGGTTGCTCCGGACGATCTTGCTCCGGATGGCCTTGCTTCGGGTGGCGTTGCCGCTTCGGCCGGCGTTCCTACTTCGAGTGGCGTTGCTGCTTCGAGTGGCGTTCCTACTTCGAGTGGCGTTGCTGCTTCGGGCGGCGTTCCTGCCTCGGGTGGCGTTGCTCCTTCGCCTCGCGTGCACGCCGAGCCCGCGAGTCCCGCCATTCCTGCGCTGGCGGTCCGAGTGCGGCTGGAGCCGTCGAACCGTGCCGCGGAGTCGGTCACTCGGGGCTGACGGCGATGCCCGAATCCGCGTCACCCGTTAGAGGTGTGGCGCGGATTTTCGCATTTCGGCCGCGATATCCGATAAATGCAGCTCAAATCGTGCCCGATGTCGGTCAGGAACCTGGCAAATAGGTAGTTGGCAGATCAGGTCCGCCGAACGGGTGTTCCGACCGGGCGGGTCCCGGCATAACGTCAATACGTGGCGATGGCCCAACTGGTCGTGATTTCGGCGGCGTGGATGACGCTGCTGGTCCTGCCGTGTGCCCGGGCCCTGCTCCGCCGGCCGGCCGCACGCCGGCCCGCTACCCCGGGCCATCTGCCCCGGCGGCGAAACTCGCTCCGCCGGGTGCCTTCCCCCGGCCGTCAGCCCCGAAAAGGCTCGGCCCAGGCCGACTGGACCCGCCGTCCCGGCCCGCCCAGTCGTGATCTCCGCCGGCTCGACCGTGAGCTGGCGGGCCTCGACATCACGGCCCGCATGGAGGCGCTGCCCGCCGTCCCCATCGAGCAACTGGCCTACGACCTGCGGAGACTCGACCGGCAGCGTCGCAGCGGCCCGCTCCGCTCCTCCGAGGCCTGCATGGCCGCGCTGATGCGAGCCTACGACGCCCGGCTGCTGCTCGCCTGCCGCTGCCTCGGCGTGCCCGAACACCTGCAGCCGTTGGAAGGCGTCGACCGCGAAATCGAACGCCTCCGCCTCGAAACCCGGCTCGAAGCCGCAGGCCTGGCCCTCAGAGGCTAACTTCAAGATCTTTCATTTCCTATCTCCGCTGTGGTCGCCCTCC
>KL571225.1:180949-182808 GCA_000715855.1 Actinoplanes liguriensis
CTGGCGCGTCCAAAACGCGAAGCCCTCCGGGGCGACCTCCGTGGGTAGTTGCGGTCTCCAAAACCCGTGAACGCCCAGCCCGCAGCCCTGTAAACCGGGCGGCGGGTTATCCACAGCAGCGGGTTGTCCACAGGCCATCCACACGATCTTCGCCGTTCCGACCACAATGCTCATCGGGGGCATCCCCCAGGGAAGGGTGGGTCTGTATGGGGAGGTCACGCCGCAAGATCACAACCGCGCGGTCCAGCGCTGATCCCCGTTCTCAGTCGGCCCGTTCTTGGCCGCCCGTCCCGGCGGTCCCGTCCAGCAGCAGCCCGCAATCCGCAACCCAACCGACAACCTCAACCACCAGCCGACCGCCTCAGCCGACCGCTCCAGCCGACCGCTCCAGCCGACCGCTCCAGCCGACCGCTCCAGCCGACCGCCCCAATCGACCACTCCAAGCCGACTGCCTCAATCGGCCGCCTCAATCGGCCGCCTCAGCCGGGTCGTATCAGCCCGGTGCACCAGCCGGGATGTGTTGGCCGGGCTGCACCAGCCGGGATGTGCCGGCCGGGCCACGCTAGCCGGGCATGCCCCGCAGGCGAACGTCTCGCGGGCCAAAATGGCCCCGGTCCGTGAGCACGGCCATCATCTCGGCCGTTCCCAACCGGCTGTGCCCCGCAGACGAGCGCCGAGCGCCCCCCAAAGACGGCCCGCCCGGCGAGGAGCAGCTGTCATCTCGGCCGCGTCCCAGCTGGGCGGGTTCGGCTGGTGGTGGCGGTGGTTTTGGGGTGCGGGTTACCACGGTGGTGGCTAGCCGGGCGGGTTCGGCTGGTGGTGATGGTGGTTTTGGGGTGCGGATTACCACGGTGGTGGCCAGCCTGGCGGGTTCGGCTGGTGGGGCCTGGTTTTCGGCCGCAGCTCACCGCGGCTGGTGACGAGCTGACGCAGGTGCCGGTGGTGGCGGTGGTTTCTGGCGTGGCACGCCGAACTGACCGCTGACCCGGACGGACGCGGCAGCCGGGACCGTCGATGCGATGCGACATGACGTGATGCGACATGACGTGAGGTGACGTGACGCGAGGTGACTGGCTAAGTGCGGCGGTGTTTCGTGGGGTGGGGTCAGTGGCTGTGGGCTGGTGGGGAAGGGCTGGGCAGGGGCCATTCGTGAAGAGTGTGGTAATTGCCCAGTCTGCTCTCGACCAGGGCGAAATCGGTCACCGCCCACTCCGGCCCGGCGTAGCCCTCCAACGCCCGCAGCACGCCGGCCTCCGAGCGGTAGGACACCGTCAAATGCGGCCGGAACGGGCGAGGGTCGATCTCGAAGCCTGCGTTGTCCAGGGTGGCTCGGACGGACTCGCGCAGGGCGGTCAGCGCCGGGCGGTCGCCGGTCAGGCCGGCCCAGGCGACCGAGCCGAAGCGGCCGCCGCCGGTCAGGCGCAACCGGAACGGGGCGTGCGGCGGGACGGTTGCCAGGGTGTCGGCGACCTCTTGCGTACGGCCGGGGATCTCACCGAGGAAAGCGAGCGTGACGTGCCATTTCGACGGGCGGGTCAGACGCGCCCCGGACGGCAGGCGGCGCAGCAGATCCTCGCGCGCCGCCACCGGAGGGTAGACGGCCACGAAGAGTCGGCTCAGGAGGACTCCCGTGCGGCCGGACCGCCGCCGAACAGCACATCGTCCCAGCTCGGGAGGCGCTTGCGGGGCTTGCTTTCCTCGCCCTCGCCGGTGGACTGGGAATTCTGCCCGACCGTGCGGCGCGGGCGGAGGACCGCCAGCGACGGGACGGCCGGGACCTCCTTGGGCAGGTCGGCGTCGTCGTCGAAGGCCGAGCCGGAACCGCCGCCGAGCAGTGCCGCGGCGCCGCCGGCGACCGG
>KL571225.1:183071-186044 GCA_000715855.1 Actinoplanes liguriensis
CTGCGGGCCGGGCCGGGCAGGCCGTGACCGCCGCGCTCGGGAACCGGGTCCTGCCCGAGGATCTGGGTGGGGCGCTCGGCGCACAGGTACTGCGCCATGTCGTCGTGCGGGGCGACGACCTGACGACCCTTGTCGAGATCCCAGATGGCCTGGGCGGTGGCCTTGCCGGACGGCCAGGTGGCGACGATCCGCCAGGTGCCGTCGTCCTTGCGGAACGCGTCCCAGGAGATTTTCTCGGTGTCGATGCCGTGCTGCGCGAGGCGGCTGTCGACCACCTCGGCCAGCGGCTGACCGGAATCGGACGTCTTCAGGCGAGTCCGGCGGGCGTGCTGGGCCAGCATGGCCCGCTCCTGCAGCACCGGGCCCGCGTAGCGCAGCACCCGGTCGACCGGGACGCCGGCGATGCGGGCGACATCCTCAGCGGACTCGCCGGAGCGGATCCGTGCCTGGATGTCTCGGGGTGACAGCGACGCGACCGCGTCGGGCGCGATGACCGCGACCGCCGTGCCCGGTGTCGCGGGACCCTCGTTGAACACTCCCGCCACCCGGTCGTCCAGGGGCAGTGCGAGTAGTCGGCCCACCTCATCGGCGAGCACGAGGGCCTGTCCGTCCTCGGAGAGGGCGACGAAGCGTACCGGCCGCATGCGTTGCCTCCGTCTCGTCGCGTTGGCCTGTGCTCCCGAGAGTCAGCCACCCGGGCGCGTTTCGGAACACGGTACGCGCCTTGGTCACTCAATGGGGGTAAGCCACGCCGTCGAACAATCTGACCAGCGAAGATGATCTTCGTGGTGTGAAGCCGCTACGTACCCGTTCCTTCGTACGGACTATGCCTCGCTGATCGCAATGAGCCAAGTCACCCGGCGGATTTCCTACAGCCGCTCGACGACGTAGTCGATGCAGGTCGTCAGGGCCGCGACGTCGGTCGGGTCGACCGTCGGGTAGAGCGAGATCCGCAACTGGTTGCGTCCCAGCTTCCGGTACGGCTCGGTGTCCACGATGTCGTTCGCCCGGAGCACCTTGGCGATCGCCGCGGCGTCCACACCCTCAGCGAAGTCGATGGTGGCCACGGCCGAGGAGCGCAGGGCCGGGTCGGTGACGAACGGCTCGGCGAACGACGAGCGCTCGGCCCAGCCGTAGATCGCGGCGGCGCTCTCGGAGCTGCGCTTGACCGCCCAGGAGAGGCCGCCCTGCGAATTCATCCAGTCGAGTTGCTCGGCCGCGAGGAAGACGGTCGCCAGGGCCGGCGTGTTGTACGTCTGCTCCAGCCGGGACTGCTCGATCGCCGTCACCAGATCGAGGAACTGCGGGATGTACCGCTTGGTGGCCTTGATCTCGTACGCCCGCTCGATCGCGGCCGGTGACATCAGGGCCAGCCAGATCCCGCCGTCCGAGCCGAGCGCCTTCTGCGGGGCCAGGTAGTAGACGTCGGTCTCGGTGAGGTCGACGTCGAGGCTGCCACCGCCCGAGGTCGCGTCGGTGAGCAGCAGCGCGCCCGGGTCGGCGCCGGCCACCCGCCGGACGGGCACCGAGACACCGGTGGAGGTCTCGTTCTGCACCGTGGCGTAGACGTCGACGCCGGCCTCGGCGGTCAGGAACGCGGCCTGGCCACCGGGGACCCTGTGCACGGTGGGCTGCGCCAGGAACGGCGCGTCCGTGACGGCCTGCACGAACTTGGCGCCGAACTCGCCGAACTCGGCGAACTGGGCCTTGTCCCGGATCAGGCCGAACGTGGCGACCTCCCAGAAGGCGCTGGTGCCGCCGTTGGCGAGGATCACCTCGTACCCCTCGGGGATCGAGAAGAACTCGGCGAGACCCCTCCGAAGCCGGGCGACCTGCTCCTTCACCGTTTTCTGGCGGTGCGAGGTGCCCATGAAGGTACGGGAGACCGCGGACAACGCCTCGACGCCTTCCGGCCGGACCTTGCTCGGCCCGGAGCCGAATCGGCCGTCGACTGGTTTGATCGCGTCAGGGATCCGAATGTCACTCACGATTTTGCCTCGGTTTCCGCCGCGGGTCGGCTCGGTCACGGTCACACATTATGCGTGAGTTGGGACCAGCCCTCGACCTCCGAGGGCTTGCGGGGTTCCGGCCCGACATAGCGCAGGCTGGGGCGCAGGATCCGGTTCAGTCGCTTCTGCTCGAGGATGTGCGCGCTCCAACCGGCCACCCGGGCGCAGGTGAACATCGAGGTGAACATGTGTGCCGGCACCTCGGCGAAGTCGAGCACCACGGCGGCCCAGAAGTCCACGTTCGTCCAGAGCTCGCCGTCGGGTTTGCGCTCGCGCAGCTCGGCCATCGCGGCCTTCTCCAGCGCGGCGGCCACCTCGAAGCGCGGGGCGCCCAGCTCCTTCGCGATCCGGCGCAGCACCCGGGCCCGCGGGTCCTCGGCGCGGTAGACCCGGTGACCGAAGCCCATCAGCCGCTCGCCCCGGTCGAGCACGTCCTTCACGTAGCCCTCGGCGTCGCCGGCCCGCTCGACCGACTCCAGCATGTGCAGCACCCGGGTGGGCGCCCCGCCGTGCAGCGGGCCGGAGAGCGCGCCGATCCCGGAGGAGATGCAGGCGGCCACGTCCGCGCCGGTGGAGGCGACGATGCGGGTGGTGAAGGTGGAGGCGTTCAGCCCGTGCTCGGCGGCCGAGATGAAGTAGGCGTCGACGGCCTTGACGTGCCGCGGGTCGGGTTCGCCGCGCCACCGGCGCATGAACCGCTCCACGATGGTCTCCGCCTTGTCGATGTCCTTCTGCGGGACGGCCGGCAGACCCAGCCCGCGGGCCGCCTGGGCGACGAAGGAGAGCGCGGTCACCGAGACCCGGGCCAGGTCCTTGCGGGCCTGCTCGTCGGTGATGTCCAGGAGTTGGTCGAGCCCCCAGTAGGGCGCGAGCATCGCGACGGCGGACTGCACGTCGACCCGGATGTCACCGGAGTGCACCGGCACCGGGAACGGCTCGGCCGGTGGCAGCCCCGGCCCGAACT
>KL571225.1:186224-187841 GCA_000715855.1 Actinoplanes liguriensis
CCCCGGCCCGAACCTGCCGTCGACGAGCAGGCCCCAGACGTTGCCGAAGGAGACCTGGCCGATCAGATCCTCGATGTCGACGCCGCGATACCGCAGCGCGCCACCGTCCCGGTCGGGCTCGGCGATCTCGGTCTCGAACGCGGTGACGCCCTCGAGCCCCGGCTTGAAGTCGGACACGGCACTCCCTGGGAGACGTGAGCTGCGGTGAGTGATTCATCCTGCCTCCCGGGTAACTGCCCGGTCGACCCGTGGCGATTGTGCTCTCGATGACACCCATCCTGGTTCAACTGACACCGGGCGGTCGCGGACTTAACGTGCTTGCAGCCGAAAGGAAGTACCCGGATGCCATCCGATCCGCCATCCCCCGCGGGGATGCGCCGTGACTACACCGAGCACGGGCCGTTGCTGGAGAGCTCCCTGGCGAAGGAGTGGACCGCCCAGTTCGCGGCGTGGTTCACCGAGGCGACGGCGTTCGGGCTGCCCGAGCCGAACGCGATGATCGTGGCGACCGCCGGCGCGGACGGACGCCCGTCCGCCCGGACCGTGCTGCTCAAGGGGTACGACGCGGCGGGGTTCGTGTTCTTCACGAACTACGGGTCGCGGAAGGGGACCGAGGCGGCTGACAACCCGTACGCGAGTCTGGTCTTTCCCTGGTTCTCGATGCAGCGCCAGGTGATCGTCTCCGGTCAGGTCGAGCGCGTGTCCCGCGCCGAGACCGAGGAGTACTTCGCCTCTCGCCCGCGTGGCTCGCAGCTCGGCGCGTGGGCGAGTCCGCAGTCGCGGGTGCTGCCGGATCGGGACGCGGTGGACGCCGGGCTGGCGGTGGCGATCGAGCGGTTCGGCGACGGGCCGATTCCGCCCCCGCCGCATTGGGGCGGTTTGCGGGTGATTCCGGAGACGGTGGAGTTCTGGCAGGGGCGCAGCAACCGGCTGCACGATCGCCTGAGGTATCGAAGCGTGGACGGGGACTGGATCGTGGAAAGGCTGGCCCCGTGAGCGTGGTCGACGACAAACGAAAATCCTGGATGATCGACACCACCCCGCTGAGGGTGGTTACTTTTCGCCGGATGTGGATCGGCAACGGGGCGTCGTTCTTCGGCTTCCAGTTCACCGCGGTGGCCGTTCCGGTGCAGATGTTCGCGATCACGCACTCGACGTTCTGGGTCGGCCTGCTCGGCGTCGCCGGCCTGGTGCCGCTGCTGATCTTCGGCCTCTGGGGTGGCGCGGTGGCCGACGTCGTGGATCGGCGCCGGCTGTTGCTGACCAGCTCAGCGCTCACCTGGGTGGTCACTCTGGGCCTGCTGGCGCAGGCGATTTTCGGCGTACGGAGTCCGCACCTGCTCCTGGTGCTGACGGCGGTCCAGTCGATCGGGTTCGCGATCAGCTCCCCGGCGCGTCAGTCGATCATCCCGCGCATCGTGCCGGCCGAGATGGTCCCGTCCGCGAACACGCTGAACTACACGACGACCACGGCCGGCGGCGTCCTCGGCCCGCTGGCCGCCGGTCTGATCATGGGCATCTGGTCGACCGGCACCGGGGTCTCGGTCGCCTACACGGTCGACGCCCTGCTGTTCACCCTCACGTTCTGGGCCACCTGGCGGCTGCCGTCCATCCCGC
>KL571225.1:188018-191571 GCA_000715855.1 Actinoplanes liguriensis
ACTGCCGTCCATCCCGCCGATCGAGCCGGACGAGTCCGGTGAGAAGCCGACGGCCGGTCTGCACGGCATCGTGGTCGGCCTGAAGTTCCTGGTCACCCAGCCGGTGCTGCTGCTCTCGTTCGCGGTCGACCTGATCGCCATGGTCTTCGCCATGCCCCGCGCGCTGTTCCCGGCCGTGGCCGAGGACCGGTTCGGCGGCCCGACCGCGGTCGGCTGGCTGTTCAGCGCGATCGCGATCGGCTCGCTGCTGGGCGGCCTGACCTCGGGCTGGATCAGCCGGGTGCGGCGCCAGGGCATCGCGCTGATCGTGGCCGTGGTCGGCTGGGGCGTGGCGATCGCGCTGTCCGGTCTTGCCCATCAGCTCTGGCTGGCCGTCCTGCTGCTGGCCGTGGCCGGCGCGGCGGACCTGGTCAGCGCGGTCTACCGGCAGACGATCATGCAGACGTTCGCGCCGGACCGGCTGCGCGGCCGGTTGCAGGGCGTGTTCACCGTGGTGGTGGCCGGTGGCCCCCGACTGGGTGATCTGCGGGCCGGCGCCACCGCCCAGTTCACCGGGGTCGGCGCCTCCTGGGTCGGCGGCGGACTCGTGGCCGCGGCGCTGGCGCTGGTGCTCGCGCTCGCCTTCCCGGCGCTGATCCGCTACCGGCCCGTCCCGGAACCCGTGGAGAAGGCCGAACGATAGTGTCGCGGGTATGACAGAGACAGCCGCGAAATCCGGGGTTCAGTGGTCGATCGAGGCGGACGGCCGTCGCGCCGTTCTGGCCGAGGTCGGAGGCACGCTCCGTAGTTTCTCGTCCGGCGGCAACGAGCTGCTCGACGGCTTCGGCCCGGACGAGATCTCCCCGGGTTCCGCCGGCCAGATCCTCGCCCCGTGGCCGAACCGGATCCGGGACGGGCGCTACACGTTCCAGGACCAGACGTACCAGTTGGCGCTCTCCGAGCCGGCCCGGCACAACGCCATCCACGGCCTGGTCAACTGGTCCCGCTGGCACGCGACCGAGCAGTCCGACTCCGCGGTGACCCTGGAGTTCGACCTGCCGCCGCAGGTGGGCTACCCGTGGGGCCTGACCCTGCGGACCCACTGGTCGGTCTCGGCCGACGGGCTGCGCAGCGTGCAGGAGGTCGTGAACACCAGCGAGTCGGACGCGCCGTGGGGTTACTCCGTGCATCCGTACCTGCGGCTTCCGGGCGTCTCGGTGGACGACACCGTGCTCCAGGTGCCGGCCAAGACGCGGCTGCTGGCCGACAACCGGCTGCTCCCGCTCGGCGCGGTCAAGGTCGCCGGGACGGAGTTCGACTACGCCGAGCCGCGCAAGATCGGCGCCGCCATCCTGGACACCACGTTCGGGGACATCGACTTCGGGCCGGACGGGATCACCGAGGTCGTCCTCGCCGACCCGGGCTCGGACGCGAAGATCACCGTCTGGGCCGACGAGAAGTTCAAGTACTGGCAGGTCTTCTCCGGTGACACCCTGCACGGCGAGCGGCACCGCCGGTCCGTCGCGGTCGAGCCGATGACCTGCCCGCCGGATTCGTTTCGCTCCGGCCGGGACCTGATCGTGCTGGCGCCGGGCGAGACCTGGACCACCTCGTGGGGGATTCGCGCCTGATGGAGTTCGACGAGGTGATCCGACGCCGCCGGATGGTCCGTGGGTACGACCCGGACCGGCCGCTGCCGCCCGAGCTGGTCGACAAGATCGTCCGGCACGGCCTCCGGGCTCCGTCCGCGGGCTTTTCCCAGGGTTGGAGCTTCCTGGTGCTCACCGAGCCCGCGGATCGCGAGCTCTACTGGTCGGTGACGGCCTCGCCGGAGTTCGAGGCCGACGGCTGGCTGGACCGGATGCGTACCGCCCCGCTGATCGTGGTCGCGCTCTCCAACAAGTCCGCCTACCTGGACCGCTACGCGGAGAAGGACAAGGGCTGGGCGGACCGGGACGAGAACCGGTGGCCGGTGCCGTACTGGGACATCGACACCGGCTTCGCCGCGCTGCTGATGCACCTGACCGCGGTGAACGAGGGGCTCGGCTCGTGCTTCTTCGGCATCCCGCCCGTGCGGATCCCGGACTTCATGGCGGCGTTCGGGGTTCCGGCGGAGTTCAACCCGGTCGGCGTGCTGACCGTCGGCTATCGGGGAACCGACAAGAGGTCCCCGTCACTCAAGCGCGGCCACCGTCCGGTGGATGATGTGGTGCATCATGGCCGGTGGGCTTCGGCCGCGGGGGTTTGACCGGACCGCGGCTACGCTGGCATACCGAAAGACGTTGCGCAGGGAAAGGGGCAGCCGCCGTGATCTTCAAAGCGGTCCGGGACGGCGCCCCGTACCCTGATCACCACACCACGCTGAAGGCGTGGGCGGAGATTCCGCCGCGGCCGATCCGGCTCGCTGAGCTGATCACCACGAAACGCGAGCTGGCGCTGGACAAGCTGCTCGCCGAGGATTCGACCTTCTACGGTGATCTTTTTCCGCACGTCGTGGAGTATCGGGGCGCCCTGTATCTCGAGGACGGTTTGCACCGTGCATTACGCGCTGCGCTCCAGCAGCGCAATCAGATTCATGCCCGTGTATTGGTCGTAGAGGGCTGAAGTCTCCGTTAATTTGAAATGCATGGTTGTTCGACCGCTTGACCTGCTGGATCTTGACGACCTACTGAGTGACGACGAGCGCGCCGCGCGTGCCCTGGCCCGTCAGGTAGCGAATGATCATATTCGCCCGGACGTGGCCGGCTGGTATGAGAACGGCAATCCGCCAATTCGCGATCTTGCCGTCGAATTGGGTAAGGCCGGCCTGTTCGGCATGCACCTGACCGGGTACGGATGCGCCGGAGTCTCCACCGTTTCCTACGGCCTCGCCTGTATGGAACTGGAAGCCGCCGACTCCGGGATCCGATCACTGGTGTCGGTGCAGGGCTCCCTGGTGATGTACGCGATCTGGCGCTACGGCTCGGACGAGCAGAAGGACCAGTGGCTGCCCGCCCTGGCCGCCGGCCGCTCGATCGGCTGTTTCGGCCTGGCCGAGCCGGATCACGGCTCCGACCCGACCGGAATGTCCACCCGGGCCCGCCGGGACGGCGACGACTGGGTGCTGGACGGGGTGAAGACCTGGATCCTCAACGCGCCGATCGCCGACGTGGCGGTGATCTGGGCCCGCGCCGAGAAGGGGATCGCCGGTTTCGTGGTGCCGACGGGCACGCCCGGCTTCTCCGCCCATGAGTTCCGTCACAATATGTCGCTACGCGCGTCCAGCGTCGGCGAGCTGGTGCTGGACGGGGTACGGCTGCCGGAGAGCGCCCGGCTCCCGGCGGCTCGCAGTCTGATGGCCCCGCTCTCCTGTCTGACCGAGGCGCGGCTGAGCATCATCTTCGGGGTGCTCGGCGCGGCTCGGGACTGTCTGGACACGACACTCGACTACGCCGCCGGGCGGGAGCAGTTCGGGCAGCCGATCAGCGGGTTTCAGCTGACCCAGGCCAAGCTCGCCGACATGGCGCTGGAGCTGCAGAAAGGTTTCCTGCTCGCGCTGCACCTGTGCCGGCTGCGGGCTGTCTCTTATACACAT
>KL571225.1:191836-192971 GCA_000715855.1 Actinoplanes liguriensis
CGGCCCGAGCAGGTCAGCGTGGGGAAGCTGAACAACGTACGGGAATCGATAGAGATCGCTCGGCAGTGCCGGACCATCCTCGGGGGCAACGGGATCCGCGGGGAGCTCCCGGTGATGCGGCACGCCAGCAACCTGGAGAGCGTGCTGACCTACGAGGGCACCTCGGAGATCCACCAACTGTCGATTGGTCAGAAGTTGACCGGATTGAACGCTTTTTCACGGTAGACGCGGCGGGAGGGGGCTCCGCATGCGAATTGTCGTACCCCCTCCGTACCGTTGAGACATGGCCCACTCACCGGATGTCGAAGAACCGACGACGGAGTACCCGGCCGTGCCCGAGGAGGCCGAGCCGGTTGCTCCGGTCGTTCCGCCCGAGCACAAGCCGAGCTTCTTCGCACGGTTGCTGATCTTCATCTTCGTCGTCTTCGCCCTGATCGTCGCGTCCTGCTTCGGGCTGCGTGCGATGAACGTGCTGCCCTCCTTCGACAACCCGTTCTCCGATCAGACCGCCGACCGCAGTCAGCCCGTGCTGCTGGAGTCGATGCGCGATCTGCATCGCTATGTCGCGGCCGACGGCACCTTCCAGGTGATCGTCGACCTGCAACAGAACAAGGAGAACATTCCGGACTTCCTGGTGAACCGGCGAATCCTCTTCGTCGGTTCGGGCACCGTGGAGACCTATGTCGACTTCAGCGCCCTCAGTGGGGACGCTCTGAAGGTCGACAACGAGAAGAAGACCATCGAGCTGACCCTGCCCCCGCCGCAGCAGTCCCAGGCGGCGCTCGACATGGCGAAGAGCTACGTGGTCGAGGAGGATCGTGGCCTCCTGACCAGCATCGGTGACGCGTTCCGCAGCGACACCGACAAACAGCAGAGGGTGTACGCGGCGGCCCAGCAGAAGATCACCGAGGCCGCCAAGTCCAGCGGGCTGGATCAGCGCGCGCAGCAGAACACGCAGCTCATGCTGGAGAGCCTGTTCGCGCGGCTGGGCTACACGTCGGTCAAGGTCACGTTCACGACGCCCTGACCGGGCCGGAAACAGGTGACGCCGCCGCCCTCGGGGGATGGGGCGGCGGCGTCGGGAACCGCGTCCCGGTGGTGGCCGGGTCGCGATTCACGTTCCTGATGCGGTGGG
>KL571225.1:193152-194589 GCA_000715855.1 Actinoplanes liguriensis
GGCCTGCCACACCGCTGTGGGTCCCGGCCGGGCTGCCAGCCCGGCTTCCGCCCGGCCGGGAGCTTTCGGGCGGCCCGCGGGGTGTCCGTTGTGTCACGGCTCCCGCGGCCTGGTGTCGCTTACCGGATATGTGCCCGGTGAGGCGGCACCTTACTCATGACGGTCGATGTCGATCGTCGACCGATGAAGCGGGTGCGGGCTCGCGCGCGGTCATTCGCTGGGCATCAGGGCCCAGAGGATCAAGTAGGCGATGAACTGCGGGCCCGGGAGCAGGCAGGACACCACGAAAATCAGGCGGACCACACCGGCGGAGAGGCCGAAGCGGCGAGCCAGACCGACGCAGACGCCGCCGATCATGCGGTTGTCGCGAGGGCGAGAGAGGCGGCTGGTCACGGTCATCCACTCCTTCAGAGGGGCCGGGGCGTTCTGCCCGGGACCACTTCGACGGTAGGTACGGCAGCCTGGTCGTCCCTCATTCGCGAGGCGGAGAGCGGCGACCGAGTTCCCGTAAGGGGGACCCGTACCCGAATGTCGCGCGCTGTTAACCTTTAGCCCCCGCAGGCCCCCTCAGCTGCACGTCCATGGGAGACAACCGGTGACGCTGGCCGTACTTCACGCGAGTTCCGGTGCCACACTCACCTCAAGTGACGCGAGTCTCCTCGCTTACGACCTGACCGTCGCCCTGCGCGAGGCCGGCGCGACAGGCATCGACCGAGTCGAGCGCGGCGCCGACCTGCCGGAGCGCCTGCGTGCCGCGGCCCGTCGCGCGCGCGACGCCGGCGAGTCGCTGCTGATCTGCGCCGACGACCTGGTCACCCATCACAGTCTGGTGCGGATCCTCGCCACCGACCCGGCCGGTCGCAGCGCCGCGCTGTTCGCCACCGACCCGGCCGGCGATCTCCGCGAGGACCGGGGACGCGCGATCCGTACCGAGCCCGGCACCGGCACACTCCGCTTCCTGGGCGCTCTGTGCCTGGCCCCGGCCGACCTCCCGCTGCTGGAGAAGGCGGCCGCGCAGCTCGACGACGACGGCGCCGACCTGCTGGCCGCGCTGGCCGACGCGGGGCTGGCGCCGGTCGTGGTGAAGGTTCGCCTGCTGCACGCGGAACGAGTGCGGACCGGGGACGACCTCGCCACCGCGCGGCAGCGCCTCGCGGCGATCGACGAGGACAGGGCGCGCCTGCGGCTCGCGGTCAAGGAACAGGACGACTTCTTCACGACGTACGCGGTCAGCAGCTGGTCTCCACTGGTCACCAAGGCCGCCGCGCGGCTCGGGCTCAGCCCGACCGCGGTGACGATGCTCTCCGTGGCATTCTCCGGGGCGGCCGCGCTCGCCTTCTGGCAGGCCTCCCGGGGCGCCATGATCCTCGGCGGGATTCTGCTCTACCTCGGCTTCGTCCTGGACTGTGTGGACGGTCAGCTCGCTCGGTACACCCG
>KL571225.1:194857-203617 GCA_000715855.1 Actinoplanes liguriensis
GATGTGTATAAGAGACAGCCGCTTCGACGCGTTCGGCGGCTGGCTGGACACGATGGCGGACCGCGCCAAGGAGTACCTGGTGTACGCCGGGCTCGCAGCCGGAGCGGACCGGCTCGGCATGCACGGGGCGTGGGCGCTGGCGATCACCGCGATCGTGCTGCAGACCACCCGGCACATGACCGACACCTGGTACGGCGCGCTGCACGACGAGGCGGCGCTCCGCCCCCGTCCGCAGGCCGCAGCCGGAGTCGGGGCGCGGCTCACCGCCGTGTCGCAGGCCGCGCAGAGCAGTCGCGGGTCGCTGATCTACTGGGCGAAACGGATCGTGGTCTTCCCGATCGGGGAGCGCTGGGCACTTATCGCGCTGGCCGCCGCCGTGACGAACGGGCGGATCGCGCTCGGCCTGCTCGTCGGGCTCGGGGCGCTGGCATTCCTCTACACGCTCTCGCTGCGATCACTGCGCGCGCTGTCGATGCGGGTGCCGGTGCTGAACACGGTCGACACCGGGCGGCACCGGGATGACGGCCGGCTCGCGCGGGACGTGCTGGCCCGGGCCCGGATGGACCTTCCTCTGCTGGTGGGGGCGGTGCTGACGGCGTACGCGGGAGTCGGGATCCTGATCGGTGAACCGGTGCGCACCGGACTGCTGGCCGGGGCGATCCCGGCGGCGCTGGCTGCCGGGATGACCGCTCGCGCCCGGCACGACCGGCCGCTGGACTGGCTGGTCCCGGCCGTGCTGCGAGGTGCGGAGTACCTGCTCGTGGTGCTCGCCGGGCTGGTCGGCGGGGTGCCGTGGCCGCTGCTGTTCGGGCTGCTGCTCGTGCTGGCGCTGCGACACTACGACCTGACCGCGCGGATGGAGAAGGGCGCTCCGGGGACGACGGCCGGCGCGGCGGTGCTCGGCTGGGAGGGCCGGGTCGTGCTGCTGGCGGCGGCGACGCTGGCGGGCTTCGCGACCGCCGGGTTCGGGGTGCTGACGGTGCTGGTCGGCGGCGCCTTCGCGCTGACCGCGGCCCGGGACTGGCGCGCCACCCGCCCCCGCTGACCGCCGCCGGGCCTCGGCTGGCACTGAGGGCTGTAAAACAAGCCGGAATCAGCCGTGAGTGCCAGCCGCCGGGCCGCGGCTGGCGTTGAGGGCTGGAAAACGGGCCGGAAAGAGCCGTGAGTGCCAGCTCGCGACAGCGGGGTGTGGCCGGCTGTTGGCGGGGTGTCAACGAATGGTGCGCGGAATGTCGCTTCTTGCTGGGAACGTGCACAGAATGTACCCAGAAGTTCGGATCTCCGTAATCGATTGATCACTATCTGCGAATGGCACGTTCGCCCGATGGCAAAGCATCGATACCACTCGCAAAGTCATTACCCGATTGCCGACCGTCGTGGGATCGGAATCACAGTCGATCGGGGAGGTTGACGGTGTCCACCGTCGCGCTCAAGGACGTCAGCAAAATCTGGCCGGATGGCACGCTTGCCGTCGATCACGTGTCCCTGGATGTCCAGGACGGCGAGTTCATGGTCCTGCTCGGCCCCTCGGGCTGCGGCAAGTCGACCGTGCTCCGCATGATCGCCGGTCTGGAGCTGTCTCTTATACACATTAAGAGACAGGGTGCTCGACGTGCCCCCGCGCGACCGCAGCATCGCCATGGTGTTTCAGGACTTTGCGCTCTATCCGCACATGACCGTCGCCGACAACATCGGCTTCCCGCTGAAGCTGTCCGGCGTCGAGCCGGGCCCACGTTCCGACCGGGTCGGCACGGTGGCCGGCGCGCTCGGCATCGGCGAGGTGCTCGGGCGTCGTCCCAGTCAGCTCTCCGGCGGGCAGCGTCAGCGGGTCGCGATGGGCCGGGCGATGGTCCGCCGGCCCGGCATCTGTCTCTTATACACATTTCTGATGTGTATAAGAGACAGCTCCAACCTGGACAGCGGCCTGCGCGCCGAACTGCGCGCGGAGATCACCAGCATGACCCGTGAGCTGGGCGTCACGACCATGTACGTGACGCACGACCAGGCCGAGGCGCTGACCATGGCGGACCGCGTGGCGATCATGCGGCGCGGGGTGCTGCAGGACCTGGGCACGCCGACCGAGGTCTACCGACGGCCGGCCACGCTGTACGTCGCCGCCTTCCTCGGCTCGCCGCGGATGAACCTGCTGGAGGCGCAGGTCTACGTGCACCTGGACCGTTACGTCGCGCTGAACTTCGGTGAGCAGAACCTCTACCTCGCCTGGTCGGACCCGCGGTCCCGGGCGGTCGCGCGCTACCACGGCGAGCGGATCGTGGTCGGGGTGCGGGCCGAGGCGCTCACCCCGGTGACGCCCGACACTCCCGGAGCGGTCCTGCACGGGCGGATCCGCTACCTGGAGCACCACGGCCACGAGTCATTGGCCTACCTGGACATCGGCGCGACCGCGATCGTGGTCGACGAGGTCGGTGGCGCGGCTCCGGAGCGGAGCGTCTCCACGGGCGCGCTGAAGCGGCTCGGCGGGGCGTTGCAGCGGCTGACCAAGAGTTCCTCGGCCGCGGCGCAGGAGAACGCGGGCGCGCCGGTCAGCCTGCTGAACGATCCGGGCCGGCACCACCGCAGGGCGGCCGAGCTGTCGGTGCGGCTGGCGCCGTACCCGGCGGTCAATCCGGGGCACCCGCTGACCGTATCGGTGCAGATGGACGCGGTGCATTTCTTCGATGAGCGCGGCGACCGGATCGACGTCGGCTGGCGCTGAGGGGGTGAGAACGGTGAATGCGGATCGCCACTTCCGGGCGCCATCGTGGGTGCCTCCTGCCACCGGGCGGCCACAGCGCGTAGGCTGCACGACGGTGGAGGACAGGATCGGCCAAGGCGTGCGCTCGGCTCCCGGCGGGGAGGCGATGATCGATGCCGCCCCTTCCCGGCCCGCCTCCCCGGTGCTGATGGACCGCCCTTTCGGGGACGGTGACATCACCCTCCTGCGGCACGAGGTGTCGCGCCTGCTGCCGACCGTCGGGGTGACCGGCGACCGCCTCTCCGGCTACGTGCTGGCGGTCAACGAGGTGATCACCAACGTGGTCCTGCACGCCGGTGGGCGCGGCCGGATCGTGCTGCGGCTGGAGTCCGGCTCGGTCTGGTGTGTGGTCACCGACTCCGGCCCGGGCATCCCGGAGGGGTGTCTGGACGATCATCTGTTCCCCGGTACTGACGAGATCGGGGGACGCGGGCTGTGGCTGGCGCACCGCCTGTGCGACGAGGTGACGACCGCGACCGGCCCGATCGGAACTTCGATAGGCCTGCGAATGGATCTTGCGGCGTTGAGCTGAGAGCTGAAACCCCTGCTTGACCGACTTATGAAACACCCGTGAAACGTGAAGGAGCCCTTCGCCTCTCGTCTCGCGGCGGGTGCGACTACATTGGGCGCGTGCTCGGACTTCCTTCCCAGGTGACCGCTTGCCTTTTCGATCTTGACGGGGTGCTGACGGACACCGCCCTTGTGCACAGTGCCGCGTGGAAACAAACGTTCGACACGTTCCTGGAGTCATGGGCCGAACGGCATGATCAACCGTTTGTGCCGTTCGACTCCGGGGTCGACTATCGCCGATATGTCGACGGCCGTCAGCGGGCCGACGGTGTCCGCACCTTCCTCGCCTCCCGTGGCATCACCCTGCCCGAGGGCACCCCTGACGACGATCCCGACCAGGACACCGTCAACGGCGTCGGCAACCGCAAGAACATCCTCGTGCTCCAGAAGATCAAAGAAGGCGCCGTCAAGGTCTACCCCGGCTCGGTGGAGTACCTGAAGGCCGCCAAGGCCGCCGGTCTGCGCCGCGCTGTCGTGTCGGCGAGCGCCAACTGCAAGGACGTGCTCGAGGCGGCCGGCATCGCGGACCTCCTGGAGGCCCGCGTGGACGGGCTCGTCGCGCGCGAGCTCGGCCTGCCCGGCAAGCCGGAGCCGGACACGTTCCTGCACGGGGCGAAACTGCTCGGCCTCCCATCGGAGAGCTGCGCGGTCTTCGAGGATGCCCAGGCGGGCGTCGCGGCCGGCCGGGCCGGCGGTTTCGGCGTCGTGATCGGCGTGGACCGGGTCGGCCAGGCCGACGCTCTGCGCGAGAACGGCGCCGACGTCGTCGTCACCGACCTTTCCGAACTTCTCTAATTCACTCCAAGAAGAGGCACGACCGTGATCCGTGAACGGGCCTACCCCGTCGACCCCTGGCACATCCGGGAGACCCGGCTGGACCTGGACCTGCTGGCCCAGTCAGAGTCGGTGTTCGCGCTCTCGAACGGCCACATCGGGATACGGGGAAACCTGGACGAGGGCGAGCCGCACGGCCTGCCGGGGACCTACCTGAACTCGTTCTACGAGCTGCGGCCGCTGCCGCATGCCGAGGGCGGCTACGGCTTCCCCGAGTCCGGCCAGACCATGGTCAACGTCACCAACGCCAAGCTGATGCGGCTGCTGGTCGACGACGAGCCGTTCGACGTGCGCTACGGCGAGCTGCGCTCCCACGAGCGCTGCCTGGACCTGCGGGCCGGCACCCTGGAGCGGGTCGTGGAGTGGGTCTCCCCGTCCGGCAAGGGCGTCCGGGTGAAGACGACCCGCCTGGTCTCCTTCACCCAGCGTGCGGTGGTCGCTTTCCTCTACGAGGTGGAGCCGCTCGACGAGTCGGCCCGGCTGATCCTGCAGTCCGAGCTGGTGGCGAACGAGCAGCTGCCGCCGAGCAGCAAGGACCCGCGGGTCGCCGCGGTGCTGGCCCAGCCGCTGCAGGCCGAGGAGATGCTCGAGCAGCGCTCCGGCGGTCTGCTCGTGCACCGCACCAAGGTCAGTGACCTGCGGATGGCCGCGGCCATGGAGCACCTGGTGGAGACGCCGGGCCGGCACGCGATCACCACCGAGGGGCACGGCGACTGGCTGCGTACGACGGTGGCCTGCCGCCTGGAGCCGGGGCAGAAGCTGCGCGTGGTCAAGCTCGCGGCGTACGGATGGTCCAGCGTCCGTTCCCTGCCGGCCCTGCGCGACCAGGTCGGCGCGGCCCTGGCCAGCGCCCGCCTGGACGGCTGGGAGGGCCTGGTCCAGCAGCAGCAGGAGTACCTGGACGCGTTCTGGGACCACTCCGACGTGCGCGTCGAGGGTGACCCGGAGGTGCAGCAGGCGGTCCGCTTCGGGCTGTTCCACACGCTGCAGGCCGGTGCCCGCGCGGAGCAGCGCCCGATCGGCTCGAAGGGCCTGACCGGCCCCGGCTACGACGGCCACACGTTCTGGGACTCGGAGACGTTCGTGCTCCCGGCCCTCACCTACACGCAGCCCTCGGCCGCGGCGGACGTACTGCGCTGGCGGCATTCGACGCTGGACCTGGCACGGGAGCGCGCGCAGACGCTCGGCCTGCAGGGCGCGGCGTTCCCGTGGCGGACGATCCGCGGCCAGGAGTGCTCCGGTTACTGGCCGGCCGGCACCGCGGGCTTCCACATCGGCGCGGACATCGCCGACGCGGTCCGGCGGTACGTGCAGGCCACCGGGGACTACGACTTCGAGCGTGAGGTCGGCCTGGAGCTGCTGGTGGAAACCGCGCGGCTGTGGCGCTCGCTGGGTCACCACGACCGGCACGGGCGGTTCCACATCGACGGCGTCACCGGGCCGGACGAGTACACGGCCGTGGTGAACGACAACATCTACACCAACCTGATGGCGCAGCAGAACCTGATGACCGCGGTGGACGCGTGCAAGCGCCACCCGGATCTGGCCCGCCGCTTCGGGGTCGACGACGAGGAAGCCGCCTCCTGGCGGGACGCGGCGGCCGCCGTGCACATCCCGTACGACAAGGAGCTCGGCGTCCACCAGCAGTGTGAGGGCTTCACCCGGCTGGAGGAGTGGGACTTCGAGAACACCCCGCCGGAGGGTTACCCGCTGCTGCTGAACTACCCGTACTTCGACCTCTACCGCAAGCAGGTCGTCAAGCAGGCCGACATGGTCATGGCCATGTACATCCGGGGTGACGCGTTCACCCCGGAGGAGAAGACCCGCAACTTCGCGTACTACGACGCGCGGACCGTCCGGGACTCCTCGCTGTCGGCCTGCATCCAGGCGGTGATGGCGGCCGAGACCGGGCACCTCGAGCTGGCTCACGACTATCTGGGCGAGGCCGCCCTGATGGACCTGCACGACCTGCACCAGAACGCGCGGGACGGCGTGCACGTGGCGTCGCTCGCGGGCTCGTGGATCGCGCTGGTCGCCGGCCTGGGCGGGATGCGTGACTTCAACGGTCAGCTCGCGTTCGCGCCGCGGCTGCCCAGCCGGATCAACAACCTGGACTTCTCGCTGCTCTGGCGGGGCCTGCGCCTGCGGGTCAACGTCACCGCGGACGAGGTGACCTACTCCCTGCGCAACGGCGGCGGCTCGGCCCGGCTCACGCTGCTGCACCACGGCAAGGAGATCGAGGTGACCCAGGTGCGCCCGGTGACCATGCCGATTCCGTCGGCCGGCCCGGTCGGCCCCTCGCCGACGCAGCCCGCGGGTCGCGCTCCGGTTCGCCGGGCCACGCCGCATCCCTGATCGTTCGCGATCAAAACCACGATTTCGCCGTACGAACGAGAAAGCCCCCGGTCCACGAGGACCGGGGGCTTTTCCGTGCTGTGCCGGAGCGCTACAACAACGACACGTGGACGTGGTCGGTGTGGTCGCTCGGGCCGTGGTAGGCGTGCCAGTTGCCGGTCGCCGGGAACCAGATCTGCTTGTACCAGATCACGTAGTAGATCCCGAGCCGGTCGGCGTTGCGGACCAGGAACGCGGTGAGGTCGTTCCCGTACCGCATCATGTCGTCGTTGTGCGCGACGGAGAACCCGCTCTTCTGCAGGGACCAGTCGCAGGCTCGGCCCTTCGGATGCTCGAACGGGCCACCGTTCCGGTGACACCCGACGAATCTGTTGAAGCCGGCCTTCTTCACCTCCTGATAGAGGTGGAGCGTGCGTTTGGTGATGCAGCCGTCGGTGGTCGGGTCGTCCTGATTACAGGACTCCGCCGAGAAGCCACCCTCGGAGTTGCGGGGCGCCGGGGCCGCGACCTTGGAGACGGCGTCGACGAAACCGTTGGTGATCGTCTTGTTGATGCCGGTGCCACCACCGAGCAGCTCGAGCTGGCCCTCGGCCGAGTCGTGCTGCTTCTGCTGGATGGTGAGCTGCGTCTTCTGGTTCTTCACCTCGGCGGCGAGTTTGGTCTCGCTGTCGGTGATCGTCGCCAGTGCGGAGTTCAGCTCGCCCAGTTTCGCGTCGTGGAGCTTGTTGATCTCCTCGAGCGAGACCGCCTTCTTGATGAAGTCGGACGAGTCGTCCGCCTGCAGCAGGAAGCTCAGCGTGGTGAGGCTGCCGAACTCGTACTGCTGCCGGGCGATCGCGTTGACCTCCGGGATCAGAGCATCCCGGCGCTTCTCGGCGTCCGCCTTCTTGGCGTTGAGCGCTTTCTGGTTCTTCACCGACGTCTGGTAGGCGGCCTTGGCGTTCACATACCGCCGGTTGGTCGCCTCGAGCTGAGCGGAGAGGTCGTCGTCATCGTCACCCTCCGCGGGGGTCGACGAGCTGCCGCTGGGAGCGGCGAGTGCCGGCGTGACCGGGGCCACGAATATCGTGGTGGCCACGAGCGGCGCCAGGGCAAGCATCAGCCACCGGCGGGGACGTGCGGTCATCAACAATCCTTCCTAGTCACCGCCGACCGAGTTAGCTGACGGGTTCGGGACGGAAGCTATCCCTACCGCATAACGCGGATTCACCCCAACTACCTGGTTCCCCGGCTCGCCTTTCGGCGATTGGGCGGCGGCCTGCCGGCAACTCGGGGGCGGTGCCGTCCGGGCAGGACCGGCGGCTAGTTTACCTGAGATATCACTCGACATCAGCGCCAGAGAAACCGTCAAAACCGTTACCTGGCAACGACTTTCCGTAATGGTGTCACCAGTGGTGACCGGGCCGTAGCAATGGGTACGAGAACTGTCGATTCCTCGATCGAGTGGGTATGGTCGTTCCCGGTTCCCTCCCGGGAACCGCCGCCTAATCGCAACAACGAGCGAGCCGGGGATCCACATTTCTTCCGGGGTGAATCCGCATCAGCGGTAGGGATTTCCTTCGTCCCGAACCCGTCAGCTAACCCGGCCGGCGGCCGACGGAAGGAAACAGCCAGTGCAGCAAGTGACTGCGCGGCGACGATGGGTGGCCGTTCTCGCGCTGCTGGTCGCCGCATGCGGGATAGCCGGTGCCGGCGCACCGGCTTTCGCGGCACCCCGGCCCCTCGCCGCCCCCGGGGAGTCCGGCGACGACGGTGAGGGCGGTTCCAAGTCCCTGCTCGACAAACTCGACGACGCCTCCAAGGGTTACGTCACGGCCAAGGCCAAACTGCAGACGGCCAAGACGCAGCAGACGAAGCTGGCGACGACGCTGAAGAGCCTCGAGGCGGCGATCGGCCCCCAGCAGAAGTCCCTGGACATGTACGCCGCGCAGGCCTACACGATGGGTCGCCTCGGCCCGCTGAGCGCGCTGCTCAGCGCGGACACCTCGGCCGGCTTCCTGGACCGCGCGCAGCTGCTGACCACCGTGGCCGAGCGGCAGAACCAGGCGATCTCCGACCTGCGGACCACCCGGGACAACCAGGTCAAGGCGAAGACGGCGATCGACGCGACGGTCATCGACCAGCAGCGTCAGGTCAACGTGATGGCCAAGAAGAAGGCGCAGGCCGAGCAGGCCCTCAAGGAAGCGAACCAGGGCAGCGACAGCGACGACGACGGGGGCGGCTCGGGCAGCAGCTCGAACGCCGAC
>KL571225.1:203832-208744 GCA_000715855.1 Actinoplanes liguriensis
ACCGAGGACGACCCGACCACCACGGGCTGCATCACCCCGCGGCTGCTCTACGCGCTGAAGCAGGCCCAGAAGGACGGCTTCACCCGTTACGTCGCGTGCTTCCGGCACCAGAACAGCGGGGAGCATCCGAAGGGCCGGGCCTGCGACTTCGCCGCCGACAAGAACGGTTTCGGCGGGGTGGCGACCGGCAGCAGCAAGACGTACGGGACGAACCTGGCGAACTACTTCATCCACAACTCGGACACGCTCGGCGTGCTGTACGTGATCTGGTTCAAACGGATCTGGCTGCCGAGCAGCGGGTGGAAGTCGTACAGCGGCGCCGGCGGGACTCCGTCGACCGACCACACGAACCATGTGCATCTGTCCGTGACGTGACGCTTCACGACGTACGCCGAAATTGAAGGAAGCCCGGGCCGAAAGCGGCCCGGGCTTCTTCGCATGGTTTTGACCTGCTACTTCTTCATATAGCTCTCGTACTCCTTGAGCACGTCCTCGGTCGGGCCGTCGCCGCGGATCTCGCCGGACTCCAGCCAGATCACCCGCTCGCAGGTGTCCCGGATCGACTGCTCGCTGTGGCTGACCAGGAACACCGTGCCGGCGTCCTTGCGCAGCTCGCGGACCCGGGCCTCGCTGCGGCGGCGGAACTTCGCGTCACCGGTCGCCAGCGCCTCGTCGATCAGCAGCACGTCGTGCTTCTTCGCCGCGGCGATCGCGAAGCGCAGCCGGGCGCCCATGCCGGACGAGTACGTCCGCATCGGCAGCGAGGCGAAGTCGCCGCGCTCATTGATCCCGGAGAACTCGATGATCGCCTGCTTCTTCTCCTTGACCTCGGCCGGGCTCATGCCCATGGCCAGGCAGCCCAGCTCGACGTTGCGCTCGCCGGACAGGTCGTTCATCAGGGCGGCGTTGACGCCCAGCAGCGAGGGCTGGCCGGCCGCGTAGATCGCGCCCTTGGCCACCGGCAGCAGGCCGGCGACCGCGCGCAGCAGGGTCGACTTGCCGGAGCCGTTGCTGCCGATCAGGCCGATCGCCTCACCCTTGTAGGCGACGAAGCTCACGCCCTTGACCGCGTGGACCTCGCGCACGTTCGCCGCGTTGGTCTTGGTGACGATGCGCTTGAAGGCCGAGAGCGGGCTCGTCTGGTTCGCGCCGATCGCCCCGACGATCTTGTAGATGATGTGCGCGTTGTCCGCGACGACAGTGGGGGTCTTGTCGGTGTCAGCCACGGCCGTAGCCCTTCTCTCCGCGCCAGAAGTAGAGGAAGCCGCCGACGCTCGCGAAGACCGCCCAGATGACGGCCTCGGTCCAGAGCAGTCGCGGGCTGCCGGCCAGCTTCACGCCCTCCATCAACGCGTGACGGTAGAGCTCGATGAAGACCAGCATCGGGTTCGCCTCGATCACGTGCAGCTTCCACCCGTGCAGGTGATCGGTGAAACGGGTGACCGGGTAGAGCACGGCCGACCCGTACATCCAGAAGCGCATGATGAACGGGATGAGCTGCTTGATGTCGCGCATCCGGGAGCCGAGCCGGGCGAAGAAGAGCGCCAGGCCGACGTTGAACAGGGACTGCAGAACCAGCGCCGGGGCGATCAGCAGCCACTCCAGGTTCGGCCGCTCGCCGGTGAACAGCACGATCACCAGCAGCACGCCGAGCGCGGTGATGAAGTTGCGGATCTCCACCAGGACGGTCGACAGCGGCAGGCTGCCCCGGGGGAAGTGCAGGGCCCGGATCAGGCCCAGGTTCGAGGTGATCGCGTTCGCGCCCTGGCCTACCAGTGTCTGGGAGAAGCCGAAGACGAAGACCCCGATACAGAGGTACGCGATGAAGTTCGTGCTGTTCGCGCCGGTGCCGATGATGACACCGAAGATGATGTAGTAGACCAGCGCGTTCAGGGCCGGGGTGAGGACCTGCCACAGCGTGCCGAGGTGCGTGGTGCCCAGGGACGAGGTGGTCTTCGCCTTGGCGTGCGCGGTGATGAAGTGCCGGTAACCCCACAACTCGGTGAGGTACTCGATTGGCCCGACCAGCCGTCCGGAAGAGGTGAGGCCGTGCCGCCGCGCAAGTTCCTTGAGGGGAACGGCGGGAGCGGTATCGGCAACCGCTGTCTCTGGCATGGGGTGGTGCTCCGATCTCGTCTGCCGGTACGAGGCGGCGGACTCCGGTGATTCGCCTTCAAGCACAGGTAGAAGCATGACAGGCGTCCGCCGACGCCGATGGTACGGGTTCGTATCGACGTCGCAGGAACGGTATCCGACGATGCGGCGGAACGCAACCGTTACGTCGTAGCGCTATAGTTAACGGGTGGCGACAGTGAAGCGCGCACCGGCCGGAGCGGCGGTGCTCCGGAATGACATCACCGTGGCGATTCGTAACGCGGTCATGAGCGAGTTGGCAGAGGTCGGTTACGGCCGTCTGTCCATCGAGGCCGTGGCCCGTCGTGCCGGGGTCGGTAAGACCGCGATCTACCGGCGGTGGAGCAACAAGCTGGAGATGGTACTGGAGATCATCACCGATGTCGCCGGACGGAAGGTGCCGGTGCCCGACACCGGCAGTTTCGCCGACGATCTCGACCTCCTGATGATGATCGTCAGCCGGGCGCTCCAGCATCGGGTCGCTTCGCAGATCATCCCCGACCTGATGGCCGAGGCCGCGCGGAACCCGCAGATCGCCGAGACGCTGCAACGGGTGCTGCGCATCCACCAGCAGTCGGTGGGGGAGAAGCTGGTCGGCCAGGCGATCGCGCGGGGTGAACTGCCCGAGGGCACCGATCCGGACATCGCGGTGGACCTGATCCTCGGTCCGTTGTACTGGCGGCTTGCGGTCCCCCGGCAGCCGATCAACGACGACTACCTGGAGAAACTGGCCGCCGCGGTGCTCGGGTCCCTCAAGGGCGGCTCGGCAACCTAAACGCTACTCAGAGTTTCCTGGCGCCGGCCGACGTGCGGGCCGAACGAGAGGGCCATGCACTCCAGCCCTCCACAAGTCGACACCACGATCCTGGACGCCGCCGCGATGCTCGCGATCGCCATGGGCCGCACGAACGACGACGGCCTCGGCGTGATCCCGCAACGTCCCCGGGCGATCACCGGGGCGGCGGTGGTCGGCGCCTGGCGAAGCTCTGACGGGTCGGTCAAACTGCAGATCAAGACCGATGGGACGTACGCCGGTGAGGTCGCCGGCCGGCGGAAGCGCCCACAGGGCACGTACCGGATCGACGGCGACGCGGTCGTCCTGCACGACGACGCGTCGGGCCTGAGCACGCCGGTGACGCTGGTCCACGAGGGCGAGCTGGAGATGGCCGGGCACCGCCTGCTCCCCGAGTAGTGGCCCGGTCCGCAATGCTGTCACCGTGATCGATTGGTTGAACAGCGCCGCGTTTACCGCCTTCGGAGTCGGCACCACCTGGGCGGAGGTGCTCGGTTTCGCCACCGGCCTGCTCAACGTGGGGCTGCTGGTCCGGCAGCACATCCTGAACTGGCCGCTCGGCATCCTCAACGTCCTGCTGCTCATGGTGGTGTTCGGCGCCGCCGGGCTCTACGCGGACATGGGCCTGCAGGTCGTCTACGTGGTCCTCGGGCTCTACGGCTGGTGGGCCTGGCTGCACGGCGGCGCGGACCGGACGAGCCTGGTGGTGCGGACGACGACCCGTGCCGAGTGGCTCGGCCTGACCGCGGCCGGGGTGCTGCTGACCGGCGGACTGTGGCTCTTCCTGGATCGGCTGACCGGCTCGACCGTGCCTCTGGCGGATGCGCTGACGACCGCGTTGTCGCTGCTGGCGACGTACGGGCAGACCCGGAAGCTGCTGGAGAGCTGGTGGCTGTGGATCGCGGCCGATGTGATCTACATCCCTCTCTACGGTTACAAGGACCTCTGGCTGACCGCGATTCTCTATGTGGCGTTCCTCACTCTGTGCGTGCTGGGTCTCCGGTCATGGCGTACGGCGGTGGTCGCGTGACGTTCCGTCATGGCCTGATCGTCGGCAAGTTCTATCCGCCGCACGCGGGTCACCACGCCCTGATCGACGCCGCGGCCGGCGCGTGCGACCGGGTGACTGTCGTGGTCGCGCCGTCCTCCCGGGAGAGCATCCCGCTGGCGTCGCGCCTGGAGTGGCTGCGCGAGGCGCACGCGCCGCACGTCCGGTTCGTCGGCGTGTACGACGACCACCCGATCGACTACGCCGACCCGGCCGCCTGGGAGCTGCACATGGCGGTCTTCCGGGACGCGGCCGGGCCGGAGCCGGTGGACGCGGTGTTCTCCTCCGAGGCGTACGGCGCGGAACTCGCCCGTCGTTTCGGCGCCGAGCCCGTCCTCGTCGACCCCGGGCGCGAGCGGATCCCGGTCTCCGGCACCGCGATCCGGGCCGACCCCGTCGCCCACTGGACGCACCTCGGCCCGGGCGCCCGCGCCTGGCTGACCCGCCGGGTGATCGTGGTCGGCGCCGAGTCGACCGGCACCACCACCATGGCCCGCGCGCTGGCCCGGCACTACCGGACCCGGGGCGGCGTGTGGTCGCGGACCGCCTGGGTGCCGGAGTTCGGCCGGGAGCTGACCGAGCGCAAACTCGCCGAACTGCGCCGCGGCCGGCCCGGCGCGACCGTCTTCGACGTCACCTGGGACCGCGACGACTTCGTGACGGTCGCCGTCGAGCAGGCCGCGGCCGAGGAGGCCCTGGCGCGGACCGGTTCGCCGGTGCTGTTCGGTGACACGGACGCGTTCGCCACCACGATCTGGGAGGAGCGCTACCTGGGCAGCACCTCGGCGAAGGTCCGCGAACTGGTCCGCGATCCGGATCTCTACCTGCTGACCGGCGACGCCGGGGTGCCGTTCGAGGACGACGGGCTGCGCGACGGGGAGCACCTGCGGGAGTGGATGACCGGGCGGTTCCGGGCCGAGCTGGCGACCCGCGAAGTC
>KL571226.1:0-2102 GCA_000715855.1 Actinoplanes liguriensis
CCCGCGGGCGGATCGAAGTGGTGTCCGCCTGCCAGAGCGGGATCTGGTCGCCGACCTTCCAGCCGCGGGAGCGGGCCAGGTCCGCGCCGATCACGACCGTTCCGGGTTCGCGCAGGTCGCGGACTGCGGGCGGCAGCTGCCAGACCTGCTCGATGCCGGCGCCGACATAGTCCGCGGAGATCAGCTCGACGGTGTCCCCGGTCAGCATGAACGCCGGTTCCGAACGGACCGGGACCGCCGCGGTGACGCCCGGGACGCGGCGCAGCGCCTCCACCGCGGAGGCCGGCACCCCGACCGGGTCCACCGCGGTGACCAGCGACGACGCGGAGATCCGGGCGCGGGAGGCGAACTGATCCGCCCGCTGGGCGGTGGCGGTCGACGACAGGATCGTGGCGGCCAGCCCGACCGTGATCAGCACCGGCGCGGCCGTGGAGGCGGTCCGCCGGACGGCGGTCAGCGCGTTGCTCCGGGCGATCTGCACGGTCACCCCGGGCAGCGGCGCGGTCAGCACCCGGATCAGCAGCGGCGCGATCAGGGGCGCGAAGAGCACGACCGCGATCAGCGCGAGATACGCCGAGAAGAACGTCAGCGCGATCGCGTCCTCCCCGGAGACCGAACCGCCGGCCGCCACCATCGCGATCGCGCCGCCCGTGAAAAGCAACCCGAAGATCCACCGCGGGACGGTCATCACCCGCCTGTCCAGGGTGGCCTCGCGCAGCGCCTCGATCGGGCGGACCTTCCCGGCCCGCCGCGCGGCCGCCCACGTGCCGATCATGGCGATCAGCAGGCCCGCACCGGCCGCCGACAGCACCGCCCACCGGTTGAACCCGACGGTGAAGTCGGCCGGTGCCAGCCCGTGCCCGGCCATCCACCGCCCGCACGACGGCGCGATCAGGACCCCGAGCGCGCATCCGGTGACGGCGGCAAGCCCGGCCGCGAGCGCCGCCTCACCGAGGATCAGCCGCCGCACCTGCCGCGGCGTCGCCCCGGCGGCCCGCAGCAGCGCCATCTCCCGCCGCCGCTGGCTGACCGCGAACGCGAACGTCCCCGCCACCACGAAGATCGCCACCAGGACCGCGATCCCGCTGAACGTCCCGAGCAGCGCGACCGTGTCGGTCAGCGCGTCGCGGTCGGCATCCGGCTCGGCGAGCGCCCGGCGGTCCCCGGTCAGGGCTTCGAGACCACTGTCCCGGACGGCATCGGCCACCCCGCCGTCCCGGAACGCCACCGCGTCCACCCGGCCCCCGGCGAGCGCGGCCGCCGAGTCGTCGGTCACGTAGACGGCGGCCGGCCCGGCCACGACGCCCGTGACTTTCCAGGTGAGGGTGGCCTGACCGGTCCGTACGCTCACGAGCTCACCGACCCGCCGCCCGGAAGCGACCGTGACCACCGCTTCCCCTTCGGCCGCGGGCGGCCGCCCGGCGGTCAGCGGGGCGGGATGCAACGCCGCGCTCGCCCACGGGTGCACGTCGGCCGCGGTGTCCCCGAGCATCACCGGGATCCGCCTGTCGACCACCGCGCCGGGCAGCGCGGACAGCCGCGTCACGACCGCCGCGGGGATCGCCGGACGCTGCCCGGTGGTGTTCGTGGCGTCGTAGGCCCCGTCGCCCGAGCCGATGCGGACGGTGACGGTGTCCGAGGGGACGGCGACGAGCGGGGCCCCGGAGAACCAGACCGGGACCCGATCACGGCTGATCGTCGCGGCGATCGCCAGCGCGGTCACGGTGAGCAGGGCGGCGCCGAGCGCGAGCGCCACGAACACACCGACGAACCCGGCCCACCGGGCGCGCAGGGTCTGCACGGCGAGGCCCATCATGAGGGCACCGCCAGACCGGCTTCCAGACCGGTCATCAGGTCGGCGACGCCGGCCGCGGTCATCGCCGGGCGGTCGTCGGCGACCCGGCCGTCGACCAGGAACACCACGCGGTCGGCGCGGGAGGCGGCGACCGGATCGTGGGTCACCATGACGATGGTCTGGCCGTGCCGGTCGACCATGTCGCGCATCAGGTCGAGGACGCCGCGCCCGGTCGACGAGTCGAGGGCGCCGGTCGGCTCGTCGGCGAAGAGCACCGCCGGGCGGGTGATCAGCGCCCGGGCGATGG
>KL571226.1:2342-3543 GCA_000715855.1 Actinoplanes liguriensis
CCTGGCGGCGGCCCGGCCTGCGGCCACCGAGGCGCAGCGGGAGCGCGACGTTCTGCTCCGCGGTCAGCGAGGGCAGCAGGTTGAAGGACTGGAAGACGAAGCCGATCCGGTCCCGCCGGAGCAGGGTCAGCTCGGTCTCGGAGAGCGTGGTCAGCTCGACGCCGTCCAGCGTGACGGTGCCGGCATCCGGTTTGTCCAGCCCGGCGGCGCACTGCAGCAGCGTGCTCTTGCCGGAGCCGGACGGGCCCATCACGGCGGTGAACGTGCCCGCGCCGAAGCCGAGGGTGAGCGCGTCGAGGGCGGTGACGGCTCCGGCGCCCCGGCCGTGCCGGCGGTGGACGTCGCGCAGGTCGAGCAGAGGTTCCATGCCTGAAGAGCCTGGTCGATCAGCCCCCGCTTCTCACTACCGCCATCGTGAGTCTTCGAGGTAGTGCCAGCACTACCATCGACCGGCGTCACCGGCTTCGGAGATTCCGAGAAGTTCGCGCGTACGCGGGTCCGGCCCGTCGTAGAAACGTTCCAGCACCTGCCGGAACAGTGCGGGATCGTCCGCCGCCTCGGCGAAGAGCGTCATCGACGAGCGCAGTTTCAGGTCGTCCGGATGGCCGAGGATCTGTGCCGCCGTGCGCCCCTCGACCCCCAGCAGCGTCCGCGCGCACTCGGCGAGCCGCGGCCCGAGCACCGGATGCGCCAGGTAGTCCCGTGCCTCGGCGAGGTCCCGGATCGCGTACGCCTGCGCTGCCGGACTCGATCCCAGGCCCGCCACCTGCGGAAACACGAACCACATCCAGTGCGAGCGCTTGCTGCCGGCGGCCAGCTCGGCGCGGGCCCGGTCGTACACCCCGTCCTGGGCCCGGACGAACCGTTCCAAGTCACTCATTCCGCGAGCCTAGCGATGTGCGCGCCGGGGTCGCCGGGGAACGCCCGCCGGGCCGCGCCGAGCCCGCTCACCCCCTCGACGGTGACCTCGACGAGATCCGCGTCGGCCAGGACCATGGTCTCCCCGCCGGTCGGCATCCGCAGGATCACGTCGCCGTGGTCGCGGACCTCGCCGCCGGACGCGGTCAGCCCGGTGACGCCGTTGACCAGGTACCGGTCCAGGTGCGGGTGCGGGGTGGCGACCAGCCGCTCGTCCCGCAGCGAGAGGATCCACGGCACGCTGCACGACGACTCGCCGACCCGGGCCACGAAGCATCGGCGG
>KL571226.1:3775-16071 GCA_000715855.1 Actinoplanes liguriensis
TGTATAAGAGACAGGGCCACGAAGCATCGGCGGCCGGCCGCGTCCAGGAACGGCGCGACCGGGCCGAGACTGCCCCATTCGAAGACGCCCCAGGCACGGGCGGTGAAGCCTCGTCCGTCATAGGATCCGATCGCGTACGCCGGATCGCCGCCCGCCACGAACAGCACCCACGCGCCGTCCACCTCGAAGAGCCGGGGACACCCCCAGCCGGCCTCGTCCCGTGCGGTCAGCACCCCGTCGTAGTCCCAGGTGAGCAGATCAGCCGACCGGTACTGCAGGACCGCCGAACCGCCCGTGGTGACCGACGCCGCGACAAGCATCCGCCAGCTGTCGGCGGCCGCCCAGACGAACGGGTCGCGCAGGTCGGCGAACCCCGCCGGGGCAGCGCCGAGCACCGGTTGTTCCGGCTCGGCCCGCCAGCCGTCCAGCTCCGGCCCGGCGATCGCGCGCCAGACGCCCGTACCGGCCCGGGAGTGGAACAGCACCGGGCCGGCCGGACCGCCGACGACCGAGCCGCAGCGCGCGTCACCGGACGCGTCGGGCGTCGTGGCGACCGCGCGCTCCCGCCAGATCACCAGGTCGTCGGAGACCGCGCACCCCCACCGGAGATCCTGCTCACCGGTGGTCTGATGCTCGTAGAACAGGTGGTAGCGGCCGTCCACCCGGAGCACCCCGAAGAGGTCGCCGACCCGGCCGTCGCGCGGGGTGAAGTGCATCCGTGGCCGCAGGCCCACACCCGGTCCAACATCCATGCCTCTGCGTAACACCACCCGGGCGTGGGCGCCAGACCGTACGGTGCCAATCAGTTGTCGAATTCGCCGTCCTTGGCGCCGCCGACGAACGCCGTCCACTCGGACGGGGTGAAGAACAGGATCGGGCCGTCCGGGTTCTTCGAGTCACGGACCGCGCGCCCGCCGTCGGGCAGCTCGGCCACTTCGACACAGTTGTCGGAGTAGCTCCGGGAGCTCCTGCGCCAGGCCGCCCTCCCCCGGTCGAAACTCGCGGCGTAGGTCTTCTCTGCCATCTCGCACCTCCGGGCACATTCTCTGCATCCCCTCAGCGGGGAAACTGTCCGAGATCCGTCTCTTTCGGAGAAAGGCACGTTGCTGCACGTGCTGCGGAACGTGCGCTCAGAAAAGAGTCGTCGGCTCCGGCGGGACGGGCACCGGCAGCGGCGGCAGCTCCGGCACCCGCGCACGCACCTCGTCGTGGAAGAGGCGGGCCAGCGCGGGGGCGTCGGCATTGTCCGGGGTGTGCACGAACACCGTCGGCGAGCGGCCCTCCCGCAGCCAGCCGGCGACCGTCGCGACCCACGGCTGCCAGCCGGCGACCGTCCGGGCGGTGTCGTCGCGGCCCAGGTAGCGGACGATCGGACGGTCGGTGAGCGCGATGTCGCGGCGCGGCATGCGGGGCTTCTTCATCCACGCGTCACGCTCCGCGTCGCTCGTCGGGGGCGTGTCGAAGAACGCGCTGGTGTCGAACGGGATCCACTCGGCGCGGTGATGTGCCAGCAGTTCCTCCAGCCGCTGCGGATCGGTGAAGAAATCCGGGTGGCGCACTTCCACGGCGTACCGGAAATCGGTCGGCATGGACCGCAGAAAGCGGGAGAGTACCGCCAGATCGGAGGGTCCGAAGGACCCCGGAAGTTGAATCCAGAGCGCGGCGGCACGCGGGCCGAGCGGCTCGATCGCGTCGAGGAAGACGCGCACCACCTCGTCGGCGTCCGTCAGGCGCAGCTCGTGCGTGACGCGTTTCGGGATCTTCGGGATCAGCCGGAAATCCGGGCCGGTCTGCTCGGCCCAGGTGGTCACGGTGGCACGCGACGGAATGGCGTAGAACGTGGTGTTGCCCTCGACCGCATTGCACCATTCCGCATACGCCCGGAGCTTGTCGCCCGGCGCGAAACGGCTCTGCCACGCCTTCAGGGACCACATCGCGCAGCCCACGTGCAGGGCCTGGACCTCGGATCGCACCCGGGTACGTTACCGGGTACGGTCTCCCTTTCCGGACGGGGAGGGATGATCGATGCCTTATTCACCGGGCGAGGTCGCGGGAAGACTCGGGGTGAGCATCGACACCCTGCGCTACTACGAGCGGATCGGGCTGCTGCACGGCATCGAACGCACCACCGGCGGTCAGCGGGTGTTCTCCGACGACGACCTGGGCCGCATCGGCCTGCTGCGCTGCTTGCGCGACTCGGGCATGCCGATCGCCCGGCTGCGGCGCTTCGCCGAGCTGCTGCACGACGGGGACGAGGCCGCTGAGCAGCGCGTTCAACTGCTCGCCGAGCACGACCGGGAGATCGACGAGAAGGTCGCCCGGCTGCGCAGGGAACAGGAGCGCGTGCGCGAGAAGATCGCCTGGTACCGTGCCCAGACCTCTCGCCCGGTCGGTTCCAAGGAGGCCCAGTGACCCGGCACGTGATCCGTGGCGCGTCCGTTCTCGTGCTGATCGCCGGCCTCGCCGGCGGCGCTTACCTGGGTGAGCAGCGTCCACCCCAGACCCCGGCCGTCGCCGATCCGATCCAGGCCGAAGCCGCGGACATGCAGCTGCTCAAGGTCCGGATGAACGACCACGCCGCCGCCCGCGCCCGCGTCACGGTCGCCGAGGGCAACGCCGCGCAGAAGGCCGAGTCCGCCGCCAAGGCAGCCTCCGGTTACGCGAAGAACCTGGACAAGAGCGTCGCCGCGGCGAAGAAGGCCGCCAAGGAGAAGGCGAACAGCGGGCCGGTCGCCTTCAACGGGCCGATCCCCAGCTCGTGCAACGAGTTCAGCGGCAGCCGCGCGGTCGGTTGCGCGCTCACCGTCAGCGCCGGTTTCAGCCTCACCGAGTTCGCCTGCCTGAACAAGCTGTGGAACAGGGAGAGCGGCTGGAACTACCGCGCCGAGAACCGCAGCTCCGGCGCCTACGGCATTCCGCAGTCGCTGCCCGGCAACAAGATGGCGGCGTTCGGCTCCGACTGGAAGACGAACCCGGCGACACAGATCAAGTGGGGCCTGGACTACATCAAGCGGCGCTACAAAACCCCGTGCGCCGCCTGGAACCACTCGGAGCAGTACAACAACTACTAGGTACGGCGTGAGCCGGGCCCGCGCCGCGGCATGGTGCGGCGCGGACCTGGCGAGGGCACGCACGGGGCTTGGTCGTGGCCTGGTCACGGGCGGCGAAACGTCGTACCGCCGGATGAATTGACGGTGACCGGAGCGGAGCCGGCGCCCTAGTAGCGGCAGCGCAGGACCACCAGGGCGTGGCGGATGACCTCGACGCGGCTGCCGGCGCGGGCGGTCTTTCGGCGGCGGGCCAGCAGCGGGTCGGCGGTGTGGGCGACGATCTCCCAGGTCTTGCCGTATTCGCGGGCCGGCAACGTGAACTGCACGTCCTCGTCGAGGGGGTTGAACAGCAGCAGGAACGAGTCGTCGGTGATCTCCTCGCCGAGCGCGTCGCGTTCCGGGATGCCGTGGCCGTTGAGGAAGACCGTCATGGTCATGCCGCTGCGGGTGTTCCAGTCGGCCTCGGTCATGATCTCGCCGTCGCGGCGCAGCCAGGCGATGTCGGGCAACTTGTTGTCGCCCGGCTCGCCGGTGAAGAAGCGGCGGCGGCGGAAGATCGGGTGGTCGGCGCGGAGTTTGGTGAGCGCGCGGACGAAGTGCGTGAGCACGTCCTCCTCGCGGGCGCTCTTCCAGTCGACCCAGCTCAGCTCGTTGTCCTGGCAGTACACGTTGTTGTTGCCGCGCTGGGTGCGGCCCAGCTCGTCGCCGTGCAGGATCATCGGCACGCCCTGGCTGAGCAGCATGGTGGCCAGGAAGTTCCGCTTCTGCCGCTCGCGCAGCACGATGATCTCGGCGTCCTCGGTCTCGCCCTCGACGCCGCAGTTCCACGAGCGGTTGTGGCTCTCGCCGTCGCGGTTGCCCTCGCCGTTCGCGTCGTTGTGCTTGTCGTTGTAGGACACCAGGTCGTGCAGGGTGAAGCCGTCGTGCGCGGTGACGAAGTTGATCGAGGCGATCGGGCGGCGGCCGTCGATCTCGTACAGGTCGGAGCTGCCGGTGAAGCGGGAGGCGAACTCGCCGAGGCTGGACTGCTCGCCGCGCCAGAAGTCGCGGACCGAGTCCCGGTACTTCCCGTTCCACTCCGTCCAGTTCGGCGGGAAGCCGCCGACCTGGTAGCCGCCGTCGCCGACGTCCCACGGCTCGGCGATCAGCTTCACCTGCGAGACCACCGGGTCCTGGTTGACCAGGTCGAAGAACGCGGCCAGCCGGTCCACCTCGTGGAACTCGCGGGCGAGCGACGCGGCCAGGTCGAAGCGGAAGCCGTCGACGTGCATCTCGGTCACCCAGTACCGCAACGAGTCCATCAGCAGCCGCAACGACTCGTGATGACGGACGTTGAGGCTGTTCCCGGTGCCGGTGGTGTCGTAGTAGTACTGCTTGTCGGTGTCGACGAGCCGGTAGTACGCCGGGTTGTCGATGCCGCGGAAGCTCAGCGTCGGGCCCAGATGGTTGCCCTCGGCGGTGTGGTTGTAGACCACGTCCAGGATGATCTCGATGCCGGCCTGGTGCAGGGCCTTGACCATCGACTTGAACTCCTGCACCTGGCCGCCGCCGCCGCCGAACGACGAGTAGCCGTTGTGCGGGGCGAAGAAGCCGATGGTGTTGTAGCCCCAGTAGTTGCGCAGGCCGCGCTCGACCAGGCCGCTGTCGTGCACGAACTGGTGCACCGGCATCAGCTCGACGGCGGTGATGCCGAGCTTCTCGAAATACTTGATCATCGCGGGGTGGGCGAGCCCCGAATAGGTCCCGCGGACGTCCTCGGGGATGTCCGGGTGGTCGATCGTCATGCCCTTGACGTGCGCCTCGTAGATCACCGTCTGGTGGAACGGGACCTTCAGCGGGCGGTCGTTACCCCAGTCGAAGAAGGGGTTGATCACCACGGATCTCGGCGCGAACGGGCCCGAGTCGGCATCGTTGTAGGACGTCGGGTCACCGAAGTTGTAGGAGAACAGTGCCTGGTCCCATTGATAATCACCATCAATTGCTTTCGCGTACGGATCGAGCAGCAACTTGCTCGGGTTGCACCGCAGACCCTGGGACGGGTCGTACGGGCCGTGCACGCGGAAGCCGTACCGCTGACCGGGTGTGACCCTGGGCAGGTAACCGTGCCAGACGAGAGCCTCCCGCTCGGGGAGGTCGACGCGGGTCTCGTTGCCCTCGTCGTCGAACAGACACAACTCGACCCGGTCCGCGACCTCGCTGAAGATGGCGAAGTTGGTGCCGCCGCCGTCATAGGTCGCGCCCAGCGGGTACGGATTGCCCGGCCAGATTTTCATGCCGCCCACCATGCCCACATCGTGTCCCGCGGGAAACCCTGTGTCGATGTGACCAACGTCCCGGCTTCCGGGCTCACGCCGGCCAGGTCACACCGTCCGGAAGGCAGAAGACGTTCTCCAGGCCGGGCGGGATGGACGCCATCGGCCGCCCGTCGGGATGGTGGAGCCGATAACCGAGGTCGTGCAGCATGGCGGTGATCTCCGCGTGGTTCGCCTGGACCTCGACCATCATCCAGGGGTGGTGCCGCCGCAGCGTCCCGGCCGCGCCGAGCAGCGCCTCCCGCTCCCACCCCTCGATGTCGATCTTGATGAAGTCGGGCGCCACGCCGGTCGCGGCCACGTGCGCGTCGATCGTCGCCACCGGGACCCGCTGGGTGGTGACCGTGGCGCGCACCGCGTTGTCCTGGTTCCGGCGCAGCACCTCGAAGTCGGGCACCAGCGAGTTGTTCTGCCCGCTCAGGTCCTCCAGGTAGAAGTCGAGCTCGCCGGGCTCCCGGCCGAGCGCCACCGGATGCACGGTCACCTGAGCCTTGCCGTGCACGTTGACCCGCAGGTACGGCAGGTTGTTGCGGCCCGGCTCGAACACCTCCACCGTGCCGTGCGGGCCGACCAGCCGGGCCAGGTGCAGCGTCACGTACCCGATGTGGCCGCCGGCCTCCAGCCCGTGGTCGCCGGGCCGGACGAGACGGGCGAACGCCTCCATGATCTCCCGCTCCCGGTTGCGCCCGTGGAACCAGTAGCCCTTGTGCCGGAACGCGTGCAGCCGGATCCGGTCACCGGTGTAGTGGTGCCGGATGTAGATGTCGCCCGGGTTGACCCGCGCGAACACGGCGAGCGCCCCGCGTCGCAGCCACCGCTTCCCCGCCCTGATCACTGCGCCGAGTTTACGTGCATTCTCGCTTTTATCCGACCTTGATCAGTATCGTGGATTTTGTTCATGATTCCGGGAGGGCTGGGTGGAGCTGCGCGACTACATCCGGGTCGCTCGGAAACGGTGGTGGATGCTGCTCGCCGCCACCCTGGCCGCACTGGGCATCGCCGCGCTGATCACGGCGCAGACCACCCCGCTGTACGCCACGTCGGTCACCTTCTTCATCACCACCCCGAACGACGGGGTGTCCGACGCGTACCAGGGTGGGCTCTTCTCCCAGCAGCGGGTCAGGTCGTACCAGACCCTGCTGACCAGCGACCGCCTCGCGGCTCTCGTCGCGCAGAACCGGAGCCTCGGGCTGACCGCCGCCGAGGTCCGCGAGCGGATCTCCGCCGAGGCGATCCCGGAGACCGTCCTGCTGCGGGCCACCGTCACCGACAGCTCCCGCGCGCGGTCACAGCTCGTCGCCACCGCGGTCGCCGACCGCTTCAAGACCCGGGTCGAGTCCCTGGAGACACCGCCCGGCCAGCAGGTCTCCGCCGTGAAGGTCGAGGTCGCCTCCGGCCCGGAGACCGAGGAGGACCCGGTGTCCCCGCGCCCGGTGCGCAACCTCGCGATCGGGGCGGTGCTCGGGCTGCTCACCGGCCTGGGCGCGGCGTTCCTGCGCGACCTGCTCGACACCACGGTCAAGACCCGGGAAGGACTGCAGGAGCTCACCGGCGCGCCGCTGATCGCCGCGGTGCCGTTCGACGCCGAGCTCCGGTCCGAACCGCTGGTCCTAGCCGGCCCCGGGCACGCCGCGCGCGCCGAGGCGCTGCGCCAGCTCCGGACCAACCTGCAGTACGTCGACGTCGACCAGGAGGTCAAGACCCTGGTCCTGAGCAGCGCGGTGCCGGGCGAAGGCAAGTCGTCGACGGCCTGCGGGCTCGCCATGCTCTGCGCCGAGGCCGGCCAGCGGGTCCTGATCGTCGACGCCGACCTGCGCCGGCCGAAGGTCGCCGAATACCTCGGGGTCGAAGGCACCGTCGGACTCACCTCGGTGCTGGTCGGCCAGGCCTCGATCGACGACGTGCTGCACCGGTACAGCAGCCAGCTCTTCGTCCTGCCGAGCGGCTCACTCCCGCCGAACCCGAGCGAGCTCCTCGGCTCGCAGCAGATGGCGGACCTGCTCGGCGAGCTGCGGGAACGCTTCGACACCGTGCTGATCGACTGCCCGGCGCTCCTGCCGGTCACCGACGCCGCGGTGGTCGCCGGCCTGGCCGACGGCGCGCTGCTCCTCGCCCGCGCCGGCAAGACCACGGCGGCGCAGGTGAACACGGCGGTGAGCGCTTTGCGGGCGGTGGACGCGCGGCTGCTGGGGTGCGTGCTGAACATGCTGGCCTCGAAGGGCGCCGACGCCTATTACTACTACGAGGACTACTCGTCGAAGGACGGCGGCAGCCACCGCCGCCGCACCGACAACGAGCCCGAGACTCCCCCGGCCGCCCTCTCCGGCCTGCTCTCGTCCCGGCCGGGCGGGAGTGCACCACCATGATCGCCGTAAGCCACCGAAACCCGGGTGGATAGGGCCGATGACGTTGTTCTCCGATCGATCCCGAAATCTCGATTTCGCCTTCGGCGCGCTGGTGTCATTGCCGGCGCTGTCACTCCTCATGACCGGCGGGGACGGGCTGGTCCAACTCCTCGCCCTGGTCTACACGGCGATTCTCGTGCTCTCGCTGTTCCACCCGAACGCCGGGCTCGCATTCTCGCTCCAAGCCCTCTTCGTGCAGATGAGCATCTACAGCGAGCCGCTCCGATCAAACCTGATCGACATACGCATCCTGGTGCCGCCGGTCATAGCCTCGACGGCGCTGGGATCGCTCTGGCGGAACCCGCAGGCGGACGGCTCCCCAGTCCGTACCTCGGTGCTGCGCTTCGCCCTCCCCCTTGTGGCGATCCTGAGCTTCACCAGCCTCGCGTGGAGCATCAATCCCACCGGCACGCTGATTCGCGCGGCCAGCCTGCTCGCCGTCAGCACCCTGTGCGCCGCGGTGGTGCGTACCGTCGACATCGTCTCCCTGATACGAATGTTCGCCATGCTCGGCTGGCTGATCATCGGGGCTTGTGTCCTTGCATGGCTTCTGATGCCGAGCACCGCCATCGAACAGCGTCGTCTACGCGGGCTGTTCGAGAACGCGAACGGGCTCGCCGCCTTCCTGGTCGTACTGACACCGATCTTGTTAGTGCAGTTACGCCGGTTGCGTTGGCCAGCCGCGGCAGCCATAGCGGTGCTCGGCATCTCCACCGGGTCCCGGGCCGGTTGCGCCGCGTTGGGAGTAGAGCTCCTGGTGCTCGCCTCGGCCTCTCGTGGCGCGACAGCTCGCATAGCGTGCATCGCGGCCGGTGCTACTGCCAGCGCCTGTGTCGTAATTCGTGCGCTGCAGACCGGCCTCTTCCTGGACGCTCCGATCATGCTTCTGCGCAACACAGACTCCCGAAGCGAGCAATGGGCCTACGGCCTCAGTTACTTTCATGCCCATCCGTGGACCGGCGTCGGCATGGGATCGCTGCCGTCCGGAGACATTGCGGGGTTCATGCCCGAAGCCCTGGCCACCGTGGGAGTCGTCGGCACCGCGATCCTCATTCTCCCCGTTCTGTTCCTGATGATCCTTGCCGCACGCGCCCAGGGCATGTTCATGGCGCTGGTCAGTGGCTCGATGGTCGACATCTTCTTCGAGCCCTGGCTCTTCTCCGGCGGATCGATGATCTGCGTGCTCTTCTGGGTGCTCGCCCTTCATCCGGCCACACCCGCCTATACCGGGCTGATACGCGTCCGGCCGATCCGCCTGGCTGCCCATTCCACGGCTCGGCGTAGCTCACCAGCGACGAACAGGTAGACGATCGCGCCGGCAGAAACCGCAATGAAAACCGAGGCGTACCCGGCAAGGGTTCTGAGGACATTCAGGACTACCACCTCCGCCGCCCCTGCGGACAACGCGGCGAACAATATGCGGACATGGCTGAGAACCGTGATCCGCGACCGAGCCCGGCAGAGTCTTCGATTCAAGAGCATCCCGGCGACAAGGCACCCCGACGAATACGCCACGACGTAAGTGGCAGGCAGTCCAGCCAATGCCTTGCGATCGGGGAGAAACTCGGCGGACGCGGCGAATCCAGCAACCGCGACCGCGCCGACGAGAAGATTCAGCAGGGCCGCCGTGCGGGTGTCCTGCAGGGCGTTGAAGGCTGTCAGGAACGCCGCATAGATCGCGAACGGCACTACAGCGAACCCGAAGGTACGCACCGTCATGGCGACCAGTTCGACGGCAGCCAAGATGCTGTTGCCGTGGGCGAACAGCAGGTCGCTCATGGCTGGCCCGAGCGCGAACAACGTGGCTCCCGCCGGAGCGGTGACGAAAAGGATCAGACGGATGCTCCGGCTCACGTTCGCGACCAAGTCATCGTCGTCATGAATGGCTGCCGCACGGCTCAGTCGCGGCAGGACCGCCGTGTTCACCGACACTGCGGCTACGGCGTATGGAACGTGGAAGACGGCAAAACCGGTCTGGTAGGCGCTGACCGCACCCTGACCCAGGTGGGACGCCGACCGTATCGCCATGGTGTAGGCGGACTGATTGGCAGCTACCGACAGCAGCACCCAGGCCCCGAGCCGAACGGTGCGCCTGAGTTCCATACCGGTGCCGCGATGCCTTAACCGTGTGAAGAACCCCTGGCGCCGGAGCGTCCAGAGGATCACGAGGACCTGACCGGCAACGCCGGCCGTGGTTCCGGCGCCCAGAAGGAGCTTCTGAGGGGTGGACATCTCACGCAGGTCGGTGGTGCCACCAACCGTGATATACGCAATGCCGACCAGGATGACGATGACATTGTTGACGGCCGGCGCCCACATGGGGGCGCTGTGTCCACTCAGCGAGTTCAGCACCGCGGCTCCGGTGGCACCGATCCCGTACAACGCGATCTGCGGCAAGAAGAACCAGCTCAGAGCAACGGCAAAGTGGTGCTGGTCCGGGCTCATCCCCGGCGAGAGGAGTTCGACCAGCATGGGGGCGACGGCCATGCTGAGAGCAACGACCCCCGTGAGGCCGGCCGTGACCACCAGGAGCAGGCGTTGGGCGTAGACGATGCCGGCGGTCCGGTCCCGGAGGATCGCCCGGCTCACCATCGGCACGACCAAGCTCGTCGCCAATCCACCGAACAGAAGTTCATAGGCGACGTTCGGCATCGTGTTGGCGACGTTATAGCTGTCGAACAGTTCGGTGCCGAGCCCCAGCGCGGCACTCAACACCACGACCCGCCCGAATCCGGTGACACGGGAGGCCAGCACGCCGATCGCCATCCCGCGCCCAACACTCAGCAACGAAGCGGGCTGGGCGGATCGGTCCGGCGTGACCCGGGCGGCCGGCGCCTCGTCAGCCATCACCGCCGCCGCGGCCGAAGACTTACCGCCGCCGCCTTCGCCACTCTCGCCAGAAGGAACGCCGTGCTGACAGCGGTGACGGCGAGCAGGAACAGGTCCAGGTGGTCCGGCATGAAGATCAGGAGAACGGCGTACGCCGTGAGGAACACCGAATAGTCGAAGACGAGGCTGCCGGCCCGGATGATCGCCCGGTTGTTGTCGGCGAACAGGCTTCCCGCGGCCGGCCCGCTGGTGACCATCACCGAGGCACAGAGATTGATCATCACGGCGCAGGCGAATGCGGGCCCGAGCCACCGTGGCATCTGCGGAACGTGAGCGCCGGCGGTCACCACGATCGCGACGACGACCGAGGCGTGCACGGCCAGGTCGCACAGGACGTCCAACCGCGCCCCGGCTTCGCTGCTGCGCTCGGTGTACCGGGCGAGCTGCCCGTCAGCGCAGTCGAAGCAGTAGGCCGCCTGCCACAGCACGAAGGCGCCGAGCCCGGCGAGCGGACCGGCCCCGGACCGCGTGGTGGCGACGAGGCCCAGCAGTACCGAACCACCCACGCCCAGAATGAGGTTGAGCAGCGTGAGAACACTCGGGGCGAGGCCGAGCCGGTGGGCCGGCACGCAAAGGGCGGCCCCGACCCGCTGGTTCACCGCCACGGTGAGCAGACCCCCACCCCGCATCCGCAGCCAGAAGTCCCGGGCATGTGGTCCCTGCCGGGTGGCCGAGCCGGCGATCTGGGTGGTCATCGACGCTCCTCCGATCCGGCGACCACGTCACCGGGCCAACGTTGCCAGAAAGTTCTCGTTGCTCACTCGGGCTCGCCAGGCCGCGTACGCCGTCCCGGCAGCGTGCCGTGCAGCAAGGCGCTCGGCCGCGGGCTGGGCCATCACCTGTTCGATCCGCTCGGCGAGCCGGGCGGCCGTCGGCTCCCGGATCACCGCACCGCCACCGGTGGCGAGGACCGGCGTCCACGGCGTGCGGTCGGAGCAGATCACCGGGCACGACGCCGAGAGACTCTCCGCGATGACGTGGCCGAAGCTCTCGCCGCGGGTCGGGAACAGGAACGCGTCGTAGCGCCGGAAGGTCTCCCGTACCGCGTCGGGCTGCAGTTCACCGCGGTAACGAACCCGGGTCGCCAGCCCGCCCCCGTCGATCATCTCCTGGCACCGCTGCCAGTAGCCGGCGTCCTCCACCGGCCCGAAGACGTCGAGATCGGCGGATCCGGGCAACCGGCCGAACGCCTCGATCACCATCAGCAGGTTCTTGTGCGGCACGATCCGGCTCGCGTGCACGAATCGGGGCCGCTCCTGGACGACGACGGGAGCCAGCGGCGACGGCGGCAGAGGCACCTGATCCAGGCCGATTCGCACGGTGGCCCACGGGAAGACCCGCATGATCTGGGCGGCCTCGGCCTCGGTGGACGCGTGCCAGGTCGCGTTCACACCCTTCAGCAACGGTCCCCAGACCCGTGCGAACGGCCGCTTCTTCCAGGCCTTCCGGGCCAGCGCCCCGGGCGACAGCTCCCCGCGAGGCGCCACCACCACGCGATCCGCCCGGACGAGACCGAGACTGCGGGCGACGATCGGGACGACCGTGAACGCCGGCGACCAGAGGCTGTTGACGTACAGCACGTCGTACGACGTGCCGCGCAGCCGGCGCCAGAGGCCGAGCCAGGCCCTGTCTCTTATACA
>KL571226.1:16262-16922 GCA_000715855.1 Actinoplanes liguriensis
CCGGCAGGTAGTGGACGCCGGCCCGGCCGCGCCGCACCCACCGCCCGGAGAGTCCCGGGTACGGCCCGGCCGCCCCGACGTCCCGGTCGCGGGTGATCAGGGTCAGGTCGAAATCCTCCGGCGCGGTGTCGATCAACTGTGCGAGGGAGCGGACCGGCCCGCCCCCGCGGAAGCCGGGCTCGAAGACCCCGCACGTGATCAGCACCCGGAACGTCATGACCGCGGCACCCTGATCCCGGCCCATTCGTGGTGGCGCCGCACGGTGGAGAGCACGAACGCCGTCACCCGATCCGAGGTGTCGGTGATCTCGTAGTCCGCCGGGCACGCCGCGGTCGTCGTGGTGGCGGTCTCGATCTCCTCGCGCAGACCGGCCGGGTCCAGCCCGGCGAGCAGGATCGCACCGGTGTCCAGCGCTTCCGGGCGTTCCGTCGACTCGCGCAGGGACACGGCGGGGAAGCCGAGGATCGACGACTCCTCGCCGGTGGTGCCGCTGTCGGAGAGCGTGCACCGGGCGTACATCTGAAGGTGCACGTAATCGAAGAACCCGAACGGCTCGTGGAACTCGATTCCGGGGATCGGGCCGAGGCCGGCCCGTTCGAGGCGGGAGCGGGTGCGCGGGTGGGTGGAGACGAGCACCGGCAGCTGCCATTCCTGGTGGAC
>KL571226.1:17163-18189 GCA_000715855.1 Actinoplanes liguriensis
TCTGCCTTGCCAGCCCGCTCAGAGATGTGTATAAGAGACAGGGTCGTCGACGTTCTCCTCGCGGTGGGCGCTGACCAGGAAATACCCACCAGGGTCAAGATCCAGACGGGTCAGTACGTCGCTGGTCTCGATCCGCGGCCGGTAGTGTTCCAGGACCTCGCGCATCGGCGAGCCGGTGTGCATGATCCGGCGCGGGTGCAGCCCTTCGGCGAGCAGGTTGCGCCGCGCGTGCTCGGTGTAGACGAGGTTGAAGTCGCTGACGTGGTCGACCAGCCGGCGATTCGTCTCCTCGGGCACGTTGAGGTCGAAGCAGCGGTTGCCGGCCTCCATGTGGTAGACGGGCACCTTCATCCGGCGGGCGATCAGCGCGGCGATGCAGCTGTTGGTGTCGCCGAGCACGAGCAGGGCGTCCGGCCGTACCTCCGCAATGGTTTTCTCGACGCCGGTCAGCACCCCGGCCATGACGCTGGCCGGCGAGGTCGTGTCGACGCCGAGGCTGTGGTCGGGTCTGGGCAGGTCCAGCTCGTCGAAGAAGATCTCGCTGAGGGCCGGGTCCCAGTTCTGGCCGGTGTGCACGAGGACGTGGTCGACGGCGGCGTCGAGCCGGGCGATCACCCGGGACAGCCGGATGATCTCGGGCCGGGTGCCGACGACGGTCATCACACGGGTCATCGGAGAGCCGCCTCGCTGAGCATCTCGGCGAGCTGGTCGACCCCGGCGCGCTGGGACATCCGGGCGCGGTAGGTGTCCAGCGCGCGCCGGCTCATCGCGGCGCGCTCGGTCCCGGTGAGCCCGGCGGCGCGGTGGAAGCAGTCGGCCAGCGAGCGCCAGTCCCCCGGCGGGCAGGCGAGCCCGATCTCGTGGTCGGCGACCATCGCGGCGCAGTCGCCGGGGGCCGCGACCAGGACCGGCGAGCCGCAGGAGAGCGCCGCCGGCAGTTTGGACGGGATCACGCCGTGGAAGGCCGGCAGGTCCTTGAGCGTGACGAGCTGGTAGTCGGCGGCGGCGTAGAGCGCGGCCATCTCG
>KL571226.1:18408-19043 GCA_000715855.1 Actinoplanes liguriensis
ATCTCGGACAGCGGCCGCCGGCCGACGAAGCGGACGTTGTCGGCGCCCAGACCCGCGCTGAGCTCGCGGGCCGCGGTCTCGCCGATGCCGGAGCCGACCAGCACGACGTCGACGTCGTCGCGGGCCGCGGCGGCCGCCCGTACCGAGTCCTCGATGTTCTGGAACGGGCCCAGGGTGCCGGCGTACATCACGGTGCACCGGTCCCGGCGGCCGATCCGGGCGCGGGCCGACGGGGTCGCCGCGACCGGCCGGAACAGCGACTCGTCCGCCCAGTTCAGCACGGTCCGCACCCGGCCGGGGTCGGCGCCGCGGCTGATCACCAGGTCGCGCATGGCCGGGGCGATCACCGCGATCGACGCGGCCAGCCGGTAGAGCGCGCGCATCGCGGCGTGCAGCGTGCCGCCGATCAGCCGGCCGGCCCGTCCACCGGGGACCATCGACGACTCGGTGACCGATTCCGGCCACATGTCCTGCAGGTGCACGACGGCCGGGACGCCATGCAGGGCGCGCAGCAGCGCCGGCGCCGCGAAGACCGTCGCCGGGGTGAGGTAGACGTAGACGACGTCGGCGCCCCGCAGGTAGCTGATCGCCGCGGCGGCGCTGGTCGCGGCGTAGGACCTGTCTCTTATACACAT
>KL571226.1:19200-19793 GCA_000715855.1 Actinoplanes liguriensis
CGGGTAGACCGGCACCCGCCGCACGGTGACCCCGCCGATCCTCGACGTGTCGGACCAGCGCTGCCGGTACCCGGGGTACACCACGCCGGTCGGGTAGTTCGGGAAACCGGTCAGCACCCGCACCCGGTGACCGCGAGCGATCAATCCGCGGGCGACGTTCTCCGGGAGGTACGCGGGCTCCGGCGGATACCACTGGCTGATCACGCCGACCTTCACAGCGCCACCGCCTCCGGGTACGTGTCCGGCCGCCCCGCGTCGAACAGCTCGTTCGACCAGAAGAGCGTGACCAGCTCGGACTCCCCGACGTTGGTGATCTCGTGCGCCCACATCGACGGCATGTCGACGCACTCCGGACGGTCGCCGGACACCCGGAACGTGGTCACCTCGGGGCGCAGCAGCCGCCGTACCCGGATCTCCGCCTCCCCCCGCAGCACCAGGAACCGCTCGACCTTGGCCAGGTGGAAGTGCCGCCCCCGGGTCGCGCCGGGCCGGGTCGTGGACACGAACGTCTGCCCGCCGCCGTGCGCCCGCACCGCCTCGGCCAGCTCGCCGCGCTCGTCGGCGTGCCGGGTCAACGGTCTCGGGAGCAACGG
>KL571227.1:0-3543 GCA_000715855.1 Actinoplanes liguriensis
ATGTGTATAAGAGACAGTCGCAGCAGCGCCTCGGCCAGTTCCTCGGGCAGGTCGAGCGGCGCGGCCGGGGCCTGCGCGGCGGGCGCGCCGATCGCGAAGCGGGCCTCGGCCGGCTCCATCTCCCCGCCCGGCGGGTGCTCGACGATCCGCGGGACGACCAGCTGCTGGACGCGCTGCGCGCCCTCGACCCGGACGCCGGTGAAGTCCTCCCGGCGGGTCACGGCGGTGACGTCGGCGAGGCGGCCCGCGGTCAGCAGGGTGGCGCCGACCATGCCGCGGTTCATGTCGCCCGGGGACTTGCTCAAGCCGTGCCAGGCGGGGCGGCCGCCGTCACGACGGATGCCGAGCTGCGCGTGCCGGCCGATCCGGGCGAGGACCGCCTCCCACGCGCCGAGCTGGGCATACGCCACGATCTCGGGCTCGGGCTGCCAGTCCTCGGCGGCCCAGGCGGCGCGGCCGGCCGGCTCTTCCCACTCGGCGACGGCGTCGCCTGCCGCGATGCCGCGTTCATCGACGCCGGTGATGTCATCGAGTATCAGCCGGCTCACGGTAGGTGATCTTACTCGGGCGACGCTTGCCCGACGATTTCCCGACATGCGCCGGTCCTTTCCGGACACCAGGATCATCGAAATGATTAGCATTCCGTCCAGAAGGGCGCTGCTGGCCGCGGCGCTCGGGCCGGTCCTGTCGCTGACGGCGCTCGCCGCGCCCGCGGCCGCCTCGGAGCTGTCCCCGTTCGACGCGGTGAACCAGTTCATCGGCACCGAGATGGACACGACGCAGAACAAGAGCAACGACGCGTACGGCAACACGTTCCCCGGGGCGGCCGTCCCGTTCGGCATGGTGCAGCCGAGCCCGACCACGTACAAGGCGGGCAACGCGCTGGTCGGCGAGAAGGGCGGGTACGAGTACACCGCCGGTCTGATCCGCGGTTTCGGCATGACGCGGTACTCCGGCACCGGCTGCACGGGACGTTTCGGTGGATACGAGTTCCCGACGATTCCGTTCGCCGGCGACGTGCTGCCGGCGAGTCCGGCCACCGACATCAAGGGCTACTACCTCGGCTTCAACCACGCGAACGAGGTGTCCCAGCCCGGCTACTACCGGGTGGCGCTGGACAACGGCGTGACCGCCGAGCTCACCGCCACGTCACGGACCGCGGTCAGCCGTTACGACTTCTCCGGCAAGGCCACTCTTCTCCTCGATGTGGCCGGGCAGAACAACCGCTCGTTCGGCAGCGAGATCACGATCGACCCGGCGACCCGGACGGTCTCCGGTTGGATGTACGGCGCCGACGTGTGCGACGTGGGCAACTCGTACAAGGCCTACTTCTCCACGACGTACGACAAGCCGTTCGCCTCCTACGGCACGTGGAACGACGCCGATCTGACCGCGGGCAGCACGCACGCGATCAAGGCCGGCACCGACACGAGCGTCGACTACCGGCACGACACCGGCGGCTGGGTGACGTTCAAGCCCGGCTCCACGGTGACCGCGAAGACCGGCTTCAGCTACGTGAGCGTGGCGAACGCGGCGCTCAACCGCGAGAAGGAGACCGGACGCCTCTCGTTCGGGGACGTGCGGAAAGCCGCGAAGGACGCGTGGAAGGACGCGCTCGGCACCGTCAACGCGAAGGGCGGCGACACCGCTCGGCGAACCTCCTTCTATACCGCGCTCTACCACGCGTTCCTGCAGCCCAACGTCCGTGAGGACGTGAACGGCCAGTACCTCGGCTTCGACGGCCTGACGCACGAGGCCGACCGCGGGCACCACTTCTACCGCAACATCAACTTCGCCGGGTCCGGCTGGGACATGTACCGCAGCCAGGCCCAGCTGCTCGCGCTGACGTTCCCCCGCGTGGCGACCGACATCAACCGCTCGATCGTGGCGATGGTCCAGCAGACCGGGCGGTGGGCGCCGGGCGCGGCCCGCATGCAGGGCGACAACTACCAGGTCATCCTGGCGACGCTGGACGACATGGGCGCCACCGACTACGACCGCGGGGCCGCGCTGGCGTCGATGATCGCGACCCAGAAGCTGCCGGCCACGACGACCACCCGCAGCGACGGCTACCAGTACTTCTCGACCGGCCTGATCGAGAACCGCAAGGGCGACTTCGCGACCTCCCGGGTCCTGGAGTACTCGATCGACGACTTCGCGATCGCGCAGCTCGCCTCGCGGCTCGGCGCCAAGGACGCGGCGGACTTCTACCAGGCCCGCTCGCAGAACTGGATGAACGTCTTCGACCCGGTCACCCAGCAGATCCGGCCGCGGGAGCGCACCGGGTTCGACCGCACGATGGACCTGCGGGTACGCGAGGACACCGCCGGGCGCGGGCAGTTCAACCAGTCGACCGGCTACCAGTACGGCTGGATGGTCCCGCAGAACCTGTCCACGCTGATCACCAAGCGCGGCGGCGTGGCGGCGGCGACCACGCAGCTGGACACGCTGATGGCGCAGCTCGACGCGGGCGCGTACACGCAGACCGGCAACTACCTGTCGAACCAGGCCGCGTTCAACACGCCGTGGGTCTACAACTGGCTGCAGCGGCCGGCGTCGGCCTCCGACGTCCTGCACCGGGCCGTCTCGGAGATGTACGACACCACCCCGTCCGGCCTGCCGGGCAACGACGACCAGGGCTCGCTGAGCTCCTGGTACGTGTTCGCGCAGCTCGGCTTCTACCCGGCGATCTACGGCACCGGCGACCTCGTGATCAGCGGGCCGATGTTCTCCCGGGTGACGATCGACCCGATCGGCGGCGGGCACAGTATCAAGATCAAGACGTCCGGTACGGGCCGCTACGTCACCGGCTTGAAGGTCAACGGCGCTTCCCGCACGGCCAGCTGGCTCGACGCGTCGTTCGCACGGCACGGTGGGACGCTCCGCTTTACCATGTCGGACACCCCGGGCACGTGGGGCACCGGGGCTCGTGACGTTCCGCCGTCGTACACGGCCGGGGCGGACGCCCGCAACAACGCCGGCACCACGCCGGACGGGCAGGGCAACCTCGGCTCGATGGACCTCAGTGACTGGTCGCTGTCCCGTACCGCCCTGGCCGCCGCCGGCGCCACCCCCGGCGCCCCGCTGACCGTCGGCGGCACGACCTTCACCTGGCCGTCCGCCGAGCCCGGCACCCCGGACAACTGGATCCCGCACGGCCAGACGATCAGCGTCGGCAAGGCCGCGACCAGCGTGTCCTTCCTCGGGCTGGCCACGAACGGGCCGGCCACCGGCACCGCGACCGTCCAGTACACGGACGGCACGTCCCAGCCGGTGACCGTCACGTTCGGCGACTGGGCGGCGGCCGCGCCGGCCGGCAACGTCGACGCCGTCACCATGCAGGGCCGTAACAACGTCAACGGCACGGCGGGCACCGGCACGTTCCGGGTCTTCGCCACCACGCCGGTGGCGCTGGACCCGGCCAGGACGGTGGCCGCGGTCGTCCTTCCCGAGTACACCGACAAGGGCATCATGCACGTCTTCGACGTGGCCGTCTCCTGATCTTTCCGCTGGTCCCGGCCCTCCGGCCGGCGGGTCCCGACC
>KL571227.1:3820-4081 GCA_000715855.1 Actinoplanes liguriensis
GGCCGGCGGGTCCCGACCCGTCGGCCGGAGGGCCTTCCGTATTGCTCGCTTGCCGTTATATATCGGTGGCCGTACTATCGCCGGCATGCAGGAACCGACGTTTCTCATCCTTGCCGCGCTCGCGGCCCAGCCGAGGCACGGCTACGGGATCGTGCAGGCGGTCGCCGACCTCTCCACCGGCGAGGTCAAGCTGAAGCCGGGCACGCTCTACGGCGCGCTCGAACGCCTCGCCGAGCAGGGCTCTGTCTCTTATACACATCT
>KL571227.1:4278-4623 GCA_000715855.1 Actinoplanes liguriensis
ATGCCGGCGCCCTGACCGCCGAGATCGCCCGGCTCGACCGGCGCGCGGCCGCCGCCCGCGAGCAGCTGGGCCGCCGGCCCGGCCTTTCCCTCGGCGGCGGTGTCGCATGATCGGCCTTTCCCCTCGGCTGGAGTGCCGCATGACCGTCTTTTCCCTCGGCGGCGGTGCCGCATGACCGGCGACGCATGGCCGGCCGCCGACGCGCGGCTCGAACGGCGCTACCGGATGCTGCTCCTGGCATACTCCGGTCGCTACCGCCGTCACCACGGCACCGAGATCGTCACGACGCTGCTGGAGATGGCCGAGCCCGGCCGGTCCCGGCCGTCGGCGGCCGAGGCGTGGCAC
>KL571227.1:4855-5987 GCA_000715855.1 Actinoplanes liguriensis
CACCTGGTGAGCAGTGGCCTGCGCCAGCGGTTCCGGGTCCCGTCCGGCCGGCCGTTCGCCATGGTCGCGGCCGTGCTGACAACGGTGACACTCGGAGTCCTCGGCGCGGCGGCCGGCAGCTGGGCCGGTGAGCACACATTCGCGGACCTGCCCTCCGCGACGGCCACCCAGGACATCCTGCACGCCGCCGTCGCGGATCCGGTTGACCTCGAGCAGCCCTCGCAACGGTGGAACCAGCCCGGCAACGGAACCGCCGCCTACGTCACCCTGATGGCGCTTCCGGAGGCCCAGAGCAGAGGCCCCGAGCCGACCTGGACCGTCGAACAGGCCCGCGACGGCCTGACCGCCGCCGGCTGGAAGATCACCGAATTCACGGTACGGCCGATGCCGACCATGGACGGCACCACCCGGCTCGACGCGAACACGGACCTGCTCACGGAGATGACCGTGAACGTCGACCCCGCCAAGGAGCGGGCGAGCGAGCCCTACCAGAACCTGCGCCGCTACGCCGTCCTGACCGCGGAACGCAACGGCCTCACCCTGCACGTCACCGCAACCGACGCGATCGGCGGCGACACCTCCGACCCCTCCGCAAAGGTCTACCGGGGCGGCATCAACGGCAAGGTGTACGCCGCACGCAGCGCCGCCTACCTGCCGCTGACCGTCGTCGGCGCCCTGCTCGGCGCGCTGGCCGGCTGGCTGCTGACCGCGACCGCCGCCCACCGCGTCCGCCCGTTGCGCCCCGCCCGCCGCCAGACGACAACCCTGCTCACCGGGGTGGCGCTGGCCACCGCGGCACTCCCGGTCTACGCCGTCGTCCGCAACGCCACCCTGCTGGTCACGCACCTCGGCAACGCCCAGCCGGTCTACACGCTGCACTCGGTCCTGCGGCCCGGCTGGTGGTACCTCGCCGGCCTTCCCGCCCGGTCCGTCCCCACATGCGTGATCGCCGCGGGCGCGGCGGGGGTTCTCGCGCTGATCAGCACGTGGTCCCGCACTCCGCCGGGCCCGGAAAGCACCGCCCAGCCGTCCTGACCCGAACCGCCGCCCAAGCCCCGCAGGGCTCAGCCCGAGCAGCCGCCCACGCCCGCAAGGCACAGCCGAGCAGCCGCCCACGCCCCGCGAGACACAG
>KL571227.1:6236-18273 GCA_000715855.1 Actinoplanes liguriensis
GCCCACGCCCCGCGAGACACAGCCGAGCAGAGGCCCACGCCCCGCAAGACACAGCCGAGCAGCCGCCCATGCTCGGCAAGGCACAGCCCGGGCGGCGGAAACGACTCCGGCGATCGCCCGCACCCTGGCGACTGGGTGCGTGTGGGCGATCGCCGGAGTTCGCCGACCTCGACCGGCCCGCGCGCGACCGCCGGAGCGGCGCACACGGAGCTGGGAGGCGACTTTCGAGCGAAGCTTTGAGGTGCGGGAATGCGCTTTCCCCGCCAAACTACGGCAACAATCCAGAAACGTCAATCACGTCCCGGCAAACAAAGCGCCCCGTTTCAGCCGGCGCACCCTGAGGTAAGGCGCACCGTCAGGCGAGTCCGTCGCTGAAGAAGACTGCCGAGGCCACGGCCCTGCGCCACGTAGCGTGGCCGGCCGCCCGCGCCTCCGAGGTCATCCGCGGCAACCATCGCGCGGCCCGGTGCCGGTTCCCGCTCAGGTCCCGCAGGTCGGACCAGTAGCCGACGGCCAGCCCCGCGGCGTAGGCCGCCCCGAGCGACACCGTCTCCGCCACCATCGGCCGGGAGACCGGCACGTCGAGGACGTCGGCCACGATCTGCATCAGCAGGTTGTCCGCGGTCATCCCGCCGTCCACGTTGAAGCCGGTGAGCGCGAGCCCGGAGTCGGCGTTCATCGCGTCGACGACGTCCCGGGTCTGCCACGCGGTCGCTTCGAGGACCGCGCGAGCCAGGTGCCCCTTGGTGATGTAGGAGGTCAGGCCGACGATCACGCCGCGGGCGTCGCTGCGCCAGTGCGGGGCGAACAGTCCGGAGAACGCGGGCACGATGTAGCACCCGCCGTTGTCGGTCACGCTCGCGGCCAGGGTCTCGATCTCGGACGGCGTGGCGATCAGTCCGAGCCCGTCGCGCATCCACTGCACCAGTGATCCGGTGATGGCGATGGATCCTTCGAGCGCGAAGACCGGCGGCGACGATCCGATCCGGTAGCCGACCGTGGTGATCAGTCCGTGCCCCGACCGAATCGGATCAGTCCCGGTGTTCAGCAGGAGAAAACCGCCTGTGCCGTACGTGCATTTGGCGTCCCCCGGCTCGAAGCACGTCTGCCCGAACAGCGCCGCCTGCTGGTCGCCGATGGCGGCGGCGATGGGCACCCCGCCGAGCGCCGTCCCGTAGACCTCCGACGAGGACCGGATCTCCGGCAGCATCCCGGCCGGGATGTCGAACATCTCCAGGAGGGACGGATCCCATTCCAGCGTCGCCAGATTCATCAGCTGGGTCCGGCTGGCGTTGGTCACGTCGGTCACGTGCAGTGCCCCGCCGGTCAGGTTCCAGATCAGCCAGCTGTCCATCGTCCCGAACAGGATCTCGCCCTGCTTGGCGCGAAACCGCAGCCCAGGCACATTGTCGAGCAGCCATCGGATCTTCGTCGCGGAGAAGTAGGTGGCCGCGGGAAGACCGGTGGAATCGCGCAGAACGTCCGAGTCGAGCGAGCTCAGGACCCCGGCGGTGCGGGTGTCCTGCCAGACGATCGCCGGCGCCACCGGCTTCCCGGTGGCCCGATCCCACAGGACGACGGTCTCCCGCTGGTTGGCGATCCCGATCGCCGCGATCCGGTCGGCGGAGAGCCCGGCGAGCGCCCGGCTGATCACCTTCTGCGTGTCCCGCCAGATCCGTGCGGCGTCGTGCTCGACCCATCCGGGCTGCGGATACGACTGCGGATGCTCGGCCCGGGCCACGGCCACGACGGTGGCCCGGCGGTCGAAGACGATGCACCGGGTGGACGTCGTGCCCTGGTCGATCGCCAGGACGTACCGGTCGGTCACGGCCCGGCCAGGTCGCGGGAGATCGCCCGGGCGGCCGCGACCACGTGGTCGACCAGGGCGGGACGGGCCTGGCGCCGGGTGTCGCAGAGCCGCTCGACGGGGCCGCTGATGCCGATCGCGCCGATCACCAGTCCACCGTAGGACCGCAGTGGCGCGGCGATCCCGGCGCGGCCGGCCTGCCACCCCTCGACCGATAATGCCCAGCCTTGGGCGCGGGTCTCGGCGAGCGCCCGGGCGAGGGCCTGACGGGTGGTCGGCGTCCTCCGGGTGTACGCGTCCAGCCCGCTCGCGATCACGTCCTCCGCGGCCGCCGCCTGGTAGGCGAGCAGCACCCGGCCCAGCGCGGTCGCGTGCGCCGGCACGACGCTGCCGGTGTCCATCGACTGGGCGGAGTCGTCCGGCCGGAACACGTGGTGCACGACCAGCACGCCGCCGTCCCGCAGGGCGCCGACGTGCACCTCCTCGCCGCTGCGGGAGGCGAGCGCGTCGGCCCAGTTCAGCGCGCGGGCGCGCAGCTCGTTGGCGTCGAGGCCGGTGGAGCCGAGGTCGAGCAGGCCGCGGCCGAGCCGGTACCGGGCGGTGCGCGGGTCCTGCTCGGCGAAACCGATCGCCACGAGCGTACGCAAAATGCTCTGTGCCGTTGATTTGGGCAGGCCGAGGGCGTCGGCGATCTCCTTGACGCGCAGCCGGCCGGGGCCGGTGGCGAGCAGGCGCAGGACCGCCGACGACCGTTCGATGGACTGGATCAGGCCGGGCATCGTGCGACATTGTCGCACGCTCACCGTTGCCGCGGGCCGGTTCGCTTCATAGCGTCGCGATCGAGACAGGGAGGCACGGTGGCGGACTTCGTAGGCGCGATCGATCAGGGCACGACCAGCACCCGGTTCATGATCTTCGACCGGGCGGGGACGGAGATCGGCCGCAGCCAGATCGAGCACCGGCAGATCCTGCCCGCGGCCGGCCGGGTCGAACACGACGCGCGCGAGATCTGGGAGAACGTCCGCAAGACGGTCGACGGTGCGCTGGCGAATGCCGGACTGGTCGCTCCTGATCTCGCCGCGATCGGTATCGCGAATCAGCGGGAAACGGTGGTGCTCTGGGATCGGGCCACGGGTGAGCCGGTCGCTCCCGCGATTGTCTGGCAGGACACCCGTACCGCCGCGGATCTGAAAGAGCTCGATGCGGAACTGCTCCGGGAACGCACCGGACTTCCACCGGCGACGTATTTCTCGGCGACGAAAGTGCGCTGGCTTCTCGACAACGTCGACGGGCTGCGCAAGCGGGCCGAGCGCGGCGAGGTGCTGTTCGGGACGATCGACAGCTGGCTGATCTGGAACCTGACCGGCGGCGAGTTGCACGCCACCGACGTGACGAATGCCAGCCGGACCCAGTTGATGAATCTGACGACGCTCGACTGGGATCCCGTACTGACGGAGATCTTCGACATCCCGCGGGCGATGCTGCCGGAGATCCGGTCGTCGGCGGAGGTCTTCGGCGTCACGTCGTCGGGGGTTCCGCTCGCGGCGGCGATCGGCGACCAGCAGGCGGCGTTGTTCGGGCAGACGTGTTTCGAGCCGGGTGACGCCAAATGCACGTACGGCACCGGGAATTTCGTTCTTCTCAACACCGGGACCACGCCGGTCCGATCGACGCACGGTCTCCTGACGACGGTCGCCTATAGATTCAAGAGCCAATTGCCGGTGTACGCGCTGGAAGGCTCGATCGCGGCGACCGGCTCGGCCATCCAGTGGCTGCGTGACCAGCTCGGCATTCTGGAATCCGCGGCCGCCAGCGAGACTCTCGCCGCCCGCGTCGACGATACCGCCGGCGTGTATTTCGTGCCCGCGTTCTCCGGATTGTTCGCCCCCTACTGGCGGCCGGACGCGCGCGCCGCGATCGTCGGCCTGTCCCGTTTCCACAATTCCGCGCACATCACCCGGGCCGCCCTCGAAGCCATTTGCTATCAGACGCGCGACGTCGTGGTGGCGATGGCGCAGGACTCCGGCACCGACCTCGACTGCCTGCAGGTGGACGGCGGCGTGACCGCGAACGCCCTGTGCATGCAGTTGCAGGCGGACATCCTCGGCGTGCCGGTGAGCAGGCCGGCGGTCGCCGAGACGACGGCGCTGGGCGCGGCCTACGCGGCCGGGCTGGCCGTCGGCTTCTGGACGTCGCAGGACGAGCTGCGCGCCAACCGCGGCGAGAGCCGCCGCTGGCATCCGAGCTGGTCGGCCGAGCAGCGCCAGGACGGCACCACCCGGTGGCGCGCGGCCATCGACCGCACCCTCGACTGGGTCTAGGAAGGATCATTCATGAACACGGGAAAGATCTCATCGCAGTCGCGTGCGGACGCGTGCAAGACGATGGCAAGTGAAGAGCTGGACGTGCTGGTGGTCGGCGCCGGAGTGGTCGGCGCGGGCGCGGCCCTGGACGCGGCGACCCGCGGGCTGTCGGTGGGCCTGCTGGAGGCGCGGGACTTCGCCAGCGGCACGTCGAGCCGGTCCAGCAAGCTGATCCACGGCGGCCTGCGCTACCTGGAGATGCTCGACTTCTCTCTGGTGCGGGAGGCGCTCAAGGAGCGTGGCCTACTGATCAACCGGCTCGCGCCGCACCTGGTCCGGCCGGTTCCGTTCCTCTATCCGCTGCAGCACCGCGCGTGGGAGCGGATCTACGTCGGCGCCGGCATCGCGCTCTACGACACGCTGGCGCTGGCCGGCAGCGGCGGGGTCGGGGTGCCGATGCACCGGCACCTGAGCCGGACCGAGGCGCTGCGGGCGTTCCCGTCGCTGCGGCCGGAGAGCCTGGTCGGGGCGATCCGCTACTACGACGCGCAGGTCGACGACGCGCGGCACACGATGTTCCTGGTGCGGACCGCGGCCGCGTACGGCGCTCAGGTCGCCGCCCGCACCGAGATGATCGGCTTCCTGCGGGAGGGCCGCCGGGTGGTCGGCGTCCGGGCCCGCGACGCCGAGACCGGAACTGAGTTCGAGGTCCGGGCGCGAACCGTGATCAACGCGACCGGCGTGTGGACCGGCGACAGCCAGGCGCTCCTCGACGGCGAGCGCGGGCAGTTCCGGATCACGGCCAGCAAGGGCATCCACATCGTGGTGGCGCGCGAGAAGATCGCCGGGCACACCGGAATGATCCTGCGGACCGCGAAGAGCGTGCTGTTCGTGATCCCGTGGGACAACCACTGGATCATCGGCACCACGGACACCAAGTGGGAGCTGGACAAGGCGCACCCGGCGGCGTCCCGCGCCGACGTCGACTACCTGATCGACGAGGTCAACAAGGCCCTCGCCACGCCGCTGACCAGGGACGACGTGCAGGGCGTTTACGCCGGTCTGCGGCCGCTGCTGTCGGCGCAGGCGGACAGCACCGCCAAGCTGTCGCGCGAGCACGCGGTCGGCACCCCGGTTCCGGGGATGGTCGTGGTGGCGGGCGGCAAGTACACGACGTACCGGGTGATGGCCAAGGACGCGGTGGACGCGGCCGTCAAGCAGCTCGGCTCCCGGGTGCCGGCGTCGTGCACCGAGCAGGTTCCGCTGCTGGGCGCGGAGGGGTACCGCGCGGCGTGGAACCGGCGTTCGCAGATGGCACGCGCGTTCCGGGTTCCGGCGTTCCGGGTGGAGCACCTGCTGCGCCGGTACGGGACCCTGGCCGACGAGGTCCTCGCGCTGGTCGCAGCGGACCCGGTGCTGGGCGAGCCGCTCGACGGGGCAGCCGACTACCTCAAGGCCGAGGTCGTCTACGCGGCCACCCACGAGGGCGCACGCCACCTCGAGGATGTGCTCACCCGGCGTACGCGCATCTCGATCGAGACCGCGGACCGGGGCGTCGCCGCGGCCCGGACCACCGCGCGGCTGATCGCCGAGGCGCTGGGCTGGGACGACGCCGACGTCGAGCGGGAGATCTCGCTGTACGAGGCGCGCGTGGTCGCCGAGCTCGCCGCCCAGGAACAGCCGGACGACGAGACCGCGGACGCCACGCGGCGCGGCGCGGCCGACGTCGCGCCGCTGGCCGCCTGAGTCAGACCGTCACCGCAGCAGCGCGTCCACCGACAGGTCGCCCGGCTCGCGCAGCCCGGCGCCGACACTCGCGCCGATACGCACCTCGTGGCCGAGGATCAGGAACGGCTCGGACAGCCGGGCGGTCAGCCGCCGGCCCAGGTCCTCGGCCTCGGAACGGTCGGTCACGCCCGGCAGGAGCACCGCGAACTCGTCGCCGCCCAGCCGGGCGACCAGGTCGTCGTCGCGGGTCTCGGCGCGCAGCACCCGGCCCACCTCGACCAGCAGGGCGTCCCCGGCCGCGTGCCCGAACCGGTCGTTCACCGGCTTGAAGCCGTCCAGGTCGAGGTAGAGCACGGCGAGCGGCCCGTCCGGCGCGGCCTCGGCGCTGCCGACGAACAGCGCCCGGTTCGCGAGACCGGTCAGCGGGTCGTGGTAGGCGAGGTGGTGCAGCTCGCTCTCCCGCTCGCGCAGCTCGGCGACCACCCGGTGCAGGTCGCGGCTGAGCGCGGTGTTGTCCCGCAGGGCCACCATCTGCCGGGCCAGGACCAGCAGGATCACCGCGCCGAGCAGCACCGACAGGAACGCGGTGAGCCCGTGCCCGGAGGCCATCTGCTCGACCGCGGCCAGGATCGCGACGGCGAGCGGCACGTACGGCAGCCAGAGAAGGATCGGCACGCTCTGCGCGGGATGCTGCCGGGACGACGGGGCGCGGTGCGCGGCGAGCGCGATCAGGACGAACCCGGCGACCCAGCCGGTGTCGATCGGATCGCCGCAGGTGTACGTGCTGTGCTGGTTGAGGTAGGCGAACCCGAGGTCACCGACGCTGAGCGCGAGCGCGGCCGCCAGGATCAGCGCCGCCGTCGCCCGGAAGCCCGGCGCCGCCCGCGGGAGCAGGATCAGCGCGACCGCGGCGAGCAGCACGTCGCTGAGCGGATAGGCCAGCGACACCGCCTTCGCGGCCGCGGTCAGGTTGCCGGCCCGGTAGACCGGCTCGAGCACGAACACCCAGCTCAGGAACAGCAGCGAGCCGGCGATGATCAGGCCGTCGAGCATCACGCGCAGCAGGCCGCGGCGGACCCCGAGGACCGCCACCATGCCGGCCACGGCGCCCGGGACCATCAGCAGGAAACCGAAGTCGCCGAGGTTCGGGAACGGGGCGTTGCCCTCGCGGAACGTCACGTAGAACGCCCACACCGACTCGCCGAACGCCCAGCCGACCATGCCGGTGGCGAGGACCGCCCAGCCGTACCGGGCCCGGCCGGTGCAGCGGCGGGCGGTGGCGGTGGCACTGGCCGCGGCGATCAGCGCGGACAGGATCAGCATGCCGACGCTGAGGTTCGTCGCGGCCTGCGAGCCGGACGGCAGCACCCGCAGCGCGATGAAGTGCCCGGCGACCAGCGCGGCGCCGGCGAGGATGGCTCGCATCCCCTCAGGTTCTCGGGGTTCGGTTGCCGAACGGGTGTGGGTAAGGTCGATTCCGATGAGCATCAGCAGCAGTGAGAGCGCCGCGCGCCTGGCCGTGCTGGTCGACGCGGACAACGCGCAGCCGGCAATCGTCGAGGGGCTGCTGGCCGAGGTCGCCAAGTACGGGACGGCGCACGTCAAACGGGCCTACGGCGACTGGACCGGGACGAACCTGCGCGGCTGGAAGGAACACCTGCTGGCGTACAGCATCCAGCCGATCCAGCAGTTCGCGTACACGACCGGGAAGAACGCGACCGACGCGGCGATGGTGATCGACGCGATGGACCTGCTCTACTCCGGGCGGCTCGACGGGTTCTGCATCGTCTCCAGCGACAGCGACTTCACCCGGCTGGCAGCACGCATCCGCGAGTCCGGCCTGATCGTGTACGGCTTCGGCGAGCGCAAGACCCCGAAGCCGTTCGTGGCCGCCTGCGACAAGTTCATCTACACCGAGAACCTGACCGCCCCGCACAGCGCCTCTGAGCCGGCCGACGCCCCGGCGGAGACCCGGACCCCGGTGGCCGGCGTCCGGCTGAAGTCGGACAGCGCCCTGGTCAACAAGCTGCGCAACGCGGTCGAGGCAGCCTCCGACGACGACGGCTGGGCGCCGCTCGCCGCGGTCGGGCACATCCTGCTCAAGCAGAGCCCCGACTTCGACGCCCGCAACTGGGGTTACACCAAGCTGAGCGACCTGCTCGGGGCGACCGGGCTGTTCGAGTCGGAGCGCCGCCCCACCGAGAAGGGCAAGACCGCGGTCCTGTACGTCCGCGACCGCCGCCGCCGTTCCTGAATCCCGCCGGACTGGTTGAGCAGTCGCTCAAAACCCTCTACCCTGGGATTTGAGCGACTGCTCAACGGCATGGACGGGGGCGGACATGAAGATCGTGATTCCCGGGGGCACCGGGCAGGTGGGCGCGGTCCTGGAGCGGGCACTGACCGCTCAGGGCCACGACGTGGTGGTGCTGACCCGCTCGCCGCGGGGGCGACAGGTGCGCTGGGACGGCTCGACGCTCGGGGACTGGGCGGCGCAGGTCGACGGCAGCGACGTCGTCATCAACCTGGCGGGCCGCAGCGTGAGCTGCAGGTACACCAAGGAGAACCTCGCGGCGATGATGAGCTCGCGGGTCGATTCGGCGCGCGTGGTCGGCGAGGCCATCGCCGCGGCGGCACGCCCGCCCCGGGTGTGGCTGCAGATGAGCACCGCGACGATCTACGCGCACCGCTTCGACGCGGCCAACGACGAACGCGACGGCGTGATCGGCGGCCACGAACCGGACGTGCCCGGCTACTGGGGCTACAGCGTCGAGATCGCCAAGAACTGGGAGGCCGAGCAGGAACGGGCCGCGACCCCGCACACGCGCAAGGTGGCGTTGCGGACGGCGATGGTGATGAGCCCCGACCGTGGCGGCGTGTTCGACGTGCTCAGCCGGCTCACCCGGCTCGGGCTGGGCGGGCCGGTGGCGGGTGGCCGGCAGTACGTCTCCTGGATCCACGACCGGGACTTCGTCCGGGCCGTCCGGTTCCTGATCGACCGGGAGGACCTCACCGGGGCGGTGAACCTGGCCGCGCCCGGCCCGCTGCCGCAGCGGGAGCTGATGCGGGAGCTGCGGGCGGTGTATAAGAGACAGGCCGAGATCGGCGCGTTCGCGCTCCGGACGGACACCGAGCTGCTGCTGAAGAGCCGGCGGGTCGTCCCGGGCCGGCTCCTCGAATCCGGATTCACTTTCGACCACCCCACCTGGCGATCCGCGGCCATGGACCTGGCAGCGCGCCGCCGGGCACGCGGGGCGCTCACCGCGTCCCCTGTGAACGGCCGTCGCCCCACCTCGTCAAATCTGGCCCGCGGCTGACATCGGGAAACCCGGCGGAAGCTCGACTCGGCTCTCAGCCGAGTACGGCGGTCAGGGCGCCGGAGAGCACGGTGGCGAACGGGTCAGCGGGGGGCGGCTCGGCCGGGGCGGCGGCGATCAGGGCGGCGATGCGAGGGTGGTGCCCGGCCGCGGCGACGTGGCTGAGGTAGGCGCCGTGGCGTGCGGCGTCCGCGGCGGCCGTCTCGGACTCGACGAACAACGCGGCCAGGCCGGTGAGGACGGCGAAGGCCTCCACCTTGCGGGCCGGCCGGGCCGGATGGCCGTCGAGGATCTCGAGGACGTGTTCGAGCAGGTCGGTCCCGTGCGGTCCGAGCGCGGGACGCCCGATCACCAGGGCAGGCAGCCATCGGTGCCGGCGCATGATGTCGCGGGCCTGGCGGGCGAGGGTCAGCAGGTCGGCCCGCCAGTCGCCGCTCGGCGCGACCAACCGGTACTCGGCGGCGACACTGTCGATCATGAGATCGAGGAGGTCGTCCCGGGTGGCGACATAGCGGTACAGGGAGGCCGCCCCGGTCCCGAGCACGCCGGCGACGCGGCGCATCGAGACCGCCTCCAGGCCCTCCTGGTCGGCCAGTCGCACCGCGACCTCGGTGATCTCGGCGCGGCTGCGTTCGGCCGGCCTCCCGCCCGAGGCGCGCTCCGGGCGCAGCCAGATCACCGGTTCTCGTTCCGTGCCCACGTGACTGTTCCTCTCGTGCATGGTGTTCTTTCCGGCCATGTTCGCATACGCTGTTCGCGTACACCGTTCGCAAACCTCCTGGGGGCCTGCACTGATGACGAATTACGCGCGCAACGGCGAAGTCCGGATCGCCGTCGAGGACCTCGGCGGCTCCGGGGGCTCTCCGCTGCTCCTGGTGATGGGGCTGGGCACGTCACGCTTCTGGTGGCCCGGCGGCCTCGTCGCCGAGCTGGTCCGTCGCGGCTTCCACGTCGCCGCCTACGACCAGCGCGACTCAGGACAGTCGACCCACCTGCCCGCCGCCCGGCACGCCGGCCCGCCGATCGCGGCCCTGCTGCGCCGCTCGACGCCGGCATACACCGCCGAGGACCTCACCGATGACGCGGTCGCCGTCCTCGACTCCCTCGGCTGGCAGCGCGCGCACCTTTTCGGCCATTCGATGGGCGGTCTCGTCGCCCAGCGCGTGGCGATCCGCCACCCCGATCGCATCCTCACGATGACCACCTCCGCCGCCATCCCCAGCGACGCCCGCGGCCTGCGCATCCTGCGCTATCTGCACCTTGCGCCGCTGGTCAGGTTCGCGCGCCTGCACTATCCCGCGACCCCGGAGGGCGAACGGGACCTCGCCGTGGCCATCGGCCGCATCCTCGCCGCCCCCGGCCAGGACATCACGGAACACGACGTCCGGGAATTCGTCGCCCGAGAGGCCGAGCACAACATCTCCGGCTTCCGCGACGAGAAGGCTCAGAGCCGCCAGATCGGCGCGAAATGGTCCGGTGGCCCGCTGAGCCGGATCACCGCGCCGACCCAGGTGCTGCACGGCGAACGGGACCCGCTGGTCCGCGTGGGCGCCGCCCGGGACATCGCCGCGGCGGTGCCCGCCGCACGCCTGCGCATCGTTCCCGGTGCCGGGCACTTCCTGTCGCGCGACCTCTGGAGCATCTACGCCGACGCGGTGCACGCCCTCGCCGGCTCACCGGCGCGCACCGAGCATCCGTAGCGGGAGAGCGGCCATCGACGTACGGGAAGGGCTTTTAAGGTTCTTTAAGGGTTTCGTGGTGATGGATCGGTTGACCGGGATCGAGGGTCCTGATTTATTGGCAACTAACTTGCCAATTTCCCCCCGCGGCAAGGCCGTCCCTCTTCGCATCGAGGTCTCCCCATGCGCAAACGCACCCTGCTCACGATCGCTCTCAGCGCCGTCGTCGTCACCGGCCTCGGCGTCGCGGGCATCACCAACGCGTCCGCGGCCACCCTCGACCCGGCGCTGCCGCCCGGCGGGAACTTCGACCTGTCGGTGTGGCAGCTCCAGCTCCCGACCGGTTCGCCGGGCAAGCCGGACACCATCCAGCCCTCGCAGCTCAAGGGCGCGAGCGGCTACAGCAACCCGGCCTACTTCTGGACCGACAAGAACGACGGCTCGATGACGTTCTGGGCGCCGGAGAAGGGCGTCACCACGCCGAACAGCAACTATGCCCGCTCCGAGCTGCGCGAGATGAACACCAACGGCAGCGCCGCGGACTGGACGCTGGCCGGCAACCACACGCTCACCGCGCAGCTGCGGATCCCGTCGGTGACCAAGAACGTCTGCGTCGGCCAGGTGCACCTCGGCTCCGGCGGGTCGTCGACCAAGCCGCTGCTGGAGCTCTACTACCGGCCGAACGGCGACATCTTCCTGGGCACCGAGAACTCGCCGGACGGCGGGCAGACCCTGCACCAGGTGGGGAACGTGGCGCTCGGCGTGAAGTGGACCTACGTCATCAACGTCACCGGGAACACGATCAACCTGACGATCAACGGGACCAAGACCAGTTACTCGATCCCGTCGTCGTTCAACGCGTACAAGCAGTACTTCAAGGCCGGCTCGTACAACCAGTCCTCGTCGGACAGCACGTCGAACGGGGCGAAGGTCAAGTTCTACAGCCTGACCGTCAAGCACTCCTGACCGGGACGACCGGGGGCTCGCTCGACCAGGGGAAATCGATCCACCGGTCGGTGCGGGCCCACACGTACTCGCACTTCTCCGACGACTGCGGCTTCTCGTAGATCACCGCGGTACGCACCCGCGCCGCGTGGCCCGCGCAGAAGTCGCGGACCAGCTTCAGCGTGGCCCCGGTGTCGGCGACGTCGTCGACGATCAGCACGGACGCGCCGGCCAGCGCCGACACTGTCTCTTATACACATC
>KL571227.1:18518-21219 GCA_000715855.1 Actinoplanes liguriensis
GGCAGGTCCAGCCGCTCGTCGACCCCGGTGTAGAACTCGACGTTGATCAGCTGCGTGTTCTTCACCTCGAGCGCGTAGCTGATCGACCCGGCCGCGAACAGGCCACCTCGCGCGACCGCCAGGATCAGGTCGGGCCGGAAGCCGTCGTCCGCGATCGCCTGGGCCAGCTCCCGCCCGGCCCGGCCGAAGGCCTCCCAGGTCAGCGTCTCCCGCTCGGTCATGCCCGCTCCATCCCGTCGATCTTGCGCCAAACCTAGCAACCGCCTGAGCGGGAGCCCGGTGCGTGAGAACGTCAGAGGAGGAGTCAGGAGGAGACGATGATCACCGTTGCCGCCGGGAGCACGCTCACGCTGCGCTGTCAGGGGATGGAGGCGATCCCGCTGGTCTGCCTCGCCGACGTGAAGGCGCCGTTCATCGCGGACCTGCCGCCGCTGCCGGTGCTCAGCCTCGACGAGCCGGGCGTCCGGCGGTACGGCATCCTTGAGCTCACCAGCAGCGCCGGCGTCGCCTGGGTCGAGGCGGAGCTGCGCGGCGGCCTGATGACGGTGCTCGGCGACAGCCCGACCGGCGTCGTCCAGCGACGTGACTCGCCCCGCCGCCCCGGCGTCTACCCGGCGAAGGGCACCGCGCAGGTCGACACCGGGGACGCCGAGCGCCTGATCGCCATCGCCGGGCACGTCCAGGACGTCTCGACCAGCGGGCTCCTGCTGCAGGCGACCGCGGGCGACGACCGGCCGCACCTGCCCACCGCGATCCTGCGCACGCTGCTGCACGTGACCATGCCGTGGGGTGAGATGACCGCCGCGATCACCACCGTCGATCAGCGGTCCGATCAACTGCGCGGCACGTTCGAGTGGATCGACGCCGGTGACGCGAAGGCGCTTTCCGCTTTCGTGTTGTCACGCTGATACCTCGGCTTCCTATCATCGTGGTGTGGCACCCGAAGACTCGCTCGAGAGCCGGCGACTGGACGCCCGCCGGAAAGACCTGGACCGCCGGGAGGCTGCTCTCCTGCTGCGGGAGGAGACGGTCGCCGAGCGCGAGCGCCTCGTACTGATCCGTGAGCACCTGCTCGACGAGCAGGTCATCGCAGCCGACGCGCGTGAGCTGCGGGCCAATCAGCGGGAGAGCTCGCAGTCCGCCCGCGAGCGCGACCTCAATCGCCGGGAGACGGTGGGTCACCTCCCGGAGGATCCGATCGGCGGCATGGAGGACGCGTTCGCGCGGGAAGTGGCCCGCCTCGACCGCAGCAACGCGTTCCTGAAACGCTCCCGGGCGGCCGTCGAGCGCGCCCAGGCCCGGCTGGACAGCCTGCGTCAGAACCGGGAGAACGGCGAGGCCTGAGTTTCCGCCGCGCCGGGGCGGGCACTAGATCCACATGGCAGTCCTGCTGATCACCGGCGCCGGCGGCGCGGTCGGTGGCATGCTCCGCGACCGGCTCGGCCACCACGACCTGCGACTGACCGATCTGCACCCGGCGGACGGCATCACCGCCCTGGACGTCACCGACGGCGACGCGGTCACCGAGGCGTGCCGGGGTGTGGACGCGGTCGTGCACCTGGGCGGGTTCGCGGAGGAGGAGACGTTCGACGACCTGCTCCAGGTCAACGTCCGCGGCACCGAGCGGGTCCTGGCCGCCGCCCGGCGCGCCGGCGTGCCGCGGGTGGTGCTCGCCTCCAGCAACCACGCGGTGGGTCGTCACCCGCACACCGACGGCCTGGCCGACGACGTGGCGCCGTGGCCGGACTCGTACTACGGCTGGAGCAAGGCCGCCATCGAGAGCCTCGGCCGGCTGTGCCACGACCGGTACGGGCTGCACGTGATCTGCCTGCGGATCGGCGCCTGCAAACCGCACCCGGTGCAGCCGCGTGACCTGTCCGTCTGGCTCTCCCCCGACGACCTGGCCCGCCTGGTCGAGGCGGCGCTCACCGCGACCGGCTTCCACCTGGTCTGGGGTGTCTCGGCGAACACCCGCCGCTGGTGGTCGGTGGCCGGCGGGACGGCCATCGGCTATCACCCGCGCGACGACGCGGAGGCGTGGGCGGCGACCGTCGGCGAGCCGGACGCGACCGACTGTTTCGTGGGAGGGGACTGGCGATGACCTGGCTGGAGTTCGCGCTGTTGCACACTCCGGAGCCCACCACGGTGCGGGTCGCGGCCCGGCGCGGCAACCGGTACGCCGAGCCGGCCGTGATCGGGCCGTGCGTGGTCAACCGGGCGCGGTCGGTCGTCTTCTGCCCGCCGGACATCGACGTCCCGCCGGGGTCGCTGGTCACGCTGCCGACCGGGCAGACGACCCGGGTCCGCGCCGCCTGCCATCTGGACGCGCCCGGGTTCCGGCTGCCGGGGCACGTTCAGCTCGACCTCGAACAGGCCGGTTGACGCGGACCAGCAGCGGCGACCGCCGAGAATCACACCCTCGGCCGCCGTGGTGCTGGTCGGCCAGCAGGCGTTCGGCCACCAGGAGAGTCGGAGCGGGAATCGTTCCGGGATGCGCCGGTGCGACATGGTCGTCCGCCGGCGTTACTCGGGCGACGGACCGGATGTCCGGATCAAACCTTTGAAGGACCCAGAATCATGCGGTACGGAATTGACGGTGGTCCCCGACCGCAACGGCCCGTCCCGGCCGTGATCTCGCGGCCCCGGCGCCGGTCCGGGCCGCTGGGCGGGCATCCGGCGTGAGTCTGTGGGCAACACCGGC
>KL571227.1:21492-25245 GCA_000715855.1 Actinoplanes liguriensis
GCGCCCGTGTCGAGGGGACTCGGACGCTGCGGCAGGCGACTCTGCTCACTCGTACCGAAGCATGGTTTTGATCTTGGTGTTGACGGGGCAAGCGAGACGCATGACGAATGACGGCTCCGCGCAAACGCTGCTGATCCTGGGCGCCTCCGGGGACCTGACCGCGCGACTGCTGCTGCCCGGGCTGGGCGCGCTGCTCGCGGCCGGGGACGCGCCGCCGCTGACGTTGCTCGGCGCCGGGACCGACGAGTGGGATGACGAGCACTGGCGGCAGCGGGTCAGCGACGCGTTCGGGGAGCACCGCGACGCCGGGCAGGCGGCGCGGACCCTGGAGGCGACGCGGTACCACAGCGCGGACGTGACGAAGGCCGACGATCTGCGACGGTTGCTTTCGGACGTCGACGGGACGCTGTCGATCTTCTTCGCGCTGCCGCCGGCGGTGACCGTGAAGGCGTGCGAGGCGCTGGTGGACGTGGAGCTGCCGGAGGGCACGCGGCTGGTGCTGGAGAAGCCGTTCGGGACCAGCGCGTCGTCGGCCGCGTCGCTGAACCGGCTGCTGACGCGGATCGCGCCGGAAGAAAAGATCCACCGGGTGGACCACTTCCTCGGCAAGTCGACCGTGCTGAACATTCTCGGTCTGCGGTTCGCGAACCGGATCTTCGAGCCGCTGCTCTCCTCGGAACACGTCGAGAGCGTCGACATCGTGTTCGACGAGGACCTGGCGCTGGAGGGCCGGGCCGGCTACTACGACAAGGCGGGCGCGCTCGCCGACATGATCCAGAGCCACCTGCTGCAGATCCTCGCGCTGCTCACCATGGAGGCGCCGCAGTCGCTGGACCCGCAGGTGTTCCGGGACGGCACCGCCGAGGCGCTGCGCGCGACCCGGCTGTGGGGCGGCGACCCGAAGGAGTCGAGCCTGCGGGCGCGGTACACGGCCGGCAAGCTCGGTGACCGGCAGTTGCCGGCCTACGCGGAGGAGAAGGGCGTCGACCCGGCGCGCGAGACCGAGACGCTGGCCGAGCTGGTGCTCGCGGTGGACACCTGGCGCTGGGCGGGGGTGCCGTTCCGGCTGCGGTCGGGCAAGGCGGTGGCGAACAGCCGCAAGGAAGCGGTGATCACGTTCAAGGAACCGCAGCGGATCCCGGACGGGCTGCACGGGCCGGAGCGGCCGAACCGGCTGCGGGTCGGGTTCGGGCCGGACATGCTGGCGCTGGACTTCACGATCAACGGGCCGGGCGACCCGTTCGAGCTGGACCCGATCTCGCTGGAGGCGGACTTCGGGCCGGGCGAGCTTCCGCCGTACGGCGAGGTGCTGCGCGGCGTCTTCGAGGACGACCCGCTGCTGTCGGTCCGCGGCGACACGGCCGAGCAGTGCTGGCGCATCGTCGAGCCGGTCACCAAGGCGTGGCACGCCGGCGAGGTGCCGATCGTGGAGTACCCGGCCGGCAGCGACGGCCCGGACGGGTCGCTGCTGACGGCTTAGTCAACGGCGGTTCGCGGTTCACACCTCGATGTGGGAGCCCATGATGACCGTGCGGTCGCGGGGCAGCCGGAAGTGCTCGGCGGCGTCCGCGGTCAGGTAGGACGTGGCGACGAAGAGCCGTTTACGCCAGATCGCCATGCCCGGCGCGTCCCCGCGGCGCAGCTCGATCTTGGAGAGGAAGAACGACGCCTGGTCGATCTGCAGCCTGCCCTCGGTGCTCTCGTCGTCGAGGGTGCGCAGGGCGGGCAGCAGGTCGGGGGTCTCGGCGTAGCCGAACCGGACGGTCACGTGGATGATCCCGTCGTCGGCGAAACCGAGGCCGTCGACGACCGTGCGGCTCTCGTCCGGTGGGATCCTCGGAACCGTCTCGATCTTGATCGCGCAGATCAGGACGTGTTCGTGGCGCACGTGGTTGTGTTCGACGTTGGCCCGCAACGCCAGCGGCGCGCTCTCGCTGCCGCGGTTGAGGAAGACCGAGGTGCCGGGGACCACCGCCGTACGGTCGGGATGGTCGCGCAGCTCGGCGACGAAGTCCCGCAGCGAGCCCTCCTGCCGGCTGCGCTCGGCGGTGATCACCGACCGGCCGCGCTGCCACGTCGTCATGATCGTGAACGCGGTGAGCGCGATCAGCAGCGGCAGCCAGGCGCCGTGCACGAGCTTGGTCAGGTTCGCGCCGACGAACAGCAGGTCGACCAGGAGCAGGGCGGCGGCGCCGGCGGCGAGCAGCCACGGCGGGGTGCGCCAGGTGTCCCGGGCGACCCGGAAGAACAGCAGCGTGGTGATGCTGATCGTGCCGGTCGCGGCCATGCCGTAGGCGTACGCCAGCGCGGCCGACGACCGGAAGGCGAACACCAGGGTGAGAACCGAGAACAACAACAGCCAATTGATCCACGGGACGTAGATCTGCCCGATCGACGAGTCCGAGGTGTGCGCGATCCGCAGCCGCGGCAGGTAGCCGAGCTGGGCGGCCTGCGAGGTGACCGAGTACGCCCCGGTGATCACCGCCTGGGACGCGATGACCGTGGCCGCGGTCGCGAGCAGGACCAGCGGCAACCGGGCCCAGTCCGGCGCGAGCAGGAAGAACGGGCCGCTCAGGTTGGCGTTGTCGTCGAGGATCAGCGCGCCCTGCCCGAGATAGCTGAGCACGCAGGCGGGCAGGGTGAGGAACAGCCAGCCGCGGACGATGGCCTTGCGGCCGAAATGCCCCATGTCGGCGTACAGCGCCTCGGCGCCGGTGACCGCCAGCACGATCGCGGCCAGCGCGAAGAAGGCGATGCCGAAATGCCCGATCAGGAACCCGACGGCGTACGTCGGTGACAGCGCCCGCAGGATGCCCGGGTGCTTGGCGATGCCGCCGACGCCGAGCACCCCGATCGTCGTGAACCAGGCGATCATGATCGGGCCGAAGATCCGCCCGACCGCCGCCGTCCCGTGCTTCTGCACCACGAACAACACCAGAATGATCACGGCGGTGACCGGGATGACGAAGTCACCCAGCGACGGCTCGACGACCTTCAGGCCCTCGACCGCGGAGAGCACCGAGATCGCCGGCGTGATCATGCTGTCGCCGAAGAACAGGGCGGCGCCGAAGATACCGAGCACGGCCAGCGCCGTCGTGGTCCGCCGGCTCCGGTTCGCGCCGGACCGGCGCAGCAGCGTGATCAGGGCCATGATGCCGCCCTCGCCGTCGTTGTCGACGCGCGTCGCGAGCAGCACGTACGAGACCGTCACGATGATCATCACGGACCAGAAGATCAGCGAGACGACGCCGTAGACGTTGTCCGTGCTGACCGGAACGGGATGCGGGTCATCCGGGTCGAACACCGTCTGCAGCGTGTAGATCGGGCTGGTGCCGATGTCGCCGAAGACGACACCCAGCGCCCCGACGACCACGGCGAGGCGGACTCGGTCACCCGCAGAGGCCCCGGACACAGGGTCGAGCCTACGGCGGCGGTCAGCGCTCCGGGACGAGATCGCGCAGCTGGTGACGGCCGGCGACACCCAGCTTCGGGTACGACCGGTAGAGGTGCGACGCGACCGTACGCGGGGACAGGAACAGCCGATCGGCGATCTCCCCGTTGGTCAGGCCCCGGGCGGCCAGGGTCACGATCTCGCGCTGCTGGGTGGTCAGGCCGGCCAGCTTGTCCGGCTTCAACACGGTCGCGACCCCGCACGCGCGCAGCTCGGCCTCGGCCCGCCGGCACCACGGGAGCGCCCGCAACCGCCGGAACGTCTCCAGGGCATCGGTCAGCACCGGCTTGGCCTCGTTGATC
>KL571227.1:25435-26901 GCA_000715855.1 Actinoplanes liguriensis
CGGTACGGGTTCCCGAGCAGCCCGTGGGCGCGGGCGGCAATCTGAAGCCGCCGCGGGCCGGCCACGGCGTCGAGCGCACGCCGCGGGAACGGGCGGCCGGTGCGCACCGCGGCGGCGGCCAGGTCGGCGAGGCCCAGGTACGACACCCGGTGGTGCAGGGGCTCGCCGTCGTCGTCGAACAGGTGGCGCAGCTGGGCGTACGCGGCCGCATGGTCACCGCGCGCGAGCGCCGCCATCCCCGCGGTGTGGCGGGCACGGGCGATCGCCGAGCGGTAGTCCGGGTGGGCCAGGTGCGCGCTGATCTCGACGTCCCCGCCGCGCAGCGCCCGGACAGCGGCGATGCAAAGGTCAGCGGAGGCCGCGACCGGATCCATCCGGTACGCCGCGGCGGCCGCCCGGGCCTCCCGGGCGATCGACACCGCCTCGTCCCAGCGGCCGCTCTCGAAACACGCCCAGGGCAGCGCGGTCAGGACCCCGCCGCTGCCACCGCGCATCCCCGGCTCGCGCAGGCGGGACAGGGCGCGGCGGAGCAGGCGTACGGCCAGTTCGGTCTCCTCCAGGAGCCAGGCGGCCGAGCCGACGAGGGTCGGATCGCGAGGCTGCCCGGCGGCGACGCGGTGCAGGCCGGCAAGGGTTTCGGCGTGTTCGTGCGGGGCTTCGGCGCAGGCGTGCACCCAGAGCCGCTGCTCGTCGTCGGGTGACGACATCCGGTCGCACGCGCGCAGCACAGCGGCCCGGTCGGCGGGCGTGCCGGACCGGTGGGCGAGGGTCGCGGCGAAGCCGAGCGCTCCCCAGGCCAGTGCCGGGACGTCGGTCGCGGCGACGGAGAGCAGCGTCTCCAGGGCGGCGTCGTGCTCGCCGGCCCAGACCTGGGCCCAGCCGATCCGCTGGCGGGCCACGAGCCGGTGGCCGGGGTCGGTGGTCGTGGCCAGAACCCGGCCGGCCAGGTCGCGCACCCAGTCGGCCTGCCCGGCGGCCTGCGCGAGCGCGGCGGCGGCCAGCAACCGGCGTACCTGATCGTCTTCGGACACGCTCAGGGCGGCGGCGCGCTCCAGGACGCGGGCGGCCGCGGCCACTCCACCGCGGCGGCGGGCGTGCTCGGCGCTCTCCTCCAGCAGCACGGCGACCCGCTCGTCGGGTTCCAGGGTTGCGGCCGCGAGGTGCCGGGCGTACCGGTCGGGCTGTTCGCGCACCGCATCGGCGACCCGCCGGTGGGCCGCGGCCCGCTCGGCGAACGGGACCGCGTGATAGACGGCGGCCCTGGTCAGCGGGTGGGTGAAGTGCAGCCCGTCCGGGCCGACCCGGATCAGCCCGGCCCGCTCGGCCGGGGCGAGCGTGCCGGGGCCGGACACCCGCGCGGCGACCTCGGGGCTGTCGGCGACCGCGGCGAGCAGCAGGGCGGCCCGGGCCGGTTCGGGCAGCGCCGCGAACTGAGCGGCCAGGACCCTGTCTCTTATACACATCTC
>KL571227.1:27196-30366 GCA_000715855.1 Actinoplanes liguriensis
CCGCCGGGTCGAGCGGCCGCAGGTGCGTCGCCGGGAGGTCCAGCACCAACCCGGCCGCCGGGAGGTCCAGCGCGAACCCGGCCGCCGGGCGGGCGGCGAACAGCAGGACGACCGGCTCGGACTCCAACCGGTGCGCGGCGAAGACGAGCGCGCCCAGCGAGGCGGCGTCGAGCCACTGCGCGTCGTCGGCCACGACCAGCAGCGGCCCGTCCTCGGCCAGCCCGGCGAGCAGCGTGAGCACGGCGATCCCGGTGAGCAGCGCGTCCGGCGGCGACTGGGCCAGCCCGAACGCGCCGAGCAGCGCCTGCGCCTGGCGCGCGGGCAGGGCCGGCACCCGGTCGAGCACCGGCCGCAGCAGCTGGTGCAGCCCGGCGAAGGCCAGATCCTGCTCGGACTCCCGGCCGGTGACCGACAGCGCCCGCATCGCCGGCGTCTGAACGATCTCGGTCAGCAGCGCGGTCTTACCCAGCCCCGGATCACCCCACAGCACGTGCACGCGGGCGGCCGTCGGCGGTGGATCGACCAGGTCTCGCAGGCGGGCCAGCTCACGGTCGCGGCCGATCATCGCGCCTCCGGCGGGTAGTGCAGTCAACATGCGGATACCGGCGCCGGTGCCCGGAGAACCAGCATGACTATGCACCATCACTGATCGCTGGGGGAAGGAAGACCGACATGGACACTCACCCGAACATCGTCCTCGTGCACGGCGCGTGGGCGGACGGATCGAGCTGGGCCGGTGTCATCGAGCGACTGCAGCGGGACGGCTACCACGTGACGGCGCCGCAGTTCCCACTCACCTCGCTCGCCGGCGACGTGGCACGGCTCCGGCAGGTCCTCGAAGCGCAGGACGGGCCGGCGGTGGTGGCCGGTCACTCGTACGGCGGGCAGATCCTCACCGCGCTCGGCACCGACGCGCCGAACGTGGCCGCGCTGGTCTACGTCGCGGCGTTCGGCCTGGACGAGGGCGAGTCGCTGGGCGCGCTGCTGTCCCAGGGCCCACCGTCGCCCGCGCTGGAGCACCTGGTCACCGACAAGCAGGGTCAGCTGTGGCTGCCCGAGGGCGACTTCGTCGAGCGCTTCGCGGCGGGCGTCGACCCGGAGCGGGCGCGCGTGCTGCACGCCGTTCAGCAGCCGATCGCCGGCTCCGCGTTCGCCGACGTGCTGGGCGTTCCGGCGTGGAAGGCGCTGCCGGCGTGGTACCTGGTCGCCGAGCAGGACCAGGCGATCCCGCCGCAGGCCGAGCAGCAGTTCGCGAGCCGGATGGGCGCCACCACGGTGTCCGTCCCGGCCGGTCACCTGGCGATGGTCTCCCACCCGGACGAGACCGTCGAGCTGATCAAGGCGGCCGCCGCCTCAGTCGGCCGGTAGCTCCCGGCGCAGCAGTTTGCCGGTGGCGTTGCGGGGGAGCTCGTCGATGAACAGGACGTCGCGCGGGACCTTGTAGCGGGCCAGCAGCGCCTTCACGTAGTCGCGGATCTCCTGCGGGTCGCGGGCCGCGTCCTCGGTGGGGACGATGAACGCGCGCAGCCGGGTGCCGAACTCCGGGTCGGTGACACCGATGACGGCGGCCTCGACGACGTCGTCGCGCTCGGCGAGCAGGTTCTCGACCTCCAGCGGGTAGACGTTCTCGCCACCGGAGATGATCATGTCGTCGTCGCGGCCGTCGATGTAGAGCAGGCCGGCCGCGTCGAGGTGACCGCGGTCGCCGGTGGACATGAAACCGTCGATGACCTGCTTGTGACGGCCGTCGGTGTAGCCCTCGAACGGAATCCCGGTTCGCACGAAGACCCGGCCGGTCTCGTGCGGCCGGGTGATCCGGGCGCCGCGGTCGTCGTAGATCGCGACGTGCACGGTGACCGGCGGCCTGCCGACCGTGCCCGGGGCGCGGCGGGACTCGGCCGGCTGGGCCACCGAGGCGACGGCGACCTCCGTCGACCCGTACACGTTGTAGATCACCTCGCCGAACGTGTCCTGGAAGCGGTTGGTCAACTCCGGCGCGAGAGGGGAACCGGCGACGAAGACCGTGCGGAGCGACGAGACGTCGTACTTCGCAATGATCTCCGGTCCCAGGGACAGGATCCGGGTGAGCATCGTCGGGACGGCCACCAGCATCATCGCCCGATGATCGGCGATCGCCCGCAGGATCCGCTCCGGGTCGAAACGGCGCAGCAGGATCGCATGGTCGGCAAGCGAGAGCCCGACGGTCCACGCGCCGAAGCCGGTGCTGTGGAACAGCGGGGAGGCGACCACGATCGCGCCCTGCCGCGGGAACGGGATGCGGTCCGCGATCAGGGCGCTGGCCAGCGGCGACACCTTGGTGCGCGGGGCGCCCTTGGGCAGGCCGGTGGTGCCGCTGGTGAGGATGATGAACCCGGGCGGGCGATCCGGCATCGGCAGCGCGGTGATCGGCTGCCCGGCCATCAACATGTCGATGGTCTTGTCGACGGCGCCCTCGTCGGCCCAGGTCAGATAGCGCGGGACGGTGTCCGGCAGGGCGTCGATCAGGTTCGCGAACTCGCTGTCGTAGAGGACCGCGCGGACGTTCTCCCGCGCGACGACCTCGGCGAACTGCTGCGGGGCGAGGCCGGTGTTCATCAGCGCGAGACGCAGGTTGGCGCGGGCCGCGGCGCTGATCGTGAGCACCAGGCCGCGGTGGTCGCGGGCGAGGACGCCGATCACCGCGCGTTCGCCCAGGTCCAGCTTTCTGAGGGCGTGCGCGAGGGCATTCGACTGCTCGTCGAGCTGCCGGTAGTTGAGCGTGCCGCGCTCGTCGGTCAGGGCCGGCGCGTGGGGGTTCTCGGCGGCCGCCTTCATGATCAGTGCGGCCTGCGGGCCGAGCTTCGCGTTGCGGACCGCGGCGCCGACCAGGTGATCCGGGCGCAGCAGGTTGACGATGCCGATCCGATGCATCCGCAGCACCGCGTGCAGGTTTTCCAGAGCGCTCACGATCAGGCCTTTCGCAGGTCGAAGTTCGCGGAGCCGAGGACCTCGCCGGCGATCGCGGCGAGGTGGTCGAACGCGTCGTCGTTGGTCCAGTCGTGGTGGTCGTCGACGATGCGCTTGGAGTGCAGAACGGCGGCCACCGGATGCCCGGCGATCAAAACCGCAAGATCAATTGCTTGCGCGTACGCCGTTCCGGGCGCGGTGACACGGTTGATCAGTCCCAGGTC
>KL571227.1:30561-32941 GCA_000715855.1 Actinoplanes liguriensis
TAAGAGACAGCCTCAGCACTCCGCCCGCGGCGGCGACCAGGCCGCGCTTGACCTCGGGAATGCCGAACAGGCTGTCCTCGGCGGCGACGATCAGGTCCGCGGCCAGCGCCAGTTCGCAACCGCCGGCGAGCGCGGCGCCCTCAACGGCGGCGATCAGCGGCTTCTTCGGGGGTCTGGCGGTGAGGCCGAGCAGGCCACGCCCTTCGGTCAACGGGTATTCGCCTCGCGAAGCGGCCTTCAGATCCATCCCTGCGCAGAAGACCGGCCCATTACCGGTGAGGACCGCCACGCGCGCCTCGGGGTCAGCGTCGAAATCGTCGATCGCCCGTTCCAGCGCCCGAGCGGTGTCCAGGTCAACCGCGTTACGCACGTCAGGCCGGTTGAGCCGGATCACGGTAACCGGCCCCTGCCACTCGACCAGCACGGGCGCCTCCCCCGGCGGCGGCAGCGGCTCATCGGACTCCGGCGCTTCGAGCAGCGTCTCGGGTGGGACGTTGCGGACTGCGCGGTCGCCGTTCTTCAGGATTTCGGTGGTGATTCCGGTGTCCGGCGTTCCGTCTCGGTGGTAGGTGACGGTCCAGGACTCGAGGACGCCTTGCTCTTGCGAATCGCGGTTGACTTTGCGGGTTGGCCTGGCCAGTCGGAGGCCGGCGTCGATGTCGCGGAACTCGGCAGCCGGTGGGCGGGCGGAGAGAACCGTTGCCGCGTGTTTGGTCAGATACCAGCCGAGCGCCGTGGCGAGACCGAACTCATCAGGGTCGGAACGCAGGATCGGCACGAGGTTGGCCACCGCGTGACTCGCGTAGTTGTTGCCCGGTCCGCCCGCGAACGTCAGGCCTCCGGTCACCGTCAGTTGCCGATCGAGCGGCACGCCCAGCTCCTCGGCGGCGATCTGCACCGCGGACGGGAAGCAGGCGTACAGGTCGAGGTGCTTGACGTCGTCGATCTGTCGACCGACGTGATCGAGAACGGCCCGGCCGATCGCGTGGATGGCGGGCGAGGCGGCGAGGTCCGCGCGCTCGGTCACGAACCATTCGTCCTCGGCATGCGCCCCGGCGTGCACGAAGATCCAGTTGTCCTGCGGGATGCCTGCCTCGTACGCGGCCCGGGCACTGCACATGATCAAGCCGGTGGCCTGGTTGACCTGCAGGTTCGCGGTGAGCAGCTTGGTGTACGGCGCGCAGACCGGCCGGTTGTCGTCGTCCGGGGTGGCGAGCTCGGCGGCGGTGCGGGGTTGCGGCAGCCAGGCGTGCGGGTTGGTGGCGGCCACCTCGGAGAAGCGCGCCCACAGCTCGGTGATCCTGGCCCGGTGCTCGTCGCGGCTCAATCCCAGGCGGCGGCGGATCGCGGTCTCGATCAGCGCGTAGAGCCGCAACGGCGAAGTTAATCCGGATTCGGTTTCAGAATCATTGTTCGGTTCACGGTCGCTCCCGAGGGTCCGGGTCGGGGCGGTGCCGTCCGGCTGGGTCGGCCACGACAGCGGCTTGCCGGAACGTTCCGCCGCGGCTGCGGTGGCGGCCGCTTCACCACCGGCGATCAGCGCGACGCGGCTCTCCCCCCGACTGATCGCGGCGGCAAGGTCATTGATCAGCCGCAGCGGCCCGTCCCCACCGAACAATCCGGTCTGGACGGTCGTCACGCCCGCGCCGCGCTCCCCCGCGCCCGCGCCGTGCTCCCCTGCTCTCATATCGCCGACGAGTCCCGCTCTCGCCGCGCTGCCGACTCCCGCTCCCCCGGCGCCGACGGACTCGGCGATCAGGGCTGCGGCGTCGGGGTATTGCCAGGAGACGCTGGCCACCCAGCCGACGGTGTCCGCGTTTTTCAGGATTTCGGGGACTCCACAGTCGGCTGCGGCGTTGTTCAGGGCCCGGACTGCGAGGGAGACCGGGTCGGCGTTTCGAGGGTTGGTGGAACGGTCGCTGACCTGGCCCGCTCCTACGATCACCGGGGTCCATGGGTCGACTTCGATGCCCGTACGCGCATGGGTCAGGTTCTCGGATTTTTCGGGTCTCGGGGTGAGAAGAGGCTGGGCAGGGACGTCCAGGTCGGCCTGGGCCAGGCGCTTCAAGGACGACCGCAAGGCGTCGGTCAGGCTGCGGGCGACCATCGAGCCGAGCGGGCCGTCGGTCGGGCCACCCTGCACGCCGCCGTCCAGGCGCACCACGGTCGCGCCGCCGTCGGGGACGAGCGACAGGTAGAGGCCGACTTCGATACCCAGCGGGCCGGTGCCGTCCAGCCAGATGAACCGCCCGGGGCCGGCTCCGGTGACCGTCCAGCGGACCTCGACCGGTGTGCCCATCAGCTTGACCCGCTGCCGGAATCGCGTTCCGGTCGCGGGCGCGCCCGGCGGATCCGCAGGCCAGCCCGCGTGCATGACCAG
>KL571227.1:33124-35294 GCA_000715855.1 Actinoplanes liguriensis
TGTGTATAAGAGACAGGGCGAAGACCCGCGCGGGCGACGCCGCGACCGGGACGGACAACGTCCACGGCCGGCCCAGCCGCCGCGGCGGTTCCGCGACGGGCGGGGTTTCGGGCGCAGCGCGGCGACGGAAGCGCATCGACACCTCCCAAACAGTCTGGCGTGACGGTAAGCCAGTGACCTGGGTCACGACAAGACCGAAAACGGTCGGGAAAGTCCGGGGTGGACCGCACTAACCGTCAGGCCGTACGGTAAATGCCGTGAGGCGCACCCAAGCCCAGCGCAGCGAGGCCACCCGGGCCCGCATTCTCGACGCGACCCTGCAGGCCCTGGTCGAGCGGGGCTATGCGGAGACGACGACGGCCGAGGTGCAGGCGCGCGCCGACGTGCCCCGCGGCACGCTGCTGCACCACTTCCCCACGAAGATCGACCTGCTCGTCGCGTCCGTGCAGCACGTCGCCCGGCGGCGGCTGGAGGCGCTGGTCACCGAGCTGGCCGCGCTGCCCGGCGACGTGGACCCGCTGGACGCGTTCGTGGACGGAATCTGGATTCACTTCTCGTCGCCGCTGTTCTGGGCGGCGCTGGAGTTGTGGAACGCCGCCCGCACCGACCCCGAGCTGCGGGCCGCGCTGATGCCGGTCGAGAAAGAGATCTTCGGGGTGCTGCACGAGCGGGCGCAGGCGCTGCTCGGGCCGGACCCGCGGGGGGCGACCGTCGTCCAGCTGACCTTCGAGATGATGACCGGCCTGGCCATGACCGGCATCGTCAGCGGCGAGCTGGGCCGTCGTGAACTGTTGATCCGCCGGTGGAAACGGGCGGCCGCGATCCTGCTCGGGCGGCGCGACCCGGACACCCTCGTCGAGCGAACGAAGGGAACCTGAGGCATGTACGAGGACCCGTTCGAGACCCCGGAGCGCCGTTCGCTGCGGGAGGCGGTGGCTTCCTTCGTACGGCGGGAAGTCCTTCCGTCGTTGAATGACTGGGAACGCGCCGGGGAGATCCCGCGTGACCTGCACGTCAGCGCCGCCAAGGCCGGCCTCTACGGCGTCGGGTTCCCGGAGGAGGCCGGTGGCGACGGCGGCGACACCGTGGACATGGTGGTCGCGACCGAGGCGTTCATCGAGGCCGGCGGCTCGTCCGGGGCGCACGCCGCGCTGTTCACGCACGGCATCGCGCTGCCCCACATGATCGCGGCGGGCGATCCGGGCCTGATCGAGCGGTTCGTCCGCCCGGCGCTGGCCGGTGTGAAGATCGGTTCGCTCGGCGTCACCGAACCCGACGCCGGCTCCGACGTCGGGTCGCTGCGCACCACCGCGGTCCGCGACGGCGACGAGTACGTGGTCGACGGCGCGAAAATGTTCATCACCTCGGGCACCCGCGCCGACTTCGTGACCACCGCCGTGCGCACCGGCGGACCGGGCGCGGCCGGGATCAGCCTGATCGTGATCGAGCGCGGCACGCCCGGTTTCACGGTCTCCCGCAAGCTCGACAAGATGGGCTGGCTCTGCTCGGACACCGCGGAGCTGTCGTTCGCCGGCTGCCGGGTCCCGGCGGCGAACCTGATCGGCGCGGAGAACGGCGGATTCCCGCTGATCGCCCAGGTCTTCGTGCCGGAGCGGATCATCGCGGCGGTGCACGCGTACTCGGTCGCGCAGCGCTGCCTTGATCTGACACTCACGCAGGTGCGGCAGCGGGAGACGTTCGGGCGGCCGCTGATCAGCCGTCAGGTGGTGCGGCACAAGCTGGTCGAGATGCGCCAGCGGATCGAGCTGGCCCGCACGTTCACCCGCCGGGTCGCGGCCCGCCACGCCGCCGGCGAATGGGTGGCCGGCGAGGTCTGCCTGGCGAAGAACGCCGCGGTCGACGCCGCCCGGCACGTCGTCGACGAGGCGGTCCAGTTGCACGGCGGCTCGGGCTACCTGAGGGAGTCGGAGGTGGAACGCCACTACCGCGACATCCGCATCCTGCCGATCGGCGCCGGCGCCACCGAGGTGATGACCGACCTGGCCGCCAAGATCTTCGAGTACGACCACTGACCCGGGTCGTATCAGGGGGCGGGTTGGGTCCTCCGTGCGTTGGAACCAGCGACACGGGAGGTCTGCCATGACGATGATTGCGGCCACGACGCTCACCGGGCAACAGCGTGCCGTGCAGGTGCTGTCTCTTATACACA
>KL571227.1:35480-36064 GCA_000715855.1 Actinoplanes liguriensis
CGGCGCAGCCGTAACGTCATCGTGTACCTGCTCGCGCACCGTGACGCGCCGGTGCACCGGGATGTGCTGATGGACGCGTTCTGGCCGGGGGCGCGGCCGGCCGCCGCCCGCAACAGCCTGCACGTCGCGGTCAGTGGCGCCCGTCGCCTGCTGCGCGAGGCGTCCCCGGCGCCGATCATCGAGCGCCGGTTGGAGAACTACCGGATCGCCGCCTCGGCCGACGTCTGGACCGATGTCGATGAGTTCGAGACCAACTGCCGGCTCGCGCGTCGCGCCGGCCACGCGGGGGATCCGGTCGCCGCGGCGCGTCACTACGAGGCGGCGGCCCTGCTGTTCCGGGGCGAGTTCCTGGCCGACGAGCCGTACGCGGAGTGGGCCGCGACCCGGCGTGACGCGGTGCACGCGCTCGCGCTGGAGGCGCAGACCCACCTCGTCACCGTCTACACCCGGCGCGGGGACTACGGCGCCGGTGCGGCTCTGGCCCGCCGGATCCTGGCCGAGGATCCGTGCAACGAGGACGTGCACCGGGATCTGATGCGCTGCTACGCCGGGTCCGGGTTGCGGCACCTGGCGCTGCTGCAGTA
>KL571227.1:36331-39014 GCA_000715855.1 Actinoplanes liguriensis
GAACGGCTACGCCGGCCGGCGTAGCCGTTCATCTCTCAGTGATAGTGTCAGCCACCCACCGCGAACGTCTCGCTCGTGGTGGTGGAGACGTCGGTGTCGGCGCCGGCGGTCACCTTGTACGACGCCACCGCCTGCAGCACGTCGCCGCCGGCCACGTTCGCCGGCGGGTTGAAGCTGGCCCGCATCTCCTGGCGCCGCTGCGTGTTGAGCTGCGGCGTGAGCTGCTCCTTGACCTCGGCCGAGTCGACCTGGGTGGCGGTCGTCAGGTTGACGATCGACACGCGCAGGGTGTGCTCGGTGGCGAAGCGGTTGAGGCCTTCGCCGATCTCGACGTTGGCGACCACGTCGTACGAGTCGGTCGGTTCCAGCACGTCGATCGTGAAGAACGTGCCCTGGTCGGTGGGGTAGAGCAGCTTGATGCTGGCATCCCAGTTGTTTGCCATGGTGTTCGCGTCCTCCCTGGACAGGTTTGCTGCTTGCCTGTCCAGAGGACCAGCGGGCCGTTACCGGGCGCTTATTCGGCTCTTACCGCGCATGATCCCCCGGTGTCGCGAACGGCCCACGACCTGCACGGCGCGTGCTTACCGGCGGGTCTCAATCCTCCCGCCACCTGCGCGGCTGGTGCTTACCGGCGGGGCTCAATCCTCGTCCGGCCGGGGCCGCCGGACGACCGCGGCGATGAACCCGGTCTTCACGTCCAGCCCGGAGACCGTGGTGCACCGCAGCCGGAACGCGGACATCGGGATCGGGCGGATCGCGAAGAAGCCCATCCGGTCGATCGGCGCCTCGGAGCCCGGACCGGCGGCCAGGTAGACCGTCATCCGGCCGGGCTGCGGCGGCAGGATCTGCCCGAGGACCGCATCGGGGGTGATCTCCACCTCGATGGTCAGCTCGGTGGTGGCGTAGGTCAGGGCCCGCAGCGACGCGTCCTGCGCCCGCATCGCGCCGACCGGTTCGATCGGGGACAGCGAGGAGTCGTACGTCAGGTCGGCGAGCTCCGCGTCGATGGTGTGCCACGTGAAGACCGCCTTGCCGGTCTCGACGAACCGCGGTGGCACGTCGTCGGCCTCCTGGAAGGCCTTTGTCAGCGAAGCGAACAGGTGGTCGTCGTCACGCCAGGTTTCGCTGCTCACGCGACTCACCGCCTCCCGTGGTGTCTGAAGCGTCGTCGATGAACGCGGCCAACGCGGGGCAATGCCGGAGCCGGTCCAGGCACCGGGCCCGATTGGGTCCGATGCTTCCTGTGGGTATACCCAATCTCGAGCTGACGACGCTGTACGACGCGGGTGGATCCTGCATCAGCAGGGAGAGCAGGTGCTGGCATCGTGGCGGCAACTGACCGAACGCCGCCCGCATCGCGATGTTGCGCTCGCCCGCGAGCAGACGTTCGTCCAGGTCGACCCGGTCGTCGGGCTCGGCGAGGTCACCGACCGTCTCGTCCGGACGGATCCGCCGCGCGATCCGCAGGACACGAAGGCACTCGCGGCGCGTCGCGGTGAGGATCCATCCGGGCAGGGCCGCGGGGGTCCGGATGTCCGGCAGGTGCTCGATCAGTTTCAGCCACACGGTCTGCCCGACGTCCTCCGCGTCGGCGGCGTCGAGACGGTACGCCCGGCAGGTGGACCACATCAGCGGGGCGTACCGCTCGACCAGCGCGTTCCAGGCGCCGGAGTCACCGTTGCGCGCAGCCACGACCAGGGCGATGACTTCGGGGTCGTCGCGCATGGGACACCTCCGGCGCAGGGACGTTACCTATCGATAGTCTTCGTCGTACTGGTGGCGCCATCGGTCGACGAGTTGCTTCGCCTCCTCGGCGATGTCGCGTTTCGTCGTGACGGCGCCGGATTCGGGCTCCGAGCCGAGGCCACTGGACTCGCCGGTGCCGGTGCCGTTGGCGGCCCCGGCGGCGAGCATCCCGGTGAAGCGGGCGGCGGCGAACGACGTCCCGCTCCACTGCGCGAAGCCGTTGCCCAGGTACGTGCTGCGGACCCGATCGCCGAGCTCCGCGACGTCGATCCACGGCGCCGACCGCGGCTTCGGGGTGTAGTCGGTGAGTTCCTGACGCGGCCCGGAGGCGCCGACCGCGCGTGCCTCGGGCAGGGCGGCCGGGTAGGACGGCGCGCTCTGCGGCACGGCCGGGTCGACGGAGTCACCGTGGTTGCCGGCCGCGGCGACGATCACCCGGTCGGGCCGGTGCAGCTTGGTGACGGCGGCGGCGAGGACGTACGGCGCCTTGCCGTCCCGCGTGAGGCAACCCCACGGCAGGTGCAGGATGTCGGCCCGCAACTCCCCCGTCCGCTCCAGCTCCATCATCTTCTGCGCGACGCCCCAGAGGTCGCCCGAGCCGTCCTGGTCGAGCACGGGATGGCAGATGACGGTGGCCGCCGGCGCCTGCTTGAGGATCAGGCCCACACCGAACGTGCCGTGCCCCGCCATCCCGGGACCGTCGACCGGCCCGGTGTTCTCCTCCAGCCCGTGGATGTCGTAACCGTCGAAGGCGGCGTGCCGGTACACCGCGGTGTCCAGGACACAGATCCGCACGCCGCGGCCCGCGTTCGCCGGACCGTCGATGACGTCGACCTTCCCGTTCAGGACGATCGGGCCGCCACCACCGCCGTTGATCTCGCCGTCGCCGATGATCTCGCCGTTCGCGCCGAGCTCGGCCTCTGTCTCTTATACACAT
>KL571227.1:39200-39820 GCA_000715855.1 Actinoplanes liguriensis
CCGCCGTTGAGGTCGCCGGGGGCGAGGCCGGTCGCGACCGGACGGTTCTTGGCGATCACCGGCTGCCATCCGCTGAACCGGCGGGCGAAGTCGAAGCGCAGCCGGAACAGCAACAGGTCCAGATCGTCGGCCCGTAACGGGCCGGCGGCGGGGCGCTCGGCCTGCAGGACCGTTTCGCCGTACCGCGCAAGATAGACATCATTGCGAATGCGCTCCACATTACTGAGACTTATCAGGGTAAGACCCAGTTCGGGAATGTGATCGGCCTCGTCGAATCCGATCGTCAAATCTTGGACAGCTTTCCTCACCGCGATCAGATCGCCATCTGCGACGACGATCTGATTGTCGTTGAAGAACATGTCCGAACGGCCACCAGCTGGCATGATCGACCCCTCCCCGACTCATCCCCGTACGATTAGGCTCCACTGCACGGAGGCGACGGGGCGTCGACGGATACACCCGTCCCGGGCCCATTTCGGCAGACTGCGCTGGACCAAACGTTTATGGCCGAATCGACCATTTTGAACGCGCGAGAGGCGTTGCGCCTGGCGGATTCCGAGCCGCAGCGCGCCACGTCCCTGGGTGCGGCTGCCCTGCGCTCGGCGCTGGCCGAAGGGGAC
>KL571227.1:39981-40741 GCA_000715855.1 Actinoplanes liguriensis
GGGCGGGCGCTCGGCCTGGCCGGCATGCACGTCGCCGACCTCGACGTGGCGCTGCGGCACCTGCGTTCGGCGATCCGGCACGCGCGCCGGGCCGGCTCGGCGTTGCTGGCCGCGGAGGCGCGGATGACGCTGGCCTTCGTGCTCAACCGGCGCGGACGGTCCCGGGCCGCCCTGCGCGAGATCGACACCGCCCTGCTCGATCTGACCGGCCTGCCGTACGCCCGCGCCGAGGCGCAACGCGGCGGGATCATGCATCAGCTCGGCCGGTTCGACGACGCGCTGGCCAGCTACCAGCGCTCGCTGCCCGCCCTGCGCAAGGACGAGGATCACCTGTGGACGCTGCGGGTGCTGCTCAACCGGGGTCTGCTGCACGGGCATCGGCAGAGCTTCCCCGCCGCGGAGTCCGACCTGGCCGAGGCCATGCGGCTCGCCGATCGGCTCGGCCTGCTGATGTTCACCGGGTTCGTCCACCAGAACCTCGCCGAGGTGCACGCCCTGCGCGGTGACGTGCCGACGGCCCTGCACCACCTGGGTCAGGCCGAGGACCTGGTACCCGCGTTGCAGTTCAAGGCGGGTCCGCTGCTGGCCGACCGCAGCCGGCTCCTGCTGTCGGTGCGGCTGACCGCCGAGGCGCGCGAGGCAGCCGAGCAGGCCGTCGAGGCGTTCGAGGCGGAGCACCGCCGCAGCGACATTCCCGAGGTGCGGCTCGTCCTGGCCCGGGCCGCGGTCATGGAGGGTGACACCGCCACCGCGCTGGCCC
>JNYN01000733.1 GCA_000715855.1 Actinoplanes liguriensis
CCCCGGCCAGCACCCCCGCGGGCTGACCGACCGGCCCGGGGCCTCGGCCCCGGGCCATCACTCTGCCCGGAACCCATCGCCGAAGCAGGCGAAGCCGAACCCCGCAGCAGTTACGACCTCAGCGGGGCGCGCCGCGGTACGTGCCGAAAGCCCAGAGATTGCCCTCCGGATCACGGGCGGTGAAGTCGCGCGAGCCGTAGTCCGTGTCGAACGGCTCCCTGACGATCTCCGCCCCCGCCGCCCGCGCCCGTTCGCAGAGTTTGTCCGGCTCGTCGGTCACCACATAGGCCCCGAAGGTGCCCGGCGGCAGCGCGAACGGATCGTCCGCCTGCTCCCGGGCCGAGCCGAGCATGATCCCGCCACCCGGCGGCCAGTCCAGCTGGCAGTGGTCGACCCGGTCGCCCTCGCCGTAGGTCACCGTCTCCTCGAAACCGAACGCCCGCGTCAGGAACCGGATCAGCTCGCGTGCGTCGGTCGCCCGCAGCGAGGGCCACACCTGCGGGGGCGGTGGTGTCTTCTGATCAGTCATAGGCATCATCGTGGTCGCCGGCCACCGCGGCCGCTTGGACGAAACCGAACTCGTCGGACAACCACCGAGACGGGGCACACCCGGCGAACGCCTGGAACTCCCGCACCAGATGGGACTGGTCGGCATAGCCCTGCTCGGCGGCGAGGTCGGCCAGCCGGACGCCGGGTCGCAGCGCTCGTCGGGCGCGGTCGAAGCGGGCTATCCGGGCGGCCTCCTTCGGCCGGAGACCGAGCTCGGCGCGGAACCGATCGGTGAGGTGACGCGCGCTCCAGCCGACCTCGCCGGCGAGGTCGCCGATCGGCCGGGCGTTGCGGCGCAGGTCCTCCCAGACGTAGGCGACCCGCTCCAGACCAGCCGGGCCGGCCGGGACCGGCCGTAACAGAGCCGCGAGCACCTCATCCAGCACCGCGAAGCGAGCCGGCCAGCCCGGCGCCGCGCACAGCCGCTCCCGCACCTCGGCGACGAGCCCCTCCCCGAGGATCGCCGCCGGGTCCACGTCGAGGTCGGCCAGCTCACCGGCGGGCAGGCCGAGAAGCGCCCGGCAGCCCAGCGGATGCAGCGCCACCTGCACCCCGGACTGACACCCGTCGTGGGTGATCGTCGCCGGACGTCGGTGCAGCCCGCCGAGCAACGCGCCGTAGGAGCCCGGCGCCTGCCGCCGATCCGGATGCTCGGCGATCACCAGCGGCTCGTCCATCGTGAAGATCAAAGTCAGATAGGGCGACGGCAGCCCTCTATGCCGCCCCGGTGGCACGCCACGCTGCCGATAACCGGAGTAGAACGCGACATGCCCCGCCAGCCGCGCCGCCGGCCGCGCCTGTGTGTACTGATCCACCGCCATGTCGCCCTCCTTCCGCCTCCAAGCCTGAGGTCCGCCCCAGGGGCAGAGTCAAGCCCGCGGGCCGAGGACTATTCGCGAACGAGCGACCCTCTCGAAAGAGGGCTATTCGCGACCGAGCAACCCTCTCTCGAAAGCCGCGGCCACCGCCGCCGCCCGATCCCGCACCCCCAGCTTGGCGTACGCATGAAGCAGATGGGTCTTCACCGTCGCCTCGCTGATGAACAGCTTCCCGGCGGTCTCCCGATTGCTGCACCCGCGCGAGATCAACGTCAGCACCTCCATCTCCCGCTGGCTGAGCGGTTCCTTGTCCCCCGCCGGCGCCCGCAACCGCCCCATCAGCCGGCCGGCCACCGACGGCGACAGCACCGACTCCCCCCGATGGGCGGCCACCACCGCGCGGAACAACTCCTCGCGCGGCGCGTCCTTCAGCAGGTAACCGGTCGCCCCCGCCTTGATCGCCGGCAGCACGTCGCTGTCGGTGTCGTAGGTGGTCAGCACCAGCACCCGAGCCGCCGAGCCGCTCTCCTTGAGCGCCCGGATCGTGCTCACCCCGTCCATCACCGGCATCCGCAGGTCCATCAGGATCACGTCGGGGCTCACCGACGCGGCCACGGCCAGCGCTTCCCTCCCGTCGCCCGCCTCGCCGAGCACGGTGAACCGGTCGTCGGCGGCGAACATGCCACGCAGCCCGTCACGCACCACCGGATGGTCATCGACGATGAGAAGACCGATGAGGGGACCGATCCGGAGCCCGGTCACGCCGTACCCCCGATGGTGATTGCCGGGACGCAGGCCGACAGCGCTGTCCCGGCGCCGGGCTCGGACTCCACCGCCAGGCTTCCGGCGATCCGGGCGAGGCGCTCGCGCATCGCGCTCAGCCCGAACCCGCCGCTCTCGGTGACCTCCCGCGGCCGTTCCGGCTCGAAGCCGTCACCGTCGTCGCGCACGTCCAGGGTCACCATGTCCTCCATGTACGACAGGGTCAGCCCGACCCGTCCCGCGTTGGCGTGCCGTGCGACGTTGGCGAGGGCCTCCTGCGCCGTACGCAGAAGCGTTGCCTCGATCTCGGGGAGCAGCCGTCGTGCCGTACCCGTAAGAATGAGATCTGCTCTGACCCCGTGCATGCCGGACCAGGTCTCCACCACCTCGCCCAGCGCGACCGGCAGGCCCGCGCCGTCGAGCTGTTGCGGGCGCAGCGCCTGCACCGACCGGCGGGCCTCGGTGAGGCTCTCCCGGGCGAGGCGTTTCGCGGCGGCCAGGTGCCGTTCGCGCTCGGCGGGGTCGCCCTCGGCGGCCTCCAGCTGGGTGACGATGCCGGTCAGGCCCTGCGCCAGCACGTCGTGGATCTCGCCGGCCATCCGCTGCCGTTCGTCCAGCACGCCGGCCTCGTGGGCCTGGACGAGGAGCTGGGCGTGCAGGCCGGCGTTCTCCTTCAGCGCCTCCTCCAGCTTCGCGTTCGTCTGCGCCAGCTCGTCGATCATCTCGATCCGCTGGTTGCTGGTGCGCATCTTGCCGATCTCGACCCGCGTCATGGTCATCGAGATGCCCGCGTTGAGCAGGAACAGGACGAAGTAGAGGAGCTTTCCGCCCGTGGTCTGCAGGTTTACCCAGCCGCCGCACTGGGAGCCCGCGGTGACCGCGGCGGCCATCGCCGCGCCGACGATCCGCCACCAGCCGGGCATGGCGTAGACGGTGTAGAGGTAGCCGGTCCAGACGAAGAACCCGAAGAGCGGGCTGCACCAGACCAGCGCCGCGCTCAGCCCGATCATGGCCACGAACAGCAGGGCGGACGGCCAGTGCTGCAGATGACGGGCGGGCAGGAGGCGGAACGCCAGGATCCAGACCGCGGTGATCGCGACCACGACCACGGTGGTCGACATCGGCTGCTGGTTCAGCTCGGCGCCCTGCGTGATCCACGCCAGCAGGGTCGCGGCGAACAGCAGGGCGGCCGAGACACCGGCGAGCTTGTGGGTGGGCATATCGACCCGGATGCTCTCGTCCATCGAACTCCTCCCCCCTGTCCGGACAGTCTGTCAGTTCCAGCGGAAGAAGCGCGCGGCCCCGAGTCCGAAGACGACCAGGTATCCGACCAGGACCGCCGCGGAGAGCCAGTTCGGCCAGTTCCCGTTCATCGCGTCGTTCAGGGCGCGCTCGCCGGCCCCCATCGGGGTGAAGTCGCCGATCCGCTGCACCGGATCGGGCATGAACTCGCGCGGCGTCCACAGCCCGGCGAAGAACATCGACGGGAAGAAGAGCAGTGTGCCGATGGCGTTGCCGGCCTTGCCGGTGGGCGCGAGGGCGGCGATGAACAGCCCGATCGCGAAGACGCCGAGGGCGCAGAGCAGGAACGCCAGGACGAACCCGGGGAAGTTGCCGGCGAGCCGCACGTCGAAGACGAGGTACCCGACGGCGATGCAGAGCGCGGACGAGACGGCCGCGATCAGGACCGTCGCCGTCATCTGCGCCGCGAGCAGCGTGATCGGCCGGACCGGGGTGGTGGCGACGCGGCGCAGCACACCCCGCTCGCGATAGGTGGCGAGCACCATGGGCAGCACCTGCAGGCCGGTCATGGCGACGGTCAGCGCGACCGCGATGCCGACGTAGACGTCGATGGTGCGCAGGCCGTTGAGCTCCGGCGACGGGTCCCGGAAGATCTTGATGTTGCCGAGGATCGCGACCAGGATCGTCGGGAAGAACAGCGAGAAGAAGGCGCCCACCGGCTCCCGGAGGAAGAGCTTGATCTCGGTACGTGTCAGCTTGGCGAAAACGGTCATGATCTACTCCCCGCGGGTGTGGCCGGTCAGGCGGACGAAGGCGTCGTCGAGGCTGGCCTGTTCCAGGCGCAGGTCGTTCGCGACGACCTGGTGGACGGCGAGCACCGCGGTCACCGCCTGCAGCAGGTTGCCGGTGCCGACCACCTCGACGCGGCCGCCGGCGTGCCGCACCTCGCGTACCTCGGGGAGCACCGTGAGCAGTGCGTCGTCGAGCGGTTTCGAGGGCCGGAAACGGATCGTCTGCTCGACCTCGGCGCGCTCGATCAGACCGGCCGGCGTGTCCAGCGCGACGACGGACCCCCGGTCGATCACCGCGAGCCGGTCGCAGAGCCGCTCGGCCTCCTCCATGAAGTGCGTGACCAGCACAACCGTGACGCCACGGTCGCGGACCGACTCGATCAGGTCCCAGGTGTCCCGGCGGGCCGCGGGGTCCAGCCCGGTCGTCAGCTCGTCCAGGATCGCGACGCGGGGGTTCCCGATCAGCGCGAGGGCGATCGAGAGTCGCTGTTTCTGGCCACCCGAGAGCTTCCCGTACGGCGTACGCAGCTTGCCGTCGAGACCGAGCTCTCCGGCGAGCGCCCGCCAATCGGCCGGATCGGGGTAGAAGGCGCTGTAGAGATCGAGGGCTTCGCGTACCGTCAATTTCTCCTGGAGCTGGGACTCCTGGAGTTGAACGCCGACCTCGGCCCGCAGCGAGGGATCGCGCGGCGCGCGGCCCAGCACCGTGAGGTCGCCGCCGTCCGGAGTCCGCAGCCCGGCGACGCACTCGACCGTGGTGGTCTTGCCCGCGCCGTTCGGGCCCAGGATGCCGAAGATCTCACCGTCCTCGACGGCGAACGACACGTCGCGCACCGCGACGGTGTCCCCGTAACGCTTGCTGAGGTTGCTGACCTCGATGACTGCCATGTACCCAGCGTCACGGATCGACCCCGGCGCCCGAATCGACCGGCGGGCGAACTCCTCCATCCACCAACCGGTGGATGGAGGACTACTACGCCACCGCTTCCGGTTCCGCCTCGGCCGGGCGTCGCAGCCCGGTCACCGCGGAGTAGACCGAGCCGACCTGCGCGGCCACCCGCTTCCACGAGTACGCCTGGCGGGCCCGGTCGAGCGCCGCCGTCGCGTACGTGAATCGCCGCACCTTGTCGTTGATCAGCCGGCGGACCGCACTGCCGAGCGCCCGTGGATCGCGGGCCGGCACCAGGTCACCGGTCAGACCGTCCACCACGGTCTCGGTCAGGCCGCCGACCGCGGTGCCGATCACCGGCACGCCACAGGCCATCGCCTCCAGGGCGGAGCGTTCGAACTGCTCCTCCCAGGGCGCGGCGACCAGCAGGTCGGCCGAGCGGTACCAGCTGGGCATGTCCCGGTGCGGGACCGAGCCGATCAGCCGGAACCGGTCGGCGACCTGGAACTTCTCGGCGAGCGCGCGCAGCGAGCGGGCGCCCGGGTCGGCGCGCAGCTGATCGGCCGGCGGGCCGCCGACGACGACCACCTCGGCGCCGGGCATGTAGCGCATGGCCTGGATGACGTCGCCGTACCCCTTGTGCTCGACGAGCCTGCCGACCGAGAGGATGCGGGGACGATCCGGGTCGCGCGGGGCGATCGGGCCGTCCGGGCTGAAACGCTCGCTGTCCACGCCGGCCGGGACGACCGTGAGCTGAGCCCGCGGCACCCCGATCCGGACCAGGCCGAGCAGCTCGTCCTGGCTCTGCGCGACGACCCGGTCGACGGCCTTGCCGAGCGCCCGTTCATAGCCGGTCCGGGACGGGCCGGCGGTGCTCGGCTGGATCGCGCCGATCTCGTGGAACGACTGCACGACCGGGATGTTGAGCTGCTTGGCGACGGTGACCGCGGCCAGGCCGCTGGTCCAGAAGTGGGCGTGCACGACGTCCGGCCTCCAGCCGTCGCGCTGCCACCGCTCACCGAGCAGACGGGCGAACTCCGCCATGTGCGGCAGGAGTTCCTCGGCGGGCACCCAGCGTGCCGGGCCGGCCGGAATGTGGATGACTTGCACGCCGTCCGTGACCGGGACGACGTCGGCGAGACCGGAATCGGCCCGGCGGGTGTAGACCCGGACCTCGTGCCCGAGATCGGCGAGCGCCTTGGACAGGTCGGCGACGTGGGCGTGCTGGTCGCCCACGCCGAGTGGGCTGGCGTGCTCGGAGATCATCGCGATCCGCACGGGGTCTCCTCAGGCGACGGGGAAAAGCAAAGGTGACAACGGCGTGTTTCGTTGCCCGGCTGCCCCCAGCGTAAACATCGCGGCAGGTCGAGACCCCCCGGTTGCCGCTCACGGCGAACGCCCGGCGCTGTTACGACGGGAGTTCGCAGGGTAATTCCCCCTCGTGGCTACCGTGACCCGCACCGTGCAGGCTCCACCCGAACGCGTCTTCGCCGTCCTCTCCGACGGCTGGACCTACAGCGACTGGGTGGTCGGCACCTCCCACATCCGCGACGTCGAGGAGTCCTGGCCCAAGCCCGGCGCCCGGCTGCACCACAAGGCCGGCCCGTGGCCCTTCTCGCTGCACGACTCCTCGACGGTGCTGGAGTGCGTCCCGGACCGGGAGCTCAAGATCCGTGCCGGGTTGTGGCCGCTGGGCGAGGCGATCGTGGACATCCTCCTGGAGCCGGAGCGCAACGGCGGCACCCGGATCGTGATGCACGAGGACTTCGAGTCCGGCCCGCTGATGTGGGTCCGCAACAAGATCAACGACCTGCTGCTGCACCAGCGCAACGTCGAGGCCCTGAACCGCCTGGCCGACATCGTCGAGGCTCAGCGGTAGATCGCCCGCTGCAACCCGTCCACCGCCATCCGGTAGGCGTCACCGGTCAGACCCCGGTCGCGGGCCAGCGCCGCCCGCGCCGCGTTCGCCCCCGGCGCCCCGTGCACCCCGCCGCCCGGATGCGCCGACGAGCTGCCCAGATACAGCCGGTCCACCGGGGTGTCGGCCCGCCCCAGCCCGGGGATCGGCCGGAAGAACAACTGCTGGAACGCCGCCGATGTCCCCCCGCCGACCGCGCCGCCCACCAGCGACGGGTTCGCCTCCTGCAGGTCACCCGGAGCGAACACGTGCCGCCCGACGACCCGGCCGCGGAACCCGGGCGCCTGCGCCTCGACGACCGCCTCGATCCGCTCCACGTGCGCCGCGATCTCGTCGGCCGGCCAGTCCGTCCGGTGCGGGAGATGGGTGTACGCCCAGGCGCTCTCCGTCCCCTCCGGTGACCGCGTTTGATCAGTGGTGGTCATCTGCCCGAAGAGCAGGAACGGATCCTCCGGCACCGCCCCGGTCGCCAGCTTCCCGGCGTACCGCGTCAGGCCGTCCAGATCCGCGCCGAGGTGCACCGTCCCCGACCCGGAGACCTCCGCGTTCGTCCACGGGATCGGGCCGTCGAGCGCCCAGTCCACCTTCACGGTCGCCCCGTCCCAGCGGAAGTGCGCGAGGTCCTCCAGCATCCGCCCGGGCAGCCAGCGGGGGGCCACCAGATCCAGGAACAGGGCCGGCGCCGGCACGTCCGCGACCACCGCCCGGCTCGCCCGCCAGTCACGCCCGTCCGCGGTCCGGACGCCCATCGCGCGCCCGCGCGCCACCAGGACCCGGCTCACCGGCGCGTGGTAGACGATCTCCCCGCCCCGCGACCGCAGGCGCTCGACCAGCGCCGACGTCAACTTCCCGGCCCCGCCGACCGGCACCGGCCAGCCCACCTCCTGGCCGAGCATGGAGAGCAGCCAGCCGTACACCCCGCCGCCCGCCTCCTCCGGCGACAGGTCGGTGTGCAGCGCGCACCCGGCGAGCAGCAACTGTGCGCCCTCACCGCGGAACAGCTCCGAGCCCAGCTCCCGTGCGGAGAGCACGAGCCGGCGCGCGAGCCGCAGCAACTCGCCCGTGCCCAGCTGCCGGGCCAGGCCCAGCCCCGCGCGGACCGGCGGGAACGGACGCAGGATCGCCTCCAGCATGCGACCCGAGACGGCGGACCAGTCCTCGTACGCGGAAAGCCACCGCTCCCCGTCGCCGGGCGCGAACGCCTCCATCGACGCCATCGTTCGCCGGAGGTCACGACTGACCGTCGCGGCGCGTCCATCCGGCAGCAGATGACTGAAAACGTTCGGCGCGTGCGTCCAGCTCAGCCCGAACCGGTCGAGCCCCAGATCGCGCAGCACCGGGGAGGCGTAACCGAGCGGATAGAACGCGCTGAACAGGTCCGACAGATACCCCGGCGCGGTGATCTCGCCGGACCGCACCGCCCCACCGGGATCAGCCGTCGCCTCCAGCACCCGAACCGACCAGCCGGCGTCGGCCAGCAGGTTCGCCGCGACCAACCCGTTGTGCCCCGCACCGACGATCACCGCATCAACCGTGTCCACATTCGCACGTTAGCCAGGTTTGGCCCCGAACGGCGAGGGCACCCGGCAATCATGGAACGGGAAGACAGCCCTTACGGGCGATCTCCGCGCCGGAATCCTCGGCGCGAAGCCTGACCGCCCGGCGACGAGGCGCATCCGTCCCGCCGAGCATCCGTCCTGCCGAGAAGGGGGAATCACGTGAGCACCGTCACCGAGTTCGTTGACGTCAACGTCCCGGTCCGTACCTGCTACGACCAGTGGACCCAGTTCGAGGAGTTCCCGCGCTTCATGGAAGGCGTGGAGGAGATCCAGCAGCTGGACGACACCCATATGCACTGGAAGACGAAGATCGCCGGCATCGAGCGCGAGTTCGAGGCGGAAATCACCGAGCAGCTCCCGGACGAGCGCGTCGCCTGGACCGCCACCGAGGGCGAGAAGCAGGCCGGCGTCGTCACCTTCCACCGCCTGGACGACACGCACACCCGCGTCACCGTCCAGATCGACTTCGACCCGCAGGGCTTCATGGAGACCGCCGGCGACAAGCTCGGCCTGGTCGACCGCCGGATCAAGGGCGACCTGCACCGCTTCAAGGAGTTCATCGAGAGCCGCGGGGGCATCACCACCGGCGCGTGGCGAGGCCAGGTCGATCGGCCGGGCGCCTGACCGCCCCGATCCCACGACGGCCGTCCTCCGGGGCGGCCGTCGTTTTTCGATCAACCCCGATCTGCGCGTACGGCGTCAGCCCCGCCCGTCCGTTTCGCGGGCGCCCGCCGGGGTACGCCGAAGTCATGACCGATCAACCGGAAGGCAACCGCACCGCAGTGATCAGCGTGTTCGTGGCCGCTCCGGCCCGCTTCGGCGCAGGGTCACACTGCCCATCCCGGCCGCCGCGCGGACCTCGTACCGATCGGCGGCCCGGCGCCAGCCGTCCTCCTGGAGGACCCCGCCCGCAGGCGTCCCATTGTTCATGACCCACGGGGTGACCACCGACCCCGCACCCCGGTCCAGCCGGATGCGGAACGGGATCCCGCCACGGCCCGCGGTCACGACCGCCGTGCCCACCCCGCCGGTGAACGTCACCGGCACCGTCCCGAGCGGCTTCGGCAACCACACCTCGGCCAGCCCGGAAGCTCCCAGCTCGACCCGGCTCACCCGGCCGTCCCGCAGATCCACCTGCTGCTCCCCCGCACCGGCCGGCAGCCGGATGTCCCAGCGGACGTCCCGGTTGAGCACGATGCGCACCTCGTCGAGCCCGTCACTCCCGGTAGCCCGCAGGCTCACCGCGACCCGGCCACCGCGCCGGGTGACAACCGGCGCGACCCCCGCGTCCGGCGCCGAACTGACCCGGTAGAGCAGGCCCGGCAGGGTGGCCGTGCGCACCCGCACCCGGCTGGCCGCGTCGGTCACCGTGAGCCAGGCACCGGTCCGATCCAGCAGTGGACCGGACTGGACCCGCTCGGTCACCGCCGGTACCGGTGTGGTCACTGGGGCAGCATGGTGCATCGAACCCATCAACACCGCTCCTACCAGGGCGGATGCACCGATCACGGCCATGGTTGAGCGGGTGGGACGCAAGGCGAGGGGCACCATCGGACAACGGAGAATCGGCCGAACGGGTGACGGCGATCCGGACTTATCGCGCCAGAATTTCCGAGTGCGATCTGCCGGATTCCTGACTGAACGCCAGCGCCGCCTCGCCTGGGTGGGCTTTCTCCTAGCCGCTTTCCAGGCCCCGCTGGCCGCGAAGCTCATCGATGACGCTTCTTGGTTCTTCGCCGTCGTCGTCGCCCTCGTGGTCGCGACGGTCATCGTCGCGGACGACGCTCAGCGTCGCCGCCCTTCGCCCGCCGACTACCCGGAGTAGTTTCTCCGGCGGTTCCGCGCCCGGCCACCCCTGCCTCTGTCTCGCCGCTCGCCGTGCCCATCAGCGCCACGCTCGTCACCCGGCCGGCGCCGCCATGCCCGCAGCGCCCACGCCGCCATGCCCGCAGCGCCCGCGCCGTCTATTCCGCAGCGCCCGCGCTGTCATGTCACCGGCTCGCCGGTCAGCCGGGCAGCGCCTCGTGGCCGCGGCGCCCGTGGGTCCGGCGGCTCTCCTTGAGCTCCGCCTCGTAGAGGTGCCGGCGTCCCCCGGCGAGCGCCTCCCGGGCGTCCTTCTCCATCTGCCGGAACTCGCTGTAGTACCCGTCGTCGAACTCCTCGACGATCTGGAAGGTCCAGCGTCCCGGGATCACGTTCCGCCCGATCAGCTCCCGCTCGATCCGCTCCGCGATCTCGGTGTGCCCACCCTGCATGAACAGCGAGACGGCCTCGTCGAGCATGAAGTCCGCAGTCCCGGTGAGCTGATGCAGCGAGTACAGATGGCCGCGCACCCGCTCGACCGTCTCCAGCGCCTCGCTGAGCTTCCCCAGCGCCTCCACGGTGACGTCATCCAGTCCGGCCGGCCGCCGATGCCCCTCATCCGGCCCGCCGTCCCCCGCGTTCCGTGTCTCCATGCCGTCCGCCCCCGCCATCGCACCTCTCCCTTCCCGGACCCGCTCTGTACCCGCTTCCTCCGCCCTCGAACGCCTCTTCACCTCCCGGGGCGCGACGTTCGGGCAGCGAGGCCTCCGCCCTCGAACGCCACCTCACCTCCCGGGGCGCAGCGTTCGGGCAGCGAGGCCTCCGCGGCCCGGAAGGAGGTTCCGGAGCGGTGGCGGCTTCAACCTTTCTGCACCGGAACGGAGAACCGTTCGTCACCCTGGCGTCCGTAACTTTCTCCTCATGAATGGCCTGTTCAACAACGCCGCTGCCCGCGCCGCCCTTCGTTCCGCGCACGCCTCGCTCGCGGAGCTCACCGCCGCGGTCGGCGTCAGCGGCCTCGCCGCCGCCCAGTCGTCGCCCGGCCTGATGTCGGTGATCGACCAGCACGCCGCCGGTGTCCGTGACAGCCTCAACGCCGACACGCGTCCGCTGACCCCGATCCTGCTCGCCGCGTACGCCGAGGGTGTCCGCGACGCCGCCTTCCAGCACGGCTGGGTCGCCCCCGACGGCGAGATCGACTGGTCGGAGAACGACTGGGTGCTCCGCCGCCTCCTCGCCGTCTGCGAGCTGGCCCGCACCCTCCCCGCCGCCCGCTGACCCCAGCGGCGTCCCCGCCGATTCCGCCAGACCGTTCATCAGCTCGACCACTCGACGGCACACGCAGTCACCCGGCCACCGCCCGGTCAAAGCAGCACAAGCAAGCCACCACCACCGGCTGGCCGAAGCAGCGCAAGTAAGCCACCACCAGCCGGCCGAAGCACGGCAAGCACGCCACCA
>KL571228.1:0-2363 GCA_000715855.1 Actinoplanes liguriensis
GGGCCGTCCCGCACAACCCGGCGCCGGCCCCGATCCGGCCGGCCGAGCCGAGCGCGGCGCCACCCCGGGCCGCGTTCCAGACCACGCCGACCGGCCCGATCCGGTCCGCCGCCGAGGTCTACGGGCTCTCCGACGACGACCCGGCTCCGGTCTCGGCCGCGCCGGCCGCCGCCGCGCCACCGCCCGCACCCAAGCCGGCGCCGCCCCGCGCCAAGCCCGGCGACCTCGACCCGGTGCAGAGCAACCTGATGACCGTCGGGATGCCCGAGGACATGGCACGGCAGATCACCGGCGGGGACACGTACGCCGGGGTGCTCAGCGTCCTCGCCTCCCGCCCGGCCGCACCCGGGATCCCGGACGGCCCGGGCGAGATCCTGGTGATCGCCGGCGAGGTGCACACCGCGGTGCCGATCGCCAAGCAGCTGCTCGAACAGATCCACGTGGACCAGACCCACCTGCTGCTCGCGGCGCCGTCCACGGCCGGGACCGGGCTGCACTCGTCCCGGCTGATCTCCAGCCCGGGGGCGGCCGAGTCCCGCGCCGACAAGCTGCAGACCTCGGACCACCCGTGGATCGTGGTGATCGACGCGCCGGTCGGCGGCACCGACGAGTTCTGGGTCAACGAGATGTGCGACGCGCTCGGCGCCACCGCGCTCTGGGCCGTCGTCGACGCCACCCGAAAGACCGCGGATACCGCCCGTCACCTGCGCAATCTCGGTGAGGTGGAGGCGCTCGTGGTGCACAGCGTGGAGCTCACGTCCGACCCGGCCTCGGTGCTCGGGCTGGACGTGCCGATCTTCTCGCTGGACGGTAAGCCGGCCACACCGCACGCCTGGGCGGCGATGCTGTGCGCCCGGATCGCCGCCGAGGTGATGCCGGCCGCCGCGTCACCGCGCCGGGCCACGCGTACCACCCGGCGATGATCCGAGCGTCGGTCCTGGTGTTCGCGCTGCTGATCAGCCTGCCGGCGTGGTATCGCCTGCTTCTCGATCAGCTCGAGCTCACCCAGGTGCTGATCCGGTTCCTGATCGCGGTGCCGATCGCGGCGGTTCTGCTGGCTGCTTTCCGGTTCGTGACCTCGGGATACGGGATCACCGAGGAGACACCGGCAACGCCGGTCGCGCCGAAGCCGATGGACGCGGAGTAGCACGTACGCACTGGTGCCTTGGGGAAGAGCTATCAGTGCCTCGGTGCCGGCCCTCTCAGGGCCGGCACCGATTTCCTGTTCAGGCGTGTTTCCTGTTCAGGCGGGCATGTCGAACCGTCCCCGGGGTGACCCGCCGGGTCGTCGCCGGGGCCGGCTCGACTTTCATGGTCAGGCGTGCGTGTCGAACCGTCCCGGCGTGACCCGCCGGGTCGTCACCGGGGCGGGCTCGGCCGGAAGCTCGGTCTCCCGGCCGCCACCGTCGCCGCCGCGCCGCCCGAACCCGCCGGCCGCCCCGAACTGCTGCCGTGCCTGGTCCTGCTGCGAACCCTGGCGCAGGTCCAGCGAGCAGTTCCCGAACCCGGACTCCTGCAGCTCCCGCCGCAGGTCGTCGAGCCCTTGGCGGAGCGCGTCGGTGCCGGCCTCGGTGCCGCCGGTGAGCTGCACGCTGATGTCGCCGTTACGGATCTCCGCGATCACCTGCACCGGGCCCAGGTCGACCGGGTGCAACTGCACGGTGAGCCGGTGCACGCCGTCCGCGTCCAGCCGCAGCGGCGCGATCCGCATCGCGATCTGCTCGGCCGGCGGGCCGGTCGGGACCGGGGTGCTGTTCTGCGCCACCTCGGCGACCGGAGCGGCCGGCGCCGCCGGGGTGGTGGCCTGCACGCCGGTCACCCCGGGCAGCGGCGCCCCGGGTGGGAGCCCGGCGTCGGCCGTGGGCTGCGCCGCGGGCATCGCGGTGGGCACGGTGGGTGGGAGGGTCGCGGCGTCCGGGGTGTTTTCCGCGGTACGGAACGTCTCCGTCCCCGGTTGCTGCCCGGAGCCGTCCCCGCCCCGGCTCGCGTCCTGGCCCGTGCCCTGACCCGCGTCCTGGACCACGCCCTGGGCCGGGATGTCCGCCCCGGGCACCGCCGGCGTCGCGGCGGCCGTGGGCGCGGCGGTGCCGGTCTCGGTCGTGGCGGTCTCGGTGTTCGACTTCGCCGCCGACGCCCAGGCGGGGCGGGCCGGTGTCCCGGCGACCGCGGTCCCGCCGGTCGGCGCGGCTCCGGGCTGCCCCGGACCGGCAGCGGGCCCGGGCTGAGGCGCTCCCAGTGCTCCGGGTGCTCCAGGCGTCCCCGGGGTGGCGGGCGCGCCGGCGGCAGTGCCGGTGGCCGGGGCGGGCTGCGCCGGGCCGGCGGCCTCGGCGAGCCCGGCGGTGGCGGTCGTCGACGGGGTGGTG
>KL571228.1:2588-3586 GCA_000715855.1 Actinoplanes liguriensis
GCCTTGCCGCCGGTCTCCGTGACCGTCGCGGTGGCGACCGGAACGGCCTGACCGAGCAGGGGCTGAACGACCGTGCCGGTCTGCTCGGCGGTCTTCGCCGTGCCCTTCTCGACGCGGGCGTCCTGGTCGGGGTTCTCGGCCGCGGCGGTCTCGTCGGTGGGCTCGGTCCCGGTCTTTGCCTTGGCCTTGGCCCGGTGCGTGGCCGGCCGGTCCGCCCTGGTCTCGGTGGTGTCCTTGTCGTCGACGGCGCCGGTCGGCTCGTCTTTGTCGTCGGTGGACCGTGCGGCCCGGTCGTCCGCGGCCCGGTCGGCGGCTTTCGCCCGGTCGGCGGCGTCGGCCCGGCCCGCGGCGGCGCGGCCGGCGGCCTCGTCTGCGGCTCGGCGTGCGCCGGTCCGGTCGGCGTCGGCTCGATTCGCGGCGGCCCGGTCGGCGTCGGCTCGGCTCGCGGCGGCCCGGTCAGCGTCGGCCCGATTCGCGGCCGCTCGCTCTGAAGCGGCCCGGTCGGCTGACTCCCGGCTCGACGCCCGCTGGTCGGCGGCCCGGTCGAGCTCACTCCGATCGGCCGTCTTCCGGTCCAGTTCTGCCCTGTTCAGGTTCGCGCGGTCCAGGTTCGCCCGGTCCAGATTTGCCCGGTCCAGGTTCACCCGGTCCAGGTCGGCCCGGTCGACGGCCGCGCGATCCGGCGCGGGCCGGCTCGCCTTCACCGTGGCTGCCCGGTTCGCAGCCCGGAGGCCGGCCGCCTGCTCGGTCACCTCGTCCTGGTCATCGCGGTCCAGCTCGGCGGAGAGCGCCGAACCGAAGGCCGCCCCGTCCTCGCGCCGCGCGGCCGGCCGGCGGCCGGCCTCGGTCGCGGGCCGGTGCTCCGGACCCGTCACGGAACTCGGCATGATGATGCGACTCCTCAGCACTCGAAACGGACTCCGGGTTCGCTCAGCCGCCCAGCGCGGCCAGCGCCTTCTGCACCTTCGGCACGTACGCCTGCGTCTCGCTGAACGGCG
>KL571228.1:3867-9820 GCA_000715855.1 Actinoplanes liguriensis
GCGTTGTACGCGGCGATCGCCAGCGGCATCGACTTGAACTCCTTCAACAGGCCCTTCAGCATCCTCGCGGCACCGTCCACGGCCTGCGCCGGATCGAACGGGTCGTCCACCCCGAGCCCCCGCGCCGTACCCGGCATGAGCTGCATCATCCCCCGCGCGCCGGCCGGACTGACCGCCTTCGGGTCGTAACCGGACTCCACCTTCGCGACCGCGGCCAGCAACCTCGGATCGACACCGTGCTTCGCGCCGGCCTTCAGGAACAGATCCGCGTACGGCACCCCGGCCAGCCCGCCACCGGCAGCCGCCCCACGCAGCCCGGCCGGTCGCAACGCCGACATGTCCTGCACCGCGGCGGCCGGCACGTCGTCCAGGATCCGGCGGATGTGCGTCGGCTTCTCGTACACCGACTGGATCTTCACGTGATCGCCCGGCTTCGGCGCGGCGATCATCTTGTTGTCACCGATGTAGATCGCCACGTGGTCGACCGGCGAGTCGAACGCCAGCACGTCACCCGGCTTGGCGTCGGCCAGGCTCGCCACCGGGCGGCCCGCGGTCGCCTGCTGCCAGGAGTTGCGTGGCAGCTTGACGCCCAGGTCCTCGTACACCTGCTGGACCAGGCCGGAACAGTCCAGCCCCTTGCGCGGATCGGTGCCACCGAAGACGTACGGCGTGCCCAGGTACTTGCGGGCCGCGGCCACCACATCGCCGCCGCTCGGCCCGGCGGCCGCCCCCGGGGTCCGCCCCGAGCCGGTCGCCTTGGCGAGCGCCGACGCGAACTTGTCACCCGAGCCGTCCGTACCGGCCGGTGGCGGGGTCAGGCCGAGCTGATCCTGCAGCTCGGAGATGCGGGACATCACACCGGTGACACCGAGGCTCATGCATCGCTCCCGTTCTGTACAGAACTCGGCGTCTCCACGCCACGGGCGGCATTCCGTGCCTTCGAGGTGACCGCCAACTCGTCGAGGTTGGCCTGGTCGGTGCGCAGATCGTTGGCCTTGACCATGGCGGCGTGCCGCTCCGACAGCATCTCCACGGCGCGTCTGCGCTTCGCGGCGTCGGTGAGAGCGGCCATCTTCTCCCGCTCCACCTCCTCGGCGTCGTTGACCATCCGCTGCGCGCCGAACACGCCCGCCGCCAGCGACTGCCGCGCCACCAGCGCGGCCACCATCGCCCGGGCCGACCCCTCGCTCGGCGCGTCCTGCCCCACCAGGTCCAGCTGTCGCCGCTTCACCAGGGCCTGCGCTTCCCGGAGCTCCTGCCGCGACTGGATCAGCGCGCCACGAGCGGCGTCCTCCTGCGCCGAGCGTGCACGCAGCACCGGAGTGAGTCGGAAGATGCGGTTCACGTTGGCCTCCTAGCGGGGCGGACGGGCCCTCACATTCCCGCTTCGGCCTTTGGCCAGATCCACTGAGCCCCTGCACCCAACCCGCAACAACCTGGCACCACGCGACGTCCGCGCTGCTCCCGCTCCACCCCGCGGCGCATGCTTTTCCCGCTTTCCTCCCGTACGCCCGTCAAAGCCCCACCCCCACCCCTCTCCCCCCATCCACCCTTTCCCCGCACCCGTCCACCCGTCCCGCGCCTGTCCGCGCCTTCCCGCGCCCGTCCACCCGTCCCGCGCCCGTCCGTCCCGCGCCTTCCCGCGCCCGACCACCCGTCCCGCGCTGTCCGCGCCTGTCCGCGCCTTCCCGCGCCCCGTCCACCCCTCCCGCGCCCGTCCACCCCTCCCGCGCCCGTCCGCGCCTCCACGCGCGTTCCGCGGATCCCCACGGCGTAGCCGATCAGCTGACCCCAGCCACCCCACAGCCCACGCCGCCAGCTCACGGCGGTCAGCCGGCGCCCAGCGTCATTACCCGAGCCCACGCCACCCGAGCCGCCCGCCTGCCGCACTCTCAGCCCCGGCTGGCCCTCACGGTCGCTCGTGTGCCCGGTCCCGACCATGAAGGCCAGCTGACCGCGGTCGGCTGGCGCTCAGGGCTGTTCTAGGGCTCGTTTTCGACCGTGGTTGCCAGCTCGGCCTGGTCGGCTGGCGCTCACGGTTGTTTTTGGGGCCCGTTTTCGACCGTGGTTGCCAGCTGGGCCCGATCGCCTGGCGGTCAGGGCTGTTCCGAGGGCCTTGGACAGCCGCCAGCGCCAGCTGTGCGCCAACGCCCATGATCAATCTCGAAGCCATGATCGACTTTCGGAATCATGATCAAATCCCCAGAGCAGACCCACCCTTCCAGGGGGAAGCCCCCGATGGGCATTGTGGTCGGGTTTGCCAAGATCGTGTCGGTGGGCTGTGGATGGCCGGGTTCTGTGGAAAACGTTCGGTGGGCCGTGAAGCGTGGTATGGCGAGGCCGGGAGTGGCGGCACGCAAGAGGGCCGCTGGGCGACGTCGGCCGGCGGGCGGCTTCATGGCCGTACGCGCAGATCTTGAACCGCAACCGAGCGCATTGCCGCAGCGTGCGGAGGTTTTCAGGTGGTGGCGAGGAGTGCGCGCAACGCGGCCCAGGCGCCGTCGGCGGTGACGCGTTCGTCGAGGTCCTGCCGGAGGAAGGCGCTGATCTGCGGCCAGGCCGCGTTGGCCCGGTCGGCTTCCGGGTTGGTGCCGGGGACGTAGGCGCCGATCTCGACCAGCTCGCGCACGTCGCGGTGGGCGGCCATCAGGCGGCGGAGCTCGGTGGCGTCCGCGCGCTGCTCCCGGCTCGTGATCTTGTTGGCTACGCGGGAGATCGAGTCGAGGGCCTGGATGCTGGGGAAGTGTCCGGCGGTGGCGAGTTTGCGGTCCAGGACGATGTGGCCGTCGAGGATGGAGCGGGCCGCGTCGGCGATCGGCTCGTTGTGGTCGTCGCCTTCGACGAGGACGGTGTAGAGGCCGGTGATGCTGCCGCGGGCGCCCGGCCCGGCGCGTTCCAGCAGGGAGGCGAGCATCGCGAAGACCGACGGTGGGTATCCGCGGGTGGCGGGCGGCTCGCCGACGGAGAGGCCGACTTCGCGCTGGGCCATCGCGGCGCGTGTCACGCTGTCCATCATGAGGAGCACGTCGGCGCCTTCGTCGCGGTAGTACTCGGCGATCCGGGTGGCGACCGAGCCGGCCCGGAGCCGGACGAGCGGCGGCGTGTCCGAGGTCGCGATCACCACCACCGAGCGGGCCAGGCCTTCCTCGCCCAGGTCGTGTTCGATGAATTCGCGGACTTCGCGGCCGCGCTCGCCGACCAGGGCGACCACGTTCAGCTCGGCCGAGGTGCCGCGGGTGATCATGCTCATCAGGGTGGACTTGCCGACGCCGGAGCCGGCGAAGATGCCGATGCGCTGGCCCCGGCCGCACGGGACGAGCGTGTCGAGGACGCGTACGCCCAGCGACATCGGCCGGTCGACGAGTTGCCGTTCCATCGCGGAGGGTGGGGCCTGCTCGATCCCGACCAGTTCGCCGCGCAGTGGCGGTCCGCCGTCCATCGGGCGGCCGAGCCCGTCGAGGATGCGTCCGCGCAGGTCCGGGCCGACCGAGATGCGCAGTGGCCCGCCGGTGCTTATCGCCGGGGTGCCCACGCCCATCCCGGCGATCGGGCCCAGGGGCAGGCAGTTGAGCTGTTGTCCGTCCAGTGCCGCGACTTCGGCGAGCACCGCGTCCCGACCGGAGCCGATCTGCAGGAGTTCGCCGACGCGTGCCTCCAGGCCGCTGACCGTGACTCGCAGGCCGACCGCGCCGGTGACCCGGCCGGAGACGGTGGGGCGGGCCGCGGCGACCGCGGCCCGCATGCGGTGCTGGAAGACGTCGGTCATATCCGCAGTGCCTCGCGGGCCCGGGCGATTGCCGCCTCGATGGTCGCGTCGACGGTCGCGGTGCCGGTCTCGGCGATCGCGTCGCCGGCGCGCAGGGTGGGGTCGGCGCGCAGGTTGATCTCGCGGCCCTGGTAGTCGAAGACCCCGTCGGCGTCGCCGACCAGGTTCGCGTAGTCGTCGGGGTGCAATCGGACCACGACCTTGCCGTGTTCGGGTGCGGCGGTCATCGCCCGGCGCAGCGCGTCCTGCCCGCGCTCCGGGTCGTCGCGCAGGTTGCGGCCGACGATCCCTTCGGCCAGTTCGAACGCGCTGGCCAGTACGAGTTCCTGCAGTTCGGTGAAGGTGGGCATGAGCTGGTTCTCCAGCTCGGTGACGGCTCGGCCGAGCGCGTTGACGGCGTGCGCCAGGGCTGCCGACCGGCGCTGTTCGTGGTGTTCCTCGGCGGCATGTGCGCGGGCGGCGGCCTCTTCGGCGGCGGCGATGGCGTCGCGTTTGCCCTGGGCCCAGCCTTCGGCGTATCCGGTGGTCCGGGCTGCCTGTCGTTCGTCCTCCAGCACTTTCGGGTCGTTCGGCTCGGGCAGGCGCAGGTCGGTGGCGAACTGGGCGGCGGCCACGTTCTGGGCGAGCACCCCGCGCAGCACCGGCCGGTCAGGCGATGAGCTCATCGGCCTCGCCACCACGCTGGATCTCGATCTGGCCGGAGTCCTCCAGGGTGCGGATGACCCCGACGATCTTGGCTTGCGACTCCTCGACCATCTTGACCTTGACCGGGCCGAGCAGGTCCATCTCTTCGAGCAGGTTCTCGCGTCCGCGCTCGGACAGGTTCTTGGTGACCTTGTCCCGCACGCCCTCCGGGACGCCCTTGAGGGCGGTGGCCAGGTCGGCCGGCTCCACCTGGCGAAGGATCAGCTGAACCGCCCGGTCCTCCAGGTTGATGATGTCCTCGAACATGAACATCCGCCGCCGGATCTCCTCGGCCAGCTCCGGGCTTCGTGCGTCCAGGGCTTCCAGGATGAGCCGCTCGGTGGTCCGGTCGGCGCGGTTGATGATCTCGACCAGTGGCTGCAGGCCGCCGACCGTGGAGAGTTCGTCCGGCTGGAGCACGCTGGACAGTTTGCGCTGCAGTGCGCTCTCCACCTGCCGGATGATGTCTGGCGAGGTGCGGTCCATGATCGCGATCCGGTGTGCGACCTCGGTCTGCACCTCGAGCGGCAGGCCGGCCAGGATCGACGACGCCAGGCCGGCCGGGATGTGCGCGAGTACCAGCGCGATCGTCTGCGGGTGTTCGTACTGCACGTAGGAGAGGAGTTGCCGCGGGTCCGCGTTGCTCAGGAAGTTGAACGGGATGTCGTTCATCGACGCTTCGAGCCGGTCCAGGATCAGCGCGGCCCGTTCCTTGCCGAGCGAGGCCTCCAGCAGCTCACGGGCGTAGTCCATGCCGCCGGACCCGGCGAACCGGGTGGTCGCCATGGCATAGAACTCGTCCATCACGTCGTCGACCTGGACGGGGTCGAGTTTGCCCAGCCGCGCTACCTCCGCGGACAGCGCCTCGACCTCCTTCTCCGACATGTTCGCCAGCACCTGCGCGGATTGTTCCCGGCCGAACTGGATCAGCATGATCGCGGCCTTGCGGACGCCCGTCATGGAGAGCGTGGTGAGCGCGGGTGTGGTCAACGCCTACTCCTCGAACCGTCTTCCGTGCCTGTGTGGGGGTCAGTGGTGTGTCGCGTCGGCGGACATCCAGCCGCGCAGCAGGGTGGCCATCTCGTCCGGCTTCTCCTTGACCATGTCCTCGATCTCGCGGTGCCGTTCCTCGCGAGCCTCGTCGTGCTCCTCCACAGCGACCCCGCTGCCCTCGAGCATCGCCGCGGCGTGCATGGCCTGGGTCGCCTCCAGCTCGGCCTGGCGCTGCGCGTCCAGCGCGGCCTGCATCTCCTCCAGGTGCGCCTTTTCCTCGGCGGTGAGTTGCTGGCGCCGCTTGGCACGACGGCTGGCCCGCCAGGCCAGGAAGATCAGCGCCAGTACGACGAATGCCAGCGCCCCGGTCTTGATCAGGGTGAGCTGTTTGCTCTGCTTCTCGGCGGCGGCCGCGGCGGCCAGTTCGTTCTTCGCTGCCTGCTGGGCCGAGGTGTCGAACGGCATGGCGCTGACCGCGATGGTGTCACCGCTGTCTCTTATACACATCTC
>KL571228.1:10025-21730 GCA_000715855.1 Actinoplanes liguriensis
GACCAGCTGCTGCACCTGGGTCGGGTCGATGGAGGCGGCGACGGTGCTGTCCAGCAGGACTGCCACGTTCAGCCGGCGGATGCTGCCGGGCGCTTTCCGGCGGACCTCCTGCACTTCGTTGAGGGCGTTCTGCCGGGCGTCGTTCTTGTTGGCGTACTGCCCGTTCGAGCCGGCGCCGGTGGGGACCTGGATGTTGTCCGGCCCCAGCACGCCGCCGTTGCCGGTGCCGCTGCCGCTGTAGGTCTCCGAGCTGGACGTCTCGGAGAGCGAGGGGAGTGACGGATCCGAGCTGTACGTCTTGCTGCGCGTCTCGGTCGAGTCGAAGTCCAGGTCGGCGGTCGTGGTGACGACGGAGTGACCGGGACCGACCAACCTGTCCAGCATGGCCTGCAGGGACGCGTTCATCCGGTTCTGGAATTCGACGGTCTGCGCGTCGGAGCCGCTGTCCCCGCCGGTCGCGATCGACTCGCCGCCGCCGGTGGAGAGGATCTTGCCGTCCGCGCCGGCCACCGTGACCTGGGTGGGGTCCAGGTTTTCGACGCTGGAGGCGACCAGGTGCACGATCGCCTGTACCTGGTCGCCGCTGAGCGGGCTGGTCGACTTCGACGCGACGAGCACCGACGCGGTCGGTTTGGCGGCGTTGTCGGCGAACACGTCCTTCTGCGGCAGCACGAGGTGCACGGTGGCCGCCTCGACGCCGTCGATCGACTTGATGGTCTTGGCGAGCTCGCCCTCCAGCGCCCGCTGGTAGTTGGCGTGCTGCATGAAGTCGCTGGTGGTGATGCCCTGCTGGTCCAGCAGCGAGTAGCCGGTGCCCTCGTCGTTGGGCAGGCCCTCGCCGGAGAGCTGGAGTCGCAGGGCGTTCACCTGGTCGCGCGGCACCATGATCGTCTGGCCGTCGTTCGCCAGCTCGTAGGAGGTGTTCGACTTCTGCAGCGATTCGACGATCGCGCCGGCGTCCTTCGTGGACAGGTTGTTGAAGAGGATCGCGTACGACGGTTTCGCCGCCCACGTCGCGAAGAAGTACCCCCCGACGAGAATGGCGACGATGGCGAAGATCGTGACAGCCTTCTGTCCCGGCGTGAAGGACTTGAAGGTGTCCGTTATACGGCGTACCGGTGCGGGAAGGCGGTCAGTCATGTCAGGCCTGCATCCTCATGATCTCTTGGAAGGCTTCGACGGCCTTGTTACGGACGGCAAGAGTCATCTGAAGTCCGAGGGACGCCTCATTCGCGGCCATCGTGTACTGGGCCGGGTCCTGAAGCGTCCCGTTGGCGACCTGTACGGCGAGGTCGCTCGCCTTGTCCTGGGACGCCTGGACGCTCTCCAGTCCCTTGGAGAGCATCCGGGCGAAGTCGGTGTTGGGGCTAGCCGTCTTGGCGGCCTCGTCGAAGTCCAGCGAGTCGGAGATCTTGGACAGGCCGGAGCTGCCCGAGATGCCGTTGATCCCGCTGAAACCGGAGATGCCCCCGATGGGGCTGATCGCGCTCATGACTACTTCCCGAGGTTGATGGCGGCGGCGTAGGCGTCCCGGGCCCGGTCCACGACCGAGAGGTTCGCCTGGTAGGAGCGCTGCGCCATCATCATCTGGGCCATCTGGCTACCCATGTCGATGTCCGGCCGGCGGACGTAGCCCTGCGCGTCGGCGAGCGGGTTGTCCGGCTCGTACGCGAGGATTCCCTGCGCGCTGCCGAGCTGGACGCCGGCGACCTCGGCGCCGTTGCCGTCCTGCGCGGCCCGGGCCTGCACGAAGCGGGCTTGGAACGCGTTCTCGGACGTACGGCTGGTGTCGTTCATGTTCGAGATGTTGTCGGAGACCGCGTCGAGCCACTTGCGATAGACCGTGACTCCGGTGCCCGCGACACCGATGGCGTTGAAGATGCTCATCCTCAGGCTCCCTTGATGGCGTCGCGCAGCAGGCCGTACTTGCTGTCGATGGCCCGGAGGGTGAGCTGGTAGCGCATCGTGGTGTCGATGTGCGACAGCGTCTCCTCGTCGAGGTTGACGTTGTTGCCGTTGAGCCGGGTGGGCTCCAGCGACTCACTCGTGCTCGGGGTGATGCCCAGCGGCGACTGGCCACGGGCGACGGCACCCGAAAGAGCCTCCTCGAACTTGACCTTACGGGCACGGAAGCCCGGGGTCTCGACGTTCGCGATGTTGTTGGCAATGGCGTTCTGCCGGGCCGACAGGCCGGTGACAGCGACGCGCAGTGCAGACGTGGAAAGGTCGTCGAACACTTCGCAGCTCCCCTGATCGATCGCCTCTGGTCGCCGTTCCGTGGCAGTTCGGTGAGCAATCCGTGCTCGTACCATGCATTTCGGCGTGACCGGTGATTCGCTGAGCGTCAGACGGTTGCTGCGAGGTTGCACACGAAAACGTCCCGGACCCTCGCTGGAGGATCCGGGACGTTCGAGGTGCTACATGGCGCAATCCAGGTACACGGGGCGTTTGACCGCTTCGCCGGTCTCGATCCGGGCGGTCATCGCGGACTGCTGCCGGTTCGAGGTGAGCCGCCGGGCGATCTCCTCTGCCGCGGCGAGCTGGCGGGTGAGGATCTCGTCGGCCCGCGGCTTGAGCTCCAGCGGCAGCGCGCCGAGATCGGTCGGAGGCTTCCAGATGTCGGCCGGCGGGGACTCGGCGTAGCGGTGCTCGTCGGCGAGCATCGACTCGACCGCCGCGACGTCCATCTCCAGTTCGTCGAGCGCCGCTGTCCAGGCGCCCCGCCAGTCCTCGGTCATGTGTCTGCTCGGCTCCAACAGCTTGCGGCAACCGGCGACCCGCTCCGGGCTCTTGGCGATGTTCGCCCCGATCAGCTCGGAGAGCAGGAAGCCGTACAGGTTGGCCAGCCCGGGTGCGCCGTCCCACGCGTCCACGTCGAGCGTGACCCGCAGCTCCAGGATGATCTCCTGCGCGTGGTTGAGCTTGTCGTTGGCCAGCGGGAGATCGCCGTTGTTCAGCGCGTCCTCACCCTGCGTCAGGTCCAGGATCAGCCGGTCGTAGAGCATGGTCAGCAGCTTCGCGGGGGAAGCCGTGTTGATCGAGTCCTGCAGGTAACGGTCACGAAGGTTGGTCGCGCTCATGGATCTCCTCGGTCAGGGCCGGCGGCGTGCGGGTCGTCGGTCGGTCGTGCTCGGGATCAGCCCAGGCCGGCCAGTTGCCCGGAGAGCCAGGTGCCCTGGCTCTTCAGGTTGCCGAGCGAGGTCTCCAGGGCGGTGTACTGGCGCTGCAGCGCCACCTTCTTGGCGGCCAGCCGCACGTCCCAGTTCTCGATCTGGTCGTTGAGCGAGTCGATCTCGCTCTTCCGGCCGGTGATGACGGCGGTGACCGCGGTGGTCTGCTTGTCGGCGAGGCCACGGACCTTGTTGCCGAACGCGATGCCGGCTTCCTGGATCTTGGACGGGTTCTCGGCGTACGCCTTGTTGAAGTCGCTCGCGTTGAACGAGAGCGTCCCGTCCTTGGTCAGCGTGACACCGAGCTGACTGAGGGAGCCGAAGTCGATCGTCGAGGTCGTGTCGACCCCGTTGGAGTCCGTCTCGGTCTTGTCGTACGACAGCCCGTTACTGACCATGCCGAGCAGCGCCGAGCTCATCTGCCGGACGGTGAAGTCACCGGTCAGCGGGGAGCCCTGCTTGGAGTCGGTGTCGTACGCGGTCTGGCTCTTGATCTCGGCGAGCGAGGCGTTCGCGGCGTCGACCATGGCCTGCACCTTGGCGGCGATGGCGCCGGTGTCGGTCGACGCGTCGACGTTGACGCCCGTCTCCTCCTTCGACACGGTGAGCGTCACGCCGGGCATCAGCGAGCTGAACGTGTTGGTCGAGCTGTTGACCTTGTACTCCGAGGGGCTGCCCGGGTTCATGGTCAGCACCGCGTCCTTGCCGACCGCCGTCGTCGGGCTCGCCCCGGCCGTGCCGGTGTTCTCCAGACCGGTGATCTGGAAGCCGTTCGCGGCGCCGCTCTTCATGCTGGTGAACTGCACGACGCCGGCGGTGCCCGAGGTGTTGACCACGCCGGCGCGGATGCCGAGGGTGGCCGACTTGGCGTTCACCGCGCTGGTGAGCTTCGCGGCGGTGCGCGGCTCGTCGACGGTGATGTCGACCGGGTCGCCCACGGCGGTGAACTGGTCGTCGCCGTTCGAGTCCTTGGACCAGGTGCCGGGCTGGACCGTGATGGAGGAGGGATAGACGCCCTCGGCGGCGGTGTCGTCTGCGCTGAGCACCGTGCTCTGCGCCCGGGCTACCGAGGTGACGTCGAACGTGGCGCTGCCGGCCATGCCGCTCAGGCCGCCGGTCGCGGTCGCGGTGACGCTCGTCGAGCTGGACGTCGCCGTGAGGGCACGCCACGAGCCGAGCGAGGCCAGCGACTCACCGGCCGACTTGGTGGCCTTGAGTTTGGCGTTGACCGACTGGTACGAGGCGACAGCGGTCTGCGCGGTCTCGACCTTGGTCTTGAGCTTGGTCTGTGGGGCGGCCTCGGCCTGCATCAGCGAATTGATCATCGAGGTGGTGCTGAGACCACTGACGAGGCCGTCGACGGAGCTGCTCACGAGTGCCTGCCTTTCGTCCGAGGGCGGGAGCGGAGCGGGGGCAGCCGGCTCGGTTTGCCGGCTACCCCCACCTCTTCGGTCGTTCGCTGTGCGGATTCAGTTGCTATCGGTTGTTAAACGGTTGCGGTCAGCGGAGCAGCGACAGCACGTTCTGCGCGCCCTGGTTGGCCTGCGACAGCATCGAGGTGCCGGCCTGGGTGAGGATCTGGTTCCGGGTGAAGGACACCATCTCCTGCGCCATGTCGGTGTCACGGATCCGGGACTCCGACGCGGACAGGTTCTCGACCGCCACGTTGAGGTTGTTGATGGTGTGCTCGAAGCGGTTCTGGTGAGCACCCAGCTTGGCCCGGGTGTCGGAGACCGACTGGATGGCGCTGTCGATCGCGTCCATCGCCTCGGCGGCGCCCGACTTCGTGCCGGCCACCGGGTCGGCCGCCCGGGTCAGGTCCAGGGCGTTGAGGCCCAGGGTCTTCGAGTTGATGGCACCGATGCCGACGCTCAGGGTCTCGCCGGAGTTGGCCCCGATCTGGAACGCACCCGCGGTGGCGGTGGCGTTCGCGGTAGAGGCGCCGGGCGTGATGTTCAGGTTGCCCGTGGCGGTGGTGTTGAAGCCGGTGGTGCCGCTCATGCTGAAGGTGAGGTTGCCGGTCGCCTTGTCGGTCTGCGCGGACACCTCGATGGTGACGTCGCCGTAACCGGCGTCCTTGAGGGCGCTGGAGATGGCGCTGTTGAGCTTCGCGGCCGACGCCTGCGCACTGAGAGGCGTCTGGTTGCCGTTCTTGTCGGTCTCGAAGAAGTCGACCGGGTTGATGGTGATCGGCGCCGCGGTGCCGGTGGCGTCCTTGACCGTCTGCCCGTTGATCTTGTCGATGGTGATCGTGCCGGAGTTGGTCGGCACGGCGACGATGGCCGGCGAGGTCGCGGTCGCCGCGGTGCCCGTGATGGCCGTGCCGGTCTGGGTGGCCGCCATGCCGAAGGAGCCGTCGAGCAACTTCGACTTGCCGAACGCGGTGGTGTCGCTGACCCGGTCGATCTCGGAGGCGAGCTGGTTGAACTCGGCCGCCGCGGCCTTCTTCGCGTCACCGTCGAGGGACGCGTTGTTGGACTGGACCGAGAGGTCGCGCATGCGCTGCAGCATGCTGGTCGTCTCGTTGAGCGCGCCTTCAGCGGTCTGCACGACGCTGATCGCGTCCTGTGCGTTGCGGACAGCGACCTTGAGGCCGCCGGTCTGCGCGCGCAGACCCTCGGAGATCGACAGGCCCGCCGCGTCGTCCGCGGCCCGGTTGATCCGGAAACCACTGGACAGCTTCTCCAGCGACTTCTGCATCTGGTTGTCGGTGACCGACAGGTTCCGGTAGGCGTTCTGAGCGGCGATGTTCTGGTTGATACGAAGACCCATGGGGTGATTCCTCCTTGAGTGGGGTCTTGATCGGCCCATCCATGAGCCGGTGTGGTGCGTCTTTCCCTTCGGCGCTCCGCCGAGAGGCCCTGAGGATTCTCCGAGAATTCTTCGGGCTTTTCGGGCTTACCGGAAAAATGCCGATTGGGGGAAACCACTCAGCGGCACCGCGAACATGCCGACCTGTCCGAATGAGCGGGTTGCCAACGGGGTGCAGCCCGACCAGCGAACGACGGAGGACCGGGTGAGCCTGACCGACCTGGCCAGCGTCCTGTGGCGCTCTCGCGAGCTGCTGGAGATGCTGCTGTTCAAGCTTGAGGAGGAGCAGTTGCTCCTCGCGGCCAACCGATCGCGCTGGCTCAGCCACGCCACCCGGGAGGTGGAAGTGGTGCTCGATCAGATTCGCCAGACCGAGGTCATCCGTGCCGCGTACGCGCAGGACGTCGCCACCGAGCTCGGGATCGATCCGGAAGCCTCGCTGGGCGAGCTCGCCGACGCGGCCCCGGATCCCTGGTCGGACCTGCTGCACCAGCATCGCAAGGCATTCCTGCTCTTGACGTCGGAAATCCGGGCCCTGGCCGACGTCAATCGTGACCTGCTCACCGCGGGCCAGCGCGCGGCTCGCGAAACCATGCTCGTGTTCGCCGAGACTGTGGAAACGTACGGACCGCAGGGCCAGACCGTCACCGGCGGCGCTCGCCGCCCCACGCTCGTTGATGAGGCGATCTGATGGGCAGCACTTTCAGTGGACTCAACACCGCACTGACCTCCCTGTACGCGCAGCGGCGCGGCTTGGACGTCAGTGGCCAGAACATCGCCAACGCGAACACCGAGGGTTACACCCGGCAACGCGTGACAATGCAATCGCAGAACGCCAACCTGGTGCCCGGCGTCTACGCCACCACCAGCGCGATCGGCAACGGCGTGACCGTCTCCTCGGTGGATCGGCTACGTAACGCGGCCCTCGACCAGCGCAGTTACACCGAGCACTCGAACTCGGCGTACCACAATGCGCGGGCCGGGGCGTACAGCCAGATCGAGGACGTCTTCGCCGAGCCGAGCGACACCGCGTTGCAGGCCCGTCTCGCCGACATGTGGGACGGGTGGAACAAGATCACCACCAACCCGGATCAGCTGGCCGGCAAGTCCGCGGTGGTGGAGCAGGCCACCACCGTCGCCTCGACGCTCAACGACGCCGCGTCGTCGCTGAACAACCAGTACAAGGCGGCCCGGACCGGCCTGGACACCTACGTCGAGGACGTCAACAAGGCGGCCGACGCGGTGGCCAAGCTGAACAGTCAGATCGTCATCGCCACCCAGGCCGGCCTGCAGCCCAACGAGCTGCAGGACCAGCGAGCCCAGCAGCTGCTCAAGTTGTCCGAGCTGGCCGGGGCGAGCGCCACCGAGTTGCCGAACGGCTCGATCAACGTCTTCGTCGGCAGCGCGCCGCTGGTCAGCGGGTTCACGACGCGGGCGCTCGAGATCGAGCCGGGCAGCGCCAACCGCCTGGAGGACCTGGCCACCAGCGAGGTCAACCTACGCTGGGCGGACACCAAGGCGGCGGTCTCGGCCGGCGGCAGTGTGGGCGCCTCGATGGAGCTGCTCGCCAAGGGCGGCACGCTGGACTCCATCACCAAGCGGCTCGACGCGGTCGCGAAGAAGCTCGCCGACTCGGTCAACACGGCCTACAGCGCCGGGTACGCGACCGACGGCACCACCGGTGAGCCGTTCTTCGTCCGCACCGACACCGGCACGACCACGAACGTCACCGCCGCGCAGATCAAGGTGGCGGTCACCGACCCGGCAAAGCTGCAGATCTCCGCCGGCAATCCGACCGGCACCCCGAAGGTGCTGGACGGCAACGTCGCGGACGAGATCTCCGACCTGGCCGACTCCCGGACCGACGCCGACGCCGAGTACCAGTCGATGATCGGCGAGCTGGGCGTGTCGGCGCAGGCCGCGATCCGTCGCCGGGACGTGCAGAACGCGGTGACCGACCAGGTGGACGCGGCCCGGGACGCGGAGGCCGGGGTCAACCTCGACGAGGAGATGACCAACCTGCTCACGTACCAGCGTGGATACGAGGCGGCCAGCCGGGTGCTCACCACGATCGACTCGATGCTCGACCAGTTGATCAACCGTACCGGCATGGTCGGTAGATAAGGGAGCCCGTGATGAGCAGCAGCCCCAGGGTCACCCAGAGCAGCGTCCGTACCCGCACGATGGCCAGCCTGCAGCGCAACCTGAACAAGACCCAGCAGGCGCAGGACCAGATCTCCAGCGGCAAGCAGTTGAACCGGCCCTCGGACTCGCCGACCGGCACGGTCACCGCGCTGCAGCTCCGCGGCGAGGTGCGGGCCAACAAGAAGTACTCGAACAACGCCGACGACGCGGTCGGCCGGCTCGGCGTGGTGCAGGACAACCTGCAGTCGTCGGTGGAGCTGCTGACCGTGGCCCGCAATCTGACGCTGGAGGCGAAGAGCGGCGGCCAGTCCACGCCCGAGGCGAACAAGGCGCGGGCCGCCCAGCTCGAGCAGATCAAGGGCAACCTGGTCCAGTTCGCCAACTCCAAGTACCTGGACCGGCCGGTCTTCGGTGGGTCCACACCGGACGCGAGCGCCTATGACACCGGCGGCCGGTACGTCGGTGAGGAGGCCGGCGAGACGCTCCGCGCGATCGGCCCGAACGCGAAGGTCCGCGTCGATGTACGCGGTCCGGAGGTGTTCGGCGACGATCAGGTCGACGACGGCAACGGCAACAAAGTGGACAACCCGACCCAGATGTTCCGTGTCCTGGACAACATCATCGACGCGATGAAGTCCGGTGATGCGGACGCCATGGACACCGGCCTACAGAACCTCGACAAAGCGTCTGATCTCGTGAAATCAACTCTTTCGGACGTAGGCGCCCGATACAATCGGGTTACACAGATGAAGCAGTCCGCCGAGGATCGCTTGATGTCCGTGTCGTCGCAGCTGTCGGATATCGAGGATGTCGACCTGCCCAAGGCGATCATGGAATTGCAGCTCCAGCAGACCTCGTATCAGGCCGCCCTGGCCGCCACGGCCAAGGTGATCCAGCCCTCGCTCATCGATTTCCTGAGGTGACCATGACTACTCGCACCATGTCCCGACCGCTCGAGGCCACCATGACCGACCCGTCCCTGGGCCTGCCGACCATCTCGATGGCGGTGCCGATCCCCGGGTTCCCGGGGCACAGGGAATTCGTCCTGGTGCGGCTGAACGATGACGGTCTGCTCTACGCCCTGACCTCGATCGAGAACCCGGAGCTGCGCTTCCTGGTGGCGCCGCCGGAGCCGTTCTTCCCGGAGTACGCGCCGGAGATCGACGAGGCGGTGTTCGCCGCGCTGAACACCAAGGACCCGGACCGCGTGCTGCTGCTGTCGATCATCACCGCGGGCAAGGACGAGACCACCGCGAACCTGCTCGCCCCGATCGTGGTCGACCGGGACAGCATGCGGGCCATGCAGACGATTCTCACCGGCTCCGGCTATCCGGTCCGGGCAATCATGAACCGGGCGTTCTGAGTCTCCGGTCGAGGGTTCTCCACGGCGGTCGAGATCGGGTCGTGAAGACCCTCGAAAGGCGCGGTCGCGTTTCCTCGCGGCCGCGCCTTTGTCATGCTGTCCGTTCCATGGATGGAGGAGGCGTCGATGCTTGTGCTGACCAGACGTGCCGGAGAGAGCGTGATGATCGGCGACGATGTCGTGATCACCGTGCTGGAGGCCCGGGGCGACGTCATCCGGCTGGGTATCCAGGCGCCGCGTGACGTGCAGGTGCACCGTGAGGAGGTGTACCGGGAGTTGCAGGAGGCGAACCGTGCCGCGGCGTCGCCGACCGACGCCGCGGTCGACGCGATCGCCCGGCTGGTGGGTGAGAAGTCGGCGGAGTGAGAGGCGCACCTCACCTGCACCGGCGGCTGACCCGGGAGACAACGCGCGACCGGGATTGTTCTCCACGACGGTGAACTTCAGTCGGGGAGTGGTCGTGGGCGCAAAGCGGGAATCAGTCATCGGTGCCGGGTGTGCGCTGGATCTGACGGTGGATGCCCACGTGCACACCGGGTTTTCGGCCGGGCGGGACGCGGTCGGTGTGGTGGTCTCGGCCGCCGACCGGGCCGGCCTGACCGCGCTCACCTTCGCCGACCAGGCCGGGCCGGACACCACGTGGCTGAACGCGTACGCCGACGCGGTGCGCCGCGCCCGGCACCGCACCGAGATGACGCTGCGGGTCGCCGCCGAGGTCGAGGTGGTCCGCCCGGACGGCTGGCTGGCGCTGCCGGCCGACCTCACCCAGCTCGACGCGCTGTCGGTGGCGACCTCCGCCCTGCCGCTCGGTGACGAGCTGCTCGACGCCCGCGCGGTCCGGGCGCTGATCGCCGACGGCGTGACGGCCGCCGAGCAGGTCGCCGAGCAGTTGATCGCGGCCACCGTGCGCGGCCTGGAGCGGGCCTCCCGGTACGTGCCGACGCAGCTGGCCCGGCCGCTCGCGCTGCTGGCCCAGGCCGGCGTGGACGACGCCGCGGTCTCCCCGGCGCTGATCGCCGACCTGGCCGCCGCCTGCCGCAGCACGGGCACCGTGGTGGAGATCAGCGAGGCGTGGCGCAGCCCGTCCCCGCGTCTGGTCGCGATGCTGCGGGATGCCGGTGTGACGCTGGTGCCCGCGAGTGACGCGCGGTACGCGGCCGAGGTGGGCGGCTGGCAGTACCTGCGACGAGTCTGAACGAAAGACAAACACGGGCCGTACTGGTCTCCGTACTCTCTGTCATGCCAGCACTTCAGCATGGGAGAGATGCGATGAGTATGGTTCAGCAGGCCATCGAGGTGAGTGCACCGCTGCACACGGTGTACGAGCAGCTCGCCGTGTTCGAGAACTACCCACGGTTCATGACCGGCGTCCGTCAGGTGACCACCACGGGCGCGGACCAGACCCACTGGATCATGGACGTGGACGGCAAACGCCGTGAGTTCGACGCGCAGATCATCGAGCGGACACCTGACGAACGGGTCTCCTGGTCGACCATGGAGGGGCCGCTCCTCGCCGAGACCTTGACGTTGCGCCCGATGGGCGAGACGAAGACCCAGATCGTCGCCCAGCTCGAGGCCGACATCGCGTTCCTCATGCCCAGCGACCGGCATGGCCAGGAGTCGCTGACCCGCCGTCTCAAGGCGGACCTGACCACCTTCAAGGGCCTGGTCGAGAGCGGTGTCCTGGGCGGTCGCCCGATGCCGACCGGAGCCAGCGTCAAACGCCTCCCCGGCCCCGCGCACACCCTGTTCAGCCCGGACTTCGCCTCACCTGCCTCGGTTGCCACGCGCGTCCACCGGCATCCGCCCGCCACGCAGCCGGATCCCGGGCCGGGCGCGGGCTGGGACACCGGCGCCGCCGACCTCGGCAACGCCGACCCGACCGGTCTGGGCCTCACCGACAATCCGCTGCACCACGCGGCCGGCGCCGCGAATCTTCCCAGCGCCGCGATCGGCACCGCCGCCCTGTCGAGCACCGCTCCGGGGCCCGCGTCGCGATCCACCTCCGCCCCGGCGAACCCTCCGAGCCGCCAGGTTGCGAAGAGCGGCCCCGGCCCGATCAGCGGCGGCGTCGCGGGCTCGGCCCGGATGGGCGGACGCACCCCGGCCAGCGACATCTGGGGCAGCGGCATGATCAACGAAGAGGATCGCGGCATCGGCTGACGGCCAGAATCACGATCAAATTCTTCATTGCCTGCCTCCGCTGTGGTCCAGAC
>KL571228.1:21904-24368 GCA_000715855.1 Actinoplanes liguriensis
GGCCTCCGTGGCGGGGCACGGTCAACCCGAAGATCAAGAACGAGAAGGCCGCCGGGGTCCGGCGGCCTTCTCGCCTGTCAGCGCGGAGCGGCTTCCAGGGTGACCAGCAGCCGGGCGCCGCGCGGGGTGGCGTGCTCGTAACGGACCGACCCGCCGTTCGCCTCCACCAGGTGCCGCACGATGAACAGCCCCAGCCCGGCCCCCCGGATGAACCGCCCGAACACGTTGGGCAGCACGTCCTCCGGAATGCCCGCGCCGCTGTCCTGCACCGACAGCAGCACCGTCCCGTCCGGCTGCCGGGCGGCGCCGACCCGGATCGGCGCGGCCCCGTGCGTCATCGCGTTCTTCAGCAGGTTCTCCACCACGACCGCGAGGTGTCCCCGGTCGGCCAGCGCGGAGATCTCCTCGTCGATCTCGATCTCCACCTGCTCGGCCGAGCCGGCCGCGGCCCGGGCCACCTCCAGCAGCGGCACCGGCACCCGCCGCGCGGTCACCGTCCCGGTGTCCAGCCGGAACAGCAGCTGCAGGTCGTTCATCATCTTGACCAGCCGCCGGGTGTTCTTGTCGATCTTCTGCGCCAGCTCCTGCCGGACGTCGTCGGGCAGGTCCGCCCAGTCCGCGCAGAGCAGCTCGGCGAGACTGGCGATCGAGCTGATCGGCTGCGCCACGTCGTGGGTCAGCATCGAGGTGAGGTCGTTCTTGAAGGCGAGCGCCGTGGCCAGCCGCTCGTTGCCGCGCTCCAGCTCGGCCGCGTGCGAGGTCAGCGCCTCCTCGTGCTCCTTGCGGGAGGCGATGTCGACGCACGTCGCGACGTATCCGCGGGGTGCCCCGGCAGCGTCCGGGATGGCGGCCATGGTGGCCAGCACCGGCACCTTGGTCCCGTCCGCACGGGGGAGCAGCCAGTCCCCGCCGCTGCCCGGGGGCGGGAGCGGCGGCGGCTCGCGCAGCTCGTCCTGCTCGCCGGTGAGCTCGCGCCAGCGCCGGTTGACGTCGATCACGCGGTAGTTGGCGTCCAGCACCATGACCGCCTCGTTCATCGACTGGAGCAGCGTGTCCGCGAAGTCCTGCCGGTCACGCAGCTCGGCGACGAGGCGACGCTGACGACGGTCGGCGAGGTCCAGTGTCCGTACCAGAAAAGCTAGTAACCCCAGCAGGCCGAGGGCGGCGAGGATCGCGCCGGTGCTGACCGCCGCGGCCGGCCGGCTCAGACCGGTACGCACCGCGAACGCGCTCACCAGCGCCGCGATCAGCGGCGCCGCGACGAGAGCGGGCGCGAGCCGGCGCACCGCCGTCCGCGGCCCGGACTGGTCGAGGGTCCGCAACGGCCCGGCCTCCGGGCGCGCCAGGATCGCCCCGGCGGTCAGCGTGAGCAGGCCGGCGGCGAGGGAGAGGGGCATCACGCCGTCGGGTTCCTGCCCGTTCGGAAAGGTCGCGGCGAAGAGCCGGGGGACGAGCGCGACGAGCGCGATCGTGGCGGCGCCGAGCAGGAGCGGGTCGGCGACCCGGACCGGGACCTCGCCCACCCGGCGGGGCAGTCGCAGGTCGAGGCAGGCCAGGGCGAGGCCGGAGAGGAGGGTGGCCACCGCGGCGGCCGGATGCCGGTCGAGGGCGGCGCCGGCGAGGATCGCCGCGGTCAGCGCGAGTCCCGTGGCCGCACCGAGGCGCAGCCGGCCGGCGAGACCGTCGGCCAGGGGCAGGACCTGCAGCAGCAGGGCGAGCCCGGCCGGAATCAACGCAACCGCCGGAGTGGGCGTGAGCCCTTCCGGCGGTGCGGTGAGATCGGACGTGCGCGTGTTCAGGAGGCCGAGAACGGTGACCGTGATCCCGGCGCATCCGGCGATCAGCCGGGACAACCTGCCCACGCCGCGTGCCGCGATACGCACATATCCCCCCATGACGTGAGGAAATGAGCATATCGCGGCATGCGCGGTTACTTACCCGCCCAGGCGAACCCTTCCTCCAGGCGGATCTTGCTGGCCACGCGGGCGATCTCCGCGTGCATCCGGTTCGCGTGGTGGCCACAGAAAACCAGGTCGCCGCCGCTGCTCAGGGTCACCTCCAGCTTGGCGGCCGCGCCACAGCGATCGCAGCGCTCCGTCAGCTCGCCGACGGTGTCGATCTCGGGCGACAGCAGGGTGGTCATATCGCTCTCCTTGCTCAGTGGCGGTGTGCAGCGGTCCTGACAGCGGAACAAATCGGTTCCGGGCCTGAGGGCCTTAGTGCTTCGACCCGGGGATCCGCTGTGAATCGGCGCAACGTCGTCGCACCCCGGCGAGACCTGGACCTGCACTTTTTCACCTTCAGGATTTCCCTCAAGTCGCCACGGCATGCCACACCGAGCCGGGGCACCTACCTGAGGGAGACATTTGATGCTCGGTTCCGACGCCCGTCGCTTGGCCGTCCGTCTGGTGGCCGTCGCGAGCGCCGCCACCGCTTCTCTTTACGGCTGTCTCTTATACACATC
>KL571228.1:24570-26481 GCA_000715855.1 Actinoplanes liguriensis
GATGTGTATAAGAGACAGCGATCCTGGAGGCCGGCGCCGCCACGGCCATCCCGGGCAGCTACATCGTGGTTCTCAAGGCCGGCGCTGCTGCTTCGCAGGACCTCATCTCCGGTTACGGCGGTGAGGTGCTGGAGAACTACAAGGCCACCGTACGCGGATTCCACGCCCGGATGTCCGAGACCCAGGCGGCCCGTCTCGCGGCCGACCCGGCCGTCGAGTACGTCGAGCAGGACGCCGTCATCGAGGCGGCCGCGACCCAGCCCGGCGTCACGTGGGGCCTGGACCGGATCGACCAGCACGTGCGCACGCTGGACCGGAAGTACACGTACCGCTCGGCGAAGGACGTCACCGCGTACGTGATCGACACCGGCATCCGCACCTCGCACAAGGACTTCGGCGGCCGGGCGACCAGCGGCTGGGACTTCGTCGACGGCGACAAGACCGCGGACGACTGCAACGGGCACGGCACCCACGTGGCCGGCACCATCGGCGGCGCCACCTACGGCGTGGCCAAGGACGTCAAGCTGGTCGGCGTCAAGGTGCTGGACTGCGACGGCTCCGGCTCGTACTCCGACTTCATCGCCGGCATCGACTGGGTGACCGCGCACGCCAAGCTGCCGGCGGTCGCCAACATGAGCATCGGCGGCCCGAAGGACAAGGCGCTCGACGACGCCGTGAACCGCTCGATCGCCAAGGGCATCACGTTCGCCGTCGCGGCCGGCAACGACAACCGCAACGCCTGCAAGTTCTCGCCCTCCGACACCAGCAACGCGATCACCGTCGGCGCGGTGGACAGCGGCGACAAGCGGGCGTCCTTCTCCAACTACGGCGCCTGCCTCGACATCTTCGCGCCGGGCGTGAACATCAAGTCGGCGTCCAACGAATCCAACACCGGCACCGCGGTGATGAGCGGCACCTCGATGGCGAGCCCGCACGTGGCCGGCGCGGCCGCGCTGGTGCTCGGCGCCCACCCGGCGTGGACCCCGCAGCAGGTGCGTGACGACCTGGTCGCGCACGCCGACTCCGGCCTGGTCCGCAGCCCGGGCGTCGGCTCGCCGAACCGGACCCTGTTCACCGGCTACCTCAACGCCGCCACCAGCGCCACGAAGGTCGTCAAGAGGGGCCGCTGACCCTGATCCCGGCACACGCCGCGCGACGCATGATGCGTCGCGCGGCGTGTGTTTTCCTCAGACATCGGCCGTCCGGCCGGGGGTGCGGCAAAGTGCCCAACTCTTCGGTCCGGGGCGGCTAGCGTGAGATCGACCCCAGCCCCGAGGAGGACCCATGTCCGAGGCGCCGGTCGCCGATACGCCGACCATCCTGGTCGTCGACGACGAAGAAGATCTCCGCGACATCATGCGTCGCATGCTGGAGCGCAAAGGCTATGCGGCCCTGGTGGCCGGCGACCCGGACGAGGCCGTCTCGGTCTGCCGGGACCACCCGGGCGTGATCGACGTCCTGGTCACCGATCTGACCCTGCCCGGCGGGAAATCCGGCGGGGAACTGGCCGCCACGATCCGGCAGATGCGGCCCGGAACGTACGTGGTCTTCATCTCCGGCCTGCCCAAGGACATCGCGGTCACCAAGGGCCTGGTCGGCGAGGACGCGCTGCTGGTGAAGAAGCCGTTCACCGCGGACGCCCTGCTCGAAGCCTTGAAGACAGTCATCGCGAACGGTAACGGCGCCGGGGCTTAGCCCGGCCACGGCACCGTCAGCTCTCCGAGGCGCCAGCGCGCCGGGCCGTCCAGCAGAGGGCAGCCCTCCGCGCGCATCCGGCGCATGGTGGCCAGCCAGCGCTGCCGCGGCCCGAACGGGGTCGCCTCGGTCTCCCAGGCCCGGCCCAGCGCACGCAGCAGCTCGTGCACCGGATGACCGGGCACGTTGTGGTGGATCAACGCCTTCGGCAGCCGC
>KL571228.1:26733-31828 GCA_000715855.1 Actinoplanes liguriensis
CAGCCGCTCGGCGAAGACCGCCGGATGCTCCAGATCCACCAGCCGCGCGGAGAACGTGAGCGTCGACGGCACACCGGCCTCCACCACCGCCCACGTCGCGATCCGCCCCAGCTCGTCGCAGGTGCCCTCGACCAGCAGCGCGCCGGTGCCCGTCATCTGCCGCCAGGCCGCGTCCACCCCGTCCTCCGGGTACTGCCGGAGCACGTTGAACGCGCGCACCACCACCGGCGAGAGCCCGGCCAGCTCGAAACCGCCCCGGCGGAACTCCAGGCGCGGGGGATCGGCGAACGGGAGGGCGGCGCTCACCCGTACCGGATCGATCTCCAGACCGACGACCGTGACATCCGGACGGACGGCAGCCGCCAGCCGCCCGCGAAGCTCGACCGCGGTGACCGGCGTCGCGCCGTACCCCAGATCGACCACCAGGGGCACGGCCGCCGCCGTCAGAAGAGCCCCGCATCGGTACGCGATGAAGTTGTCCACCCGCCGCAGCCGGTTCGGGTTGGTCGTGCCCCGGGTGATCGCGCCGACCGGTTTCACCTGGCTTACAGCTCCCGATGCACCTTGTGCTGGGCCGCCTGCGCGATCGGCCGGATCACCAGCCGGTCGATGTTGACGTGCTGCGGCCGGGTCGCCGCGAACGCGATCACGTCCGCGATGTCGTCGGCCACCAGCGGCTCCTTCACGCCCGCGTAGATCGCGTCGGCACGGGCCTGATCGCCGTCGAAGCGGTTGAGCGAGAACTCCTCGGTCCGGACCATGCCGGGGTCGATCTCGATCACCCGGACCGGCTTGCCGGACAACTCCAGCCGGAGCGTCCCGACGAGCGCGGTCTGGCCGTGCTTCGCCGCGACATAACCCCCGCCACCCTCGTACGGCGTGAATGCCGCCGTCGACCCGACCGTCACGATCGTCCCCGCGCCGCTCGCCTCCAACGCCGGCAGCAGCGCCTGCGTGACGCGCAGCGTGCCGAGCACGTTCACGTCCCACATCGCCTGCCAGTCCGCGACCTTGCCGTCCGCGATCTGGTCCAGTCCGACCGCCCCGCCGGCGTTGTTGACCAGCAGCGCGACCGGCGCGCCCAGCTCGGCGACGGCGGCGGCCAGGGCGGCGACCGAGTCGTCCGAGGTGACGTCACACACCACCGCGGTCGCGTTCGCGCCGATCTCCTTGACCAGGGCGTCCAGCCGGTCCGCCCGGCGGGCCACGGCGACCACGTGGAAGCCCTCACCGGCCAGGCGTCGTGCGGTCGCCGCGCCGATGCCGCTGGATGCCCCGGTGACCACTGCGATTCTCTGCATGGCTCCGATCTAACCGCATGACCTGAGTCACCCCGGCCCGGCTGCGTGGTGGTTCAGCCCACGCCGATGGGGAAGATGACAAGTGTGCAACAAGCTTGTTCCGGTTGAACGTGAGGGAGGGACACAACGTGGTCGAGGTCGGATGGCCCACCCCACGGCGCATTGCCACCCTCTCGGTGCACACGTCGCCGCTGGAGCAGCCGGGCACCGGTGACGCCGGTGGGATGAACGTCTACATCGTCGAGGTGTCCAAACGTCTCGCCGCGGCGGGCGTCGAGGTGGAGATCTTCACCCGGGCCACCTCCAGCGAGCTGCCGCCGATGGTCGAGATGTCACCGGGCGTGCACGTCCGGCACGTCACCGCGGGGCCGTACGAGGGGCTGAACAAGGAGGAGCTGTCATCGCAGCTCTGCGCGTTCACCACCGGCGTGCTGCGGGCCGAGGCGGCACACCCACCGGGCCACTACGACCTGATCCACTCGCACTACTGGCTCTCCGGCCAGGTCGGCTGGCTCGCCCGGGAACGCTGGGGCGTGCCGCACGTGCACACCGCGCACACCCTGGCCAAGGTGAAGAACCGGCTGATCGCGGCCGGTGACCGCCCCGAGCCGAAGGCGCGGGTGATCGGCGAGGAGCAGGTGGTCGCCGAGTCCGACCGGCTGGTGGCGAACACCCGGTTCGAGGCGCAGGATCTGATCACGTACTACCAGGCCGACCCCGCCCGGGTCAGCGTCGTGCAGCCCGGCGTCGACCTCGACCGGTTCCGCCCCGGCGACACCGACCGCGCCCGGTTCGGCCTGTCCGAGCGGGACCGGATCGTCGCGTTCGTCGGCCGGATCCAGCCGCTCAAGGCCCCCGACGTGCTGATCTCCGCGCTCGCCGAGCTGCGCGCCCGCGGCACGGAGAACGTGACCCTGGTGATCTGCGGCGGCCCCAGCGGCAGCGGCCTCGACAAGCCCACCGCGCTGATCGACCTGGCCGCCTCGCTCGGCGTGCTCGACTCGGTGGTGTTCCTGCCCCCGCAGACCGGCGCCGGCCTGGCCGCGCTCTACCGGGCCGCCGACCTGGTGGCTGTCCCGTCGTACAACGAATCGTTCGGTCTTGTCGCCCTGGAGGCGCAGGCCTGTGGCACGCCGGTGGTCGCGGCCGCGGTCGGCGGGCTGGTCACGGCGGTCCGCGACGGCGAGAGCGGCGTCCTGGTCGACGGCCACGACCCGGCCGACTGGGCCCGCGTGCTGGACAGGCTGCTCGCCGCGCCCGGCTTCCGCCACCGACTGTCGGCCGGTGCGGTCGCCCACGCGTCGCAGTTCTCCTGGGATCGGACGGTGGAACACCTGCTCCGGGTCTACCGTGACGCGGTGAGCGAGCACCGGGCAATGATCGCGGCCCGGCTGGAAGGGGCGGCGTGGGCATGGTGACCGAGCTGATCGAGCAGGTCCTCACCGACCGTGAGCTGGAGTGGGAGCCGACCGGCCCGTCGTCCTATGTGGTCACTCTGCCCGGCTCGCACAAACTGAAGACCGCCTGCAACCTGATCGTCGGCGAGCACGCGCTGCGCGTCGAGGCGTTCGTGATGCGCCAGCCCGACGAGCGCCGCGAGGAGCTCTGGGCGTGGCTGCTGCGGCGCAACGCCCGGATGTACGGGGTGTCATTCTCGATCGACACCGTCGGCGACATCTACCTGACCGGGCGGGTGTCGCTGAAGGGCCTGGACGAGGACGAGCTGGACAGGCTGCTGGGCTCGGTCCTGACGTATGCCGACGAGTCCTTCGACACGATGCTGGAGATCGGCTTCGGCACCTCGATCCGGCGCGAGTGGGAGTGGCGTGTCAAGCGGGGCGAGTCCCTGGCGAACTTGCAGGCCTTCAAGCATTTCGCCGCCCCCGCTTCGGACCCGGCCCCCGCCGCCGACTCCTCTTCTTCTCCCGCCCCGCACGCCTGACCCTCTCCCGCCCCGCACGCCTGACCCGCTCCGCCCGGCTCTCCCGCCCCACACGTCTGGCTCGCTCCGACCGGTTCTCCGGCTCCGTGCGCCTGATCCGGTCCGACCGGTTCTTCCGCTCCGCGCGCCTGATCCGGCCGACCGGTTCTCCGGCTCCGTGCGCCTGGTCCGGTCCGCCGGGTTCTCCCGCTCCGCGCCCGATCCGGCCCGCGTGCCCGGGCGCGTCGAAGCGCCGTTGTGCTGCCCGATCCGCCCGGCGGCTGCTCGCCGGCACGGACCTTCATGGCATCGACAAGATCGTGCTGGCCTGCGCAAACGCGATCTTCTCAGGTTGAATTCACCTGCTGGTCACCCGCCGTCAAGGTCATCACGGAGGTGTCACTGATTCGACGCCCATCATTTCCTCACCTGGGCCGGAGTCATTATTTCTCCCGGTATCACAGAGTCCGGACGAGTGAATGGCGGATCGTCCGATCGGCTGGTTGTTGGCGATTGTGACGCCTGAGACAGATGTCGACACGAATACGGCTTGTGAGGCTTGACTGCCCCAACTAGCGTGGTCGATGGACGCCGAGCCGTCAGTTCGGGGAACGGGACGATCAGTAATGATCTCCACGGATCGGCGTTTGGGGACGGGTGGCATAAGCCGTTGGGGGACGGCGCGACCCGAGACCGGCGGTTAGTGCGGGCGACGCCTATGGGGATGGGGGTCGCCCGCCGCCGCCGGTGCTTTTGTTTGTGGGTCCGCACCCGAAGGATCTCGCGTTCATCTAATTCTCAGGTTCGCATTCGCGGCACGTCACTCCGTTTAATGCACGGACCGTGCATGTCTGTCCGATGTGTTCAGTGCGCGTTCCGCGACGCCACGCCCCCACACCTCGAAGATCAAATTCGGTGCCCGATGTCGCATGTGGGCGGTGGTCGCTGGCCGGTCGGCGCTCACCGGCCGCGCGTGTCCATCGGCATCTCATCAGCGTGGACGAACACGGCGGTGGCCCCACGCTCACCGGCTGCGCGTTCTCACCGACGTCTCATCACTGTGGACGAACTTCCCGGCGACCCGGCGTTCCCGGGCCGGACCGGCCACGAGATGCAGTCCCGCACCCGCCAGCCCGACCGCGGCCACGATGATCCAGTGCCCCGAGCCGAAGAGCTCCAGCCCGGCCCCGCCCAGCGCCGGCGCCACGAACGACGCCGCCGGGAAACTCAGGTAGAAGACCGCCTGATAACGCCCACGCAGCAGCGCCGGCGCGAGCTCCGAGTTGATGGCGGCGTTGGGCGGCGCGGCGAGCATCCCACCGACCGTCCAGACAACCGCGGCGGCGAGATGGACCGGCAGGCTGTCGGCCACCGCCAGCACCGCGAACCCGGCCGCCGTCACCACCATCGACAACGCCAGCACCCGATCCTTGCGCCGTCCGTCGATGAGCCCCGGCACGAACAGTTGCCCGACCACGATCAGCGCCCCGCCGAGCGCCGTCACCAGCCGCGGTCACCAGGGTGCTGACGGCGTCCAGCAGGAACTATCTGAGGTAGCTCCACCGAGCCAGCACCCGGGCCAGCAGCGACGCCCCGGCCGTGCCCAGGTTGAACGCCCAGAACTGCAGGTTGAACGCCCGCAGTCGATGCCCCACCGGCACGACGTCGGTGATCGCGGACTCCCCGGGCAGCCCGCCAACCGCCCCCCGAAGCCACCCCGCACCCCTGCCACCAGCCCCGCACCCGCCCACCAAGCCCACCCCAGCCCACGCGCCCACCCGGCCCGCGCCCGGAGTCCGGCCGGCGCCCAGCCCAGCCCCACCTCGACCCGCGTGCCCAACCCAGTCCGCGCCCACCCCGACCCGCGTGCCCA
>KL571228.1:32093-36412 GCA_000715855.1 Actinoplanes liguriensis
CCCAGTCCGCGCCCACCCCGACCCGCGTGCCCAGCCCAGCCCGCGCCCACCTCGACCCGCGCGCTCAGCCCAGCCCGCGAGCCGAGCTCGGTGCGCGCCCCAGCCCAGCCCGGCCCGTCCGCTCAGCCCGACCCAGCTGACCACTTGGGCCCCCGGCCGATGTGCCGCATCCTCGGTTTAAACAGCAAACTTTACTAACAGTAAGATCCGGGTCCGACCCTGGACGCATCCCATCCGAAGCAGCGATACCCCAGCCGCCGAGCCGACTCGCGAGCGTTCGCCGCCCGGCTGCGGCTTCCGGATGGCTGAGGTCGGCTTGCCAAGCGGCGGCGCTGATGGCTGACGTCGTCAGCGCCACTGACGGCCCGCTCAGGCAGAGCAGCCGGCTGGCCCTGGTGGCTCTTCCGCACCCAGTTTCGAGCCGTGAGCGCCAGCCGCAGGTGGTCGGCTGGTGCTGGTGGCTGTTTCGGGCCTGGTATTGAGCCGTGAGTGCCAGCCCGTGGGGTGTCGGCTGGGGGTGGTGGTTACGCGGGGGAGTTGCTTGGGGTGAGGTCTGACGACGTGGATGCTGCCGGGGGCGTCGTGGTGCGTTCGGGCGCCGCTTCCGCCGTACGCCGGAAGATCGCCCTTCGTTCCCGAGCCGGCCCGGAGATCAGATGTCCGATGCCCGCCACGAGACAGAGCCCGAAGCAGCCCACCCACAGCGCCACCGACCCGAGTCCTTGGAGTGTCAGCCCGCCCAGCACCGGGGCGAGCGCCGTCCCGATGGACCACGACAGCGAGTTGAGCCCCTGGTACCGCCCGCGCAGATTGGCCGGCGACAGCGCGGCGAGTGTGGCCGCGTTGCTCGGTGACTGGAGCATTTCGCCGAGGGTCCAGATCACCACGGTGACCGCGTAGACCCAGGCCGAGTGCGCGAAGGCGACCAGTCCGAACCCGGCTCCGACGATCACCGAGGCGACGGCGAGCACCCGGTACGGCCGGTGGCCCTGGATCAGGCGCGGGACGAAGAGTTGCCCGGACACGATCAGGATGCCGTTCACCGCGATGACCCAGCCATAGGTCGCGGCGGAGAAGCCGTCGGCCAGCATCGCGATCGGCAGCGTGGACGCGTGTTGCAGGATCACCAGCACGGACAGCAGGTTGATCACCAGGAAGACGAGGAAGACCCGGTCCTGGAGGGCGGCCCGCATGCCGCCGGTGGGGGCGGGCCCGGCGGCGACGCGACGAGCCGGGCGGGTCTCGGCCAGGAAGATCAGCGTGATCGTGGCGGTGACCAGCGTGGTGGCCGCGTCGACGACGAAGAGCAGCAGGTAGTCGAACTGCGCGGCAAAGCCGGCGGCGATCGCGGCGAGCGCGAACCCGAGGTTGATCGCCCAGTAGTTCAGGGAGAACGCCCGGACCCGGTCCTGCTCCGGCACGATGTCGACCATCATCGCGGAGAAGGCCGGCCGCACCCCTTCCGCGAACGCGCCGAGGAATCCGGTGACGATCAGGATCTGCGTGTACGTCTGAGCGAACCCCAGTGTCAGCATCAGCGCCGCCGCGCCGAACTGGGCGATGAGCATGGTGGGCCGGCGCCCCCACCGGTCGGCGAGGACGCCACCGGTCATCGTGCCGATCGCGCCGCCCACGCCGTACAGCCCGATGACGAACCCGGCCTGACTCTGCGTGAAGTGCCGATCGCTGGTCAGGTAGATGCTCAGGAACAGCACCACGAACGACCCGACGCGGTTGATGAGTGTTCCGGTCCAGAGGAACCAGAACTGCCGGGGCAAACCACCCGCGGCTTCCCGCAACCAACCTCGCACAAGATCCCCCGTAAGCACTGAACCCGGCACCTCTCCCTTACAACCTAGGGGATCGCGCCACCGATTTTCCACCCGCCCGGACCAGCACCGGATGCTCCGGGGAAGATGTGGGCATGACTGGAACCCTGGTGCTGTTGCGGCACGGCAACAGCGAGTGGAACGCCAAGAACCTCTTCACCGGCTGGGTCGACGTGGACCTGGACGCCAAGGGTGAGGACGAGGCCCGGCGCGGCGGGGAGCTGCTCAAGGAACAGAACGTGCTGCCCGATGTCGTGCACACCAGCCTTCTGCGGCGCGCTATCCGGACCAGCGAGATCGCGCTGCACATCACCGACCGGCACTGGATCCCGGTGAAGCGCTCGTGGCGGCTCAACGAGCGGCACTACGGCGCCCTGCAGGGCAAGGACAAGAAGCAGACCCTCGAGACGTACGGCGAGGAGCAGTTCATGCTCTGGCGCCGGTCGTACGACGTCCCGCCGCCGCCGATCGAGGACGGCTCGGAGTTCTCGCAGGCGAGTGACGCGCGTTACGCCGACCTCCCGCCGGAGATCAAGCCGAAGGCGGAGTGCCTGAAGGACGTGCTGGAGCGGGCCCTGCCGTACTGGTACGACGCGATCGTCCCGGATCTGCGGGCCGGCAAGACCGTGCTCGTCGCCGCGCACGGCAACTCGCTGCGCGCGATCGTCAAGCACCTCGACGGCATCTCCGACGAGGCGATCGCCAAGCTGAACATCCCGACCGGCATCCCGCTGCGCTACGACCTGGACGAGAACCTGCGTCCGATCACCGCCGGCGGTCTGTACCTGGACCCGGAGGCCGCGAAGGAGGCGGCGGCCGCGGTCGCCAACCAGGGACGCTGACATGAACGGGGCCGGGACACCCCCGTGGTGTCCCGGCCCTCGTCCCTTCCGGGCGGTCAGTCCTGACCCGCGACCGGCTCTCCGGTGACCAGGTAGATCGTGTGCTCGCTGATGTTCACGGCGTGGTCGGCGTACCGCTCGTAGAACCGGCCGAGCAGGGCGCCGTCGATCGCGGTCTCCGCCCCGTACGGCCAGTCGTCGGCCAGCATGATCTTGAAGAGCTGGCGCTCGAGGTCGTCGATCGCGTCGTCGTCCTTCTCCAGCTCGGCGGCGAGACCGGCGTCCGAGGTGGCGAGCACGTTCGTGATCTTCTCGGCCATCTGGTCGGCGATCTCGGCCATGCCCTTGAAGACCGGGCGCAGCTCGGCCGGCACGGCCGGCGACGGGTGCCGTCGTGCGGCGGTCTTGGCCACGTGCTCGGCCAGGTCGCCCATCCGCTCCAGGTCGGCGGAGATGTGCAGGGCGGTGATCGCCCGGCGCAGGTCGATCGCGACCGGTGCCTGCCGGACGATGATGTCCGCCACCTTCGCCTCGACCTGCGAGAAGATCGCGTCCACGTCGGCGTCGCGCTGGATGACCGCCTCGGCGGCCTCCAGGTCCGCGGTCAGCAGTGCGGACGTCGCCTTGCGGAGCGCGGAGCGCACCGACTCTGCCATGGTCACCAGCAGCCGAGTCACTTCAGTGAGTTCGGCCTGGAACTCCTCGCGCATGATTTAAAGTCCCGATTGTCGGGGCCGTCCCGCGTCCTGGGTTACGGCCGATGGTGTGCAGCTCACGCTAGGTCGGTAGAGCTTCCCGGACATGAACACCGGTGAACGACGCCAGACCCGGCGGTGAACATTATTCGACGCGCGCCCGGTTCGTCCCTTTGGCCTTGTGGTTCAGGTAAACAATGACCCTACGATCGCAGCGTGGAGTGGGAATACGCCGTCGGCTTGGTCTCAGCCGCGCTGGCCGTCGGTGTCGGTGCTGGGCTGACCATCGCCCGTTTCCGCCGGCCGTCGGCGGAGGACGTGGCTGAAGTCGGCTCACCGGAGGGGAGAGCCGCCATCGAACCGGACGATGATCGCCCGGCAGGCAAGAACGGACTCAAAGGGCTCGGCCGGAAGAGCCTCGACTCGCTGCGGGTCGGTGTCGTCGTGCTCGACGCGGACGACTATCCGGTGCTCGTCAACCCCGCCGCCCGTGCGATGGGCCTGTTGCGCTCCGGCGGTGCCCCCGGCACCATCGCGGCCCACCCCATCCTGCGCACGCTGGCCGGCCAGGTGCGGCGAACCGGCGTACGGCGGGAAGTGGAACTTGATCTCCCGCGGGGTCGTGCCGGTGGCGCTCAGGCGCCTCTGGGGCTCCACCTGCGGGCCGTCGCACTGAACTCGACACACGTGGCCGTCGAGGCGGCCGACGTGACCGAGTCGCACCGCCTGGCCCGGGTCCGGCGGGACTTCGTGGCGAACGTCAGCCACGAGCTGAAGACCCCGATCGGCGCGCTGCAGCTGCTGGCCGAGGCGCTGCTGGACGCGACCCAGCTGCCCGACTCCTCGCCCGAGGCGGAGTCCGAGGACCTGCAGGCCGCCCGCCGCTTCGCCGAGCGCATCCACCACGAGTCGGCCCGGATGGGCCGGCTGGTGAGCGAGCTGCTCGAGCTGAG
>KL571228.1:36634-37995 GCA_000715855.1 Actinoplanes liguriensis
TATAAGAGACAGGCGCTGGACTGGGTGATCGCCGAGGTGCTCGACCGCACGCGGACGACGTCCTCGGCGAAGAGCATCGAGATCACCTACTCCGGGCCGAAGGGCCTGATGGCGTACGGTAGCGACAGCCAGTTCGCCACCGCGGTCACGAACCTGGTGGAGAACGCGATCGCGTATTCGGGGCCCGACACCAAGGTCGAGCTGACCATGCGCCAGGAAGACGACTGGATCGAGATCGATGTCGCGGACCAGGGCATCGGCATCTCTCCTCAGGACGTGGATCGGATCTTCGAACGGTTCTATCGAGCCGATCAAGCCCGTTCCCGGGCGACCGGTGGGACCGGCCTCGGCCTCGCCATCGTCAAGCACATCGCCACCAACCATGGTGGCCGAGTGGACGTGACCAGCGCTCTCGGCGCCGGTTCGACGTTCACCCTGCGCCTACCGGCGCGACCCTCCGAATCCCCCTCGCCGTCACCGACGGCAATTGAGATCGAGTCGGGTGTGACCGGGCAGTGACCAGGTCACCGATGACGGAAGGAACTTCATTGGCCCGCGTGCTCGTGGTCGAGGATGAGGAGTCGTTCTCCGACGCCCTGTCGTACATGCTGCGCAAGGAGGGTTTCGAGGTCTCGGTCGCCGCGACCGGCACCTCCGCGCTCACGCAGTTCGACCGGACCGGTGCCGACATCGTTCTGCTCGACCTCATGTTGCCCGAGATGTCCGGCACCGAGGTGTGCCGTCAGCTCCGGCAGCGGTCAGCCGTCCCGATCATCATGGTCACCGCCCGGGACAGCGAGATCGACAAGGTCGTCGGTCTGGAGATCGGTGCCGACGACTACGTCACCAAGCCGTACTCGCCGCGCGAGCTGGTCGCCCGGATCCGCGCCGTGCTGCGTCGCCAGGGCGGCGAGGCCGCCGAGGTGAGCACGCCGACGCTCGCCGCCGGTCCGGTCCGGATGGACGTCGAGCGGCACGTGGTGACCGTCGACGGTGCCGGCGTGCAGTTGCCGCTGAAGGAGTTCGAGCTGCTCGAGCTGCTCCTGCGCAACGCCGGCCGGGTGCTCACCCGAGGCCAGCTGATCGACCGCGTCTGGGGCGCCGACTACGTCGGTGACACGAAGACCCTGGACGTGCACGTCAAGCGGCTGCGGTCGAAGGTCGAGCCGGAGCCCAGCGCCCCGCGCTACATCGTCACCGTGCGTGGTCTCGGCTACAAGTTCGAGCCGTAATATGGCCGAGCTTCGCTCGGCAGGCATTTCGCCCCTTTAGGCTGAGTCTGATGGCCTCGCTTCGCTCGGCAGGCATTTCGCCCCTTTAAGTCGATGCCGAGAGCACCGAAAAACAACTGCGCTTCGCTG
>KL571228.1:38200-40065 GCA_000715855.1 Actinoplanes liguriensis
CTTCGCTGGTTGTTTTTCGGCACTCTCGGCATCGACGGGCGAAATGCGCTTGGGCTGAGGTCAGAGCTCTGCGGCCGCGCGCGGCGAGGCAGGCTCACGGCCGCCTCGCCGCTTCGGCATCGTCGGCGGGCTCAGCGCCACGACCGTGGCCGGGTGGACCGCGATCAGGCCGGATTTGATCCGGGCGTCGCAGAGCTCGGCCAGCTTGCGGTAGGCGGCCTCGCCGATCAGCTCGGTCAGCTCCGGCGCGTACGACAGGTACATCGCCTCGGTCCCGACGTGCGCCTCCGGCGATGACGTGCACCACCAGGCCAGGTCGTGCCCGCCCGGCCCCCACCCGCGCCGGTCGAACTCGGTCAACGTGGACTGAAGCAGCTTCGTCCCGTCGGCCCGCTTGATCCAGTCCTGCTCGCGGCGGATCGGCAGCTGCCAGCAGACGTCCGGCTTGTACTTCAGCGGGTGCACCCCGTCGCGCAGCGCCTGGGCGTGCAGCGCGCACCCGCCCCCACCGGCGAAGCCCGCGTCGTTGAGGAACACGCACGGCCCGTCCTCGGATCGGGTGGCGGTGCGCCGGGCCGGCTTCGTACCGTCCACGGTGTCCATCTCGGTCCAGTTCTTGAACCCGCGCCGATGCCGCTGCCACGTCTCCGGGGTGAGCTTGGCGACGGCCGCCTTCACCCTGTTCTCGTCGTCGGCGTCGGTGAAGAACGCGCCGTGCGAGCAGCACCCGTCCTCGGCGCGGCCGGGCAGGATGCCGTGACAGGACGAGCCGAAAACGCAGGTCCAGCGGGAGAGCAGCCAGGTCAGGTCGGCTCGGACCAGGTGCTGCTCATCGGCGGGGTCGAGGAACTCGATCCATTCCCGAGGGAAGTCGAGCGGTACTTCCACGGGGCGTCGGGCGCGGCTCATCCGCCCCAGCCTACGCGGTCCTATGGATCATGACCGTTTGGCACGGATTTATCCGGTCGCGCCGGACGTGGTTACGCTTGGGGGCGTGAGTTCTCGAGTTCCCGTGCTCCTGTCCAGCTCCTCGGTCTTTCCCGAGCCGACGGCGGCCGCGTTCGAGATGGCGGCCACGGTGGGCTACGACGGGCTCGAAGTCATGGTCTGGACAGACGCCGTCAGTCAGGACGCCGGCGCCCTGAAAGGCCTGGCCGATCACTACGGCGTGCCCGTCCTCTCGGTGCACGCCCCCTGCCTGCTGGTCACCCAGCGGGTGTGGAGCTCCGACCCGTGGGAGCGGCTCAACCGCGCGGCCCAGCTCGCCGAGTCACTGGGCGCGCCCACGGTCGTGGTGCACCCGCCGTTCACCTGGCAGCGTGACTATGCGAAGAATTTCGCCTCCGGCCTCGCCAAGGTCCAGGCGCGGCACCCCGATCTGACCTTCGCGATCGAGAACATGTTCCCGGTGAAGATGGCCGGCCGCTGGTTCGTGCCGTACACCCCGGGCTGGGATCCGACCGAGACCGGCTTCGACGCCTACACGCTCGACCTCTCCCACTGCGCCGCCTCCCGCACCGACTCGCTGGCGATGGCCGCCAAGATGGGCGGCGCCCTCAAGCACGTCCACCTGGGCGACGGCACCGGCGAGGCGCGCGACGAGCACCTGGTCCCGGGCCGCGGCACCCAGCCCTGCGCCGAGCTGCTGCGCTCACTGTCCGGCCGCGGCTTCACCGGCTCGGTCGCGCTCGAGATCAACACCCGCAAGGCCGCCAGCCGTGCCGTCCGCGAGGCCGACCTGCGCGAGTCCCTGGAGTTCGCCCGCCGCCACCTGGCCCCCGCCGACTCCGTCACCAAGGCGTAACCCTCAGCAGGCAAGGCCCCAACCGAAGATCAAATTCTTCATTGCCTATCTCCGCCGGGGT
>KL571229.1:0-988 GCA_000715855.1 Actinoplanes liguriensis
CCCGCCGAACCCGCCCACAGCCCCCAGCACCAGCCGACAAGCCTGAGCTGGCACACACGGCTCCCGCCGGGCTCCCACGCAACCCTCAACGCCAGCCGACAAGCCTGAGCTGGCACTCATGGCTGAGGGGACGGTGCGGGGATCTTTGCGGCGCGGACTCGGTCGGAGGACCGTAGTGGTGGGGGTTGCGGGCGGCGACCGAGGCACTACCTGCTGAAAAATCCTGAAAAAGACCGCAACACGCCGCCGGTGGTGCTCGGCATCGGCCGGTCGACGTGACAGCGTCTGAAGGACATTCGGGTAATCCCACCTTCCGAACGAAGGAGAAGCCCGTGCACGAACGCGAACAGCGCTGCGTCATCTGCGACGGCGACATGCTCTTCGAGACGCCGCCCTGCGAGGACGGTCACGACGACTGCCCCGAGCTGGTCTGCACCCGCTGCGGCGCGGCCGAGGTAGTCGCCCCGATCGTCGTGCACCTGTGGATGGAACCCAAGGACCGTCCGCGCCGGATCGCCCCGCAGCAACGCACCGCCGCCGCCTGATCCAGCCCGGCTCCCCCAGCCCCGACGCGGCCACACCTGCCCCCGGCTGGCCCCCACCGTGGTTATCCATGCCCCAAAACAACGGTGAGCACCAGCCCGGGAGGGCAAGCCGCGCAGCGAGCCGGTGCGGGCACGCCGGCTGACGCCCAGCGTGGTTATCCACGCTCCAAGAACAACGGTGAGGGCCAGCCCGGGAGGGCGAGCCCGGGAGGGCGAGCCCGGGAGGGCGAGCCGGTGCGGGCAGCCGACTGGCGCCCAGCGTGGTCATACGCGCCCCAGAACAACGGTGAGGGCCAGCCCCGTGGGGCGGGGCGCATCGGCTGGTGCTGGCGGCTCTTTTTGTGGGTGGGGACGACCGTGAGTGCCAGCTGGGTGGGGTGGCGCGGCAGTGGCTGGGACTGCGGCGGGGGTCGCGGGGTCCTTTTGAGCGGGACCACCCACGG
>KL571229.1:1249-3254 GCA_000715855.1 Actinoplanes liguriensis
CACAGCGGACGTAGGACATGAAGATCTTCACGAAAGCGACCGGACAGCGCGAAGCCCGCGTCTCCCCGGAAGGAGAGCGCGGGCTTCGGGATGAAGCGGGAGATCAGTGCTCGGCGGGCTGCCGGGTGCTGGAGTAGTACTCGAAGAGCATGCCGCAGGCGGTGAAGATGACCGCGACCAGGCCGAAGGCGATCAGCCACCACATCCAGAAGACCAGACCCAGACCGGCGATCGCGGCGGAGAGGGCGATGCCGAACGGCCAGTACGAACCGGGGCTGAAGAAGCCCAGCTCGCCGGCGCCCTCGGCGATCTCGCCGTCCTCGCGGTCCTCCGGGCGGAGGTCGATGCGACGGGCGACGAACCAGAAGAAGCCGCCGCACATCGAGCAGAGCAGGCCGGAGAGGATCAGCGCGACCGTGCCGACCCACTCGACGCCGCCCTCGAAGCTACCGGCGACACTCTCGCCGCCGTCGCCACCGTGGCCGACGTTCCCCGTGTAGATGCCGTAGACGGCCGCCGCACCGAAGAGGAACAGAGCGACGCCGAGGAAGATCTTGTATTCGGTACGCATGTCGGTTCCCCTACTTCCCCGCGGCGACGTTCGAGTCGCCCTGGTTCCAGCTGTGCGTGCCCCGACGGGTGTCGAACGGCTGGGTCTTCGTCGCGTAGGGCTCCTCGCCGATGGTGGTCAGCGCGTCCTGAGTCGACTTGCCGGCCTTCTTCGCCGCGAGGAACTGGTCGAACTTCTCCGGAGTGGTCGCGACCATCTCGAAGTTCATGAACGCGTGGTACGTCCCGCAGAGCTCCGCGCACCGGCCGACGTAGCGGCCCTCCTTGTCGAGGGTCACCTCGAACACGTTGCGGATGCTGCCCGGCATGACGTCCCGCTTGAACAGCAGCTCCGGCACCCAGAACGAGTGGATGACGTCGGCGCTGGTCTCCTCGAAACGGATCTTCTCGTGGGTCGGGACGACCAGGATCGGGATCACGTCCGACGAGCCCACGGTGGACGCGACAGTGCTCGCGTCCTTACCCATGCCGTCCCGGTAGTTGAACTGCCAGTTCCACTTGAACGCCTTGATCTCGACGATCTGATCCGGGTTCTTCGACAGCTTGTCCACGTCGGTCTGGACGATCGCCGTGTAGTAGAAGAGAACCGCGACGATCAGCACCGGGGTGACCGTGTAGAGGACCTCCATCGGCATGTTGAACCGGGTCTGCACGGGCAGCTCTTCACCGCGCTTGCGATACCGGATCACACACCAGAAGATCAGGCCCCAGACGCCGACGCCGACGATCAGCGCGGCGATCACCGAGGCGATCCACAGGTCATACATCTTGTGCGCCTGCAGGCTCACACCCGGGCCCGGCCATCCGAAGTGGCCGAACTTGCTCCCGACATCCTCGACCGAACACCCGGCGAGCGTCGCCAGCAGCAGCGCGCCACCGAGACCCAGCGCGGCCGCCCGGCCCATCGCCCGCGGCCGTGTGGCCGAACTCCTTGCGCCCACCTGCTTCTGCCTCCTTAGCAGCGCCGCCGCGTGGCCGAAAACAGACACCTGGCGGCAAGGCTCACCGACGGTCGCACACTACTCGACCAGGGCGGGGCAACCCGCCACCGGGGGGCGCACACCAACCCGTCCGAAGAAACACCAGTCCACCCGGACGATACCGTTCCCCTTGTGGATTACACAGGCGATCCGGCCGTCTACATGGACGCGGCCAGCGCCGCTCCGCTGCATCCGGTGGCCCGGGAGGCCCTGCTCGCGTCGCTCGCCGACGGCTGGGCCGACCCGGCCCGCCTCTACGCGGCCGGGCGGCGGGCCCAGCAGCTGCGCGAGGCGGCCTCCGCCGTAGTCGCGGAGATCTTGGGGGTACGAACGGACGAGCTCTCCTTCTGGCCCTCCGGCACCGCCGCGGCGCAGGCGGCGGTGCTCGGCGGGCTCGCCGGGCGCAAACGTGCCGGCCGCGGTCTGGTCCACTCGGCGATCGAGCACTCCACAGT
>KL571229.1:3340-5979 GCA_000715855.1 Actinoplanes liguriensis
GTGTGGACCGGCTCGGCCGCCTCGACCTGGACGCCTGGTCCGCCGCGGTCGCCGAACCCGGGGTGGCCCTGGCCGCCCTGATCAGCGCCAGTCATGAAGTGGGAACGAGGCAGCCGGTCGCCGCCGCCGCGGAGTACTGCGCGGATTCCGGGGTACCCCTCTTCGTCGACGCCGCCCAGTCGGTCGGCTGGGTCCCGGTGCCGCCGGGCTGGTCGCTGCTGAGCGCGAGCGCGCACAAGTGGGGCGGCCCGCCGGGCGTGGGCGTGCTGGTGGTCCGCAAGGGGGTGCGATGGATCTCACCGTCCCCGCAGGATGATCTTTATCGCCCGCACGCGCCGGGCGCGGCCGATCTGCCTGTCTCTTATACACATGGCGGTCAGACTGGGTGCGCTCGTCGACCGCATCCGGGACCGGGTCGCGGCCACCGTCGAGGACGTGGAGATCGTCGGCGATCCGGTCGACCGGCTCCCCCACCTGGTCACGTTCAGCTGCCTCTACGTGGACAGGCGAGGCGCTGCTGCACGCGCTGGACAGGCACGGCTTCGCGGTGTCGTCCGGCTCGTCGTGCACCTCGTCGACGCTGCGCCCGAGTCACGTGCTGGAGGCGATGGGCGTGCTCAGCCACGGCAACGTGCGGGTCTCGCTGCACCGGGACACGACCGCGGAGGAGGTCGAGCGGTTCCTGGCGGTGCTGCCCGGCCTGGTCGCGACGATCAGGGCGGAGGCCGGGCTCTGATCACGCTGGACTGCCTGGGGCAGAAGTGCCCGTTGCCGATCATCAAGCTGGCCAAGGCGATGCCGGGGGTGGCCGTGGGCGAGATCGTCCGGGTGCTCGCCGACGATCCGGCCGCGGCCAACGACATTCCCGCCTGGTGCCGCATGAAGGGGCAGGAGTTCGTCGCGGGCCACGGCCACACCTTCGACGTGCGAAGAACCCACTGACGCGATCGCCGCCGGTGAGTTGGTGCGGGGTTTGCGCACGGCGGAAAACCGAGTGCCAACTCACCGGCGGCGATCGCCGCGGAGCGAAGCGGAGCAATCAGGCCAAGTACGACACGACCTGCGGGACCGGGTCCTTGGCGAGGTACGTGTCGACGACCAGGCGCGGGCCCAGATACGGCTCGTACTCCGACTGGCGCTCCAGCACCCGCACCCAGTCCGGCACCCCGTCGTGGTCGCGGGACTCGTACCGCGCCTCGACCCGGCGCCGGTGCTCGGCATCGTCGCCGCAGACGACCTCGACCACGCGTAACGGCACCGCCAGCCGGTCGGCCAGGTCCACCCACAGCTCACGGGCGGCCTTGACCGGGTTGACCGCGTCGATGATCACGTGGTGGCCGATCCTGAGCTGCTCCTCGGCGAGGGCGGCGACCACGCCGTACGCCGCGTGGCCCGGGCGGGGCTCGTGGACGGCGTACCGCTGGAGCGTGAAGTCGACGACGTCGACGGCGAGCACCGCGGCCGGCAGCTCTGTCGCGACAGCGCCGGCCAGCGTGCTCTTGCCGACCCCGGGCAGGCCGGCGAAGACCGCTAGAACCATGGTTGGAGTTTCTACCCTCAGGCCGGCAGGTGCGGGGTGATCTCGGCGGCTGCCTCTTCGCCGTACGCCGCACCGAAGCGCTTGACGAAATCGGCGGGCCGGACGTCGTACTCCTGCGTGCCGACGGTCTCCAGCACCAGCGCGGCGACCAGCGAGCCGACCTGGGCCGCCCGCTCCAGGCCGAGGCCCCAGGAGAGCGCCGAGAAGAAGCCGGCCCGGAAGCCGTCGCCGACGCCGGTCGGGTCCTCGCCGATCACGTCCGGGACGACCGGCACGTGGATGCGCTCGATCCCCTTGCCGGTGATCTCCACGCCGTCCTTGCCGAGCGTGGTGACCCGGATCTTGACCTCGTCGAGCACCTGGTCGGAGCTGAGGCCGGACTTCGACTCCAGCAGCGAGCGCTCGTATTCGTTGCAGAGCAGGAACTCGGCGCCGCGGATCAGGCTCAGCACGTCCGACCCGTCGACGCGGGCCAGCTGCTGGGAGGGGTCGGCGGCGAACTTGTAGCCCCGGGCGCGGCACTCCTCCGAGTGGCGCAGCATCGCGGCCGGGTCGTTGGCGCTGATCAGCACCAGGTCCAGCCCGCCGGACCGCTCGAAGACCGGGCCGAGCTCGATGTTGCGCGCCTCGGACATCGCCCCGGCGTAGAACGAGGCGATCTGGTTCAGGTCGTCGTCGGTGGTGCAGACGAACCGCGCGGTGTGCGCCACGTCGCTGATGTGCACCGAGTCACAGTCGACCCCGTGCCGCTCGAGCCAGGAGCGGTAGTCCGCGAAGTCGGCGCCGACCGCGCCCACCAGGATCGGCCGCAGACCCAGCTTGCCCATCCCGAAGGCGATGTTCGGGGCGATGCCGCCGCGGCGCACGACCAGGTCGTCGACGAGGAACGAGAGCGAGACCTTGTGCAGCTGGTCGGCGATGAGCTGGTCCGCGAACCGGCCCGGGAAGTGCATCAGGTGGTCGGTGGCGATCGAGCCGGTGACGGCGATCTTCATGGCGGCCCTCAGGTGTTGGGGATCAGGGGTCGTTACGGGTCAGGGTCTGTCCTCCCGATCAGCCGGGGCTGCGGCGTGGCCCAGCCGGCGGCTGACGTCGGTCG
>KL571229.1:6222-7509 GCA_000715855.1 Actinoplanes liguriensis
CCGCGACCGACGTCAGCCACCACCTGGACCTCGCCTCGCACTCGGCTGATCGGGAGGACAGACCCTGAGACTACCGGGCGGTTACACGGAACAGGCCGCCCCGTGAACGGGACGGCCTGACCGGATGTTGCTTGATCAGTGGAACGAGTCACCACAGGCGCACGAGTTCTGCGCGTTCGGGTTGTCGATCGTGAAGCCCTGCGCGTCGATCCGGTCCGCGAAGTCGATGGTGGCGCCCGCCAGATACGGCGAGGACATCCGGTCCACCACGACCTCGACCCCGTCGAAGTCGCTCACGACGTCGCCGTCGAGCGAGCGCTCGTCGAAGAAGAGCTGGTAGCGCAGGCCGGAGCAGCCACCGGGCTGTACGGCGATACGCAGGCGCAGGTCGTCGCGCCCTTCCTGCTCGATCAGGGCCTTGACCTTCACGGCCGCGACGTCGGTCAAGAGAACGCCGGTCGGGGCGGTCGCCTCGGTCGACTCGGTGTGCGCTTCAGTGGTCACTAGGTATCTCCCTGCCAGGTGCGGTCATGTGCCGTACCAGGCAACGCTAACCCCATTCCCGGAGATTCCCAATCTCACCGGGTCACAGATCACCCCGTCCAACCACCCCGGCCCCCGCCCCTGGAACGGAATCAAGATCTACTCCATTGGCGGGAGATCCGCTCAGCAAGTTCTCGCAGGCCGCGCGCCGGTTCGGCCATCGCTTGATCGACCGAACCGAAATGTTCCACGAGGGTGTGCGTCTCGGTCACACCGGCGGCCGAGGCCTCGCGGTGCCCGGTCTCGTTGCGCCCGGCCAGCACCACGCAGGGCAGACCGCGGTCGCGCGCGCCGGCCGCGATCCCGGCGACCACCTTCCCGCGCAGCGACTGATGGTCGAAACTGCCCTCGCCGGTGATCACCAGGTCCGCCACGTCGAGTTCCCGGTCCAGCCCGATCAGGTTGCCGACCAGGCCGATTCCCGAGGTCACCCGGGCGCCGAGCGCGATCAGGGCGGCCCCGAGCCCGCCGGCCGCGCCCGCACCGGGTCGCGCCGCAAGACCTTCGACGTCAAAGGCCTTCTCCAGTACGGCGGAGAAGTGCTCGAGCGCGGCGTCGAGCCGCAGCACGTCCTCGCGGGTCGCGCCCTTCTGCGGGCCGAAGACGTTGCTGGCGCCGTGCAGGCCGGTCAGCGGGTTGTCCACGTCGGTGGCCGCCACCAGGGCGACCTGCCGGAGTTGCGGGACACCGCCGAGGGCGACCGCGGTGATCAGCGGTGCGCCGCCGTAGGGCAGCGCGTACCCG
>KL571229.1:7704-9381 GCA_000715855.1 Actinoplanes liguriensis
CCGTAGGGCAGCGCGTACCCGCTCGCGTCGATCGGGGCGGCGCCCAGCGCGGCGAGCATGCCGGCGCCCGCGTCGTTCACCGCCGAGCCGCCCAGGCCGACCACCACCTGCGACGCGCCGGTCTCGACGGCCGCCGCGAGGAGCAGGCCCAGGCCGTACGACGAAGCGGTGTTGGGGTTTCGTTCCTCGGGTTTCAGCAGGTGCAGACCGCAGGCCTGGGCGCTCTCCACGTAGGCGACCCCGCCGGCGTGGAGGATCTCGCCGCGCGCCGGTCGTCCCAGCGGATCGACGGTGCTCACCTCGATCCGGCGCCCGTCCAGCGCGGTGGCGAGCACCTCGACGAAGCCGGGGCCGCCGTCCGCGATCGGGCGCAGGATCAGCTCGTCGCCGGGCACGGACCACCCGTCGGCGACCGCCTGGGCGACTTCGGGGGCAGAGAGGGTGCCGGCGAACTTGTCCGGACAGATCAGTACGCGCACCCCAGGAGTGTGGCAGCACACAGCCGCCTTCTCTGCCCCTGTGCAACGATGATTTCGTGACGGCGACCTGGACCGAACCTGGAAACACCCCTGTCGCGCTGCTCCTTCTCGGCAAGGGCACCGACCCGGCTAGCGAGCGGGGCGTCGACTGCCCCGGCGACCTTCCCGCCCCCAGCGACCCCGACCTGGTCGCGCGCGCGACGGCGGCGAAGGCCGCGCTCGGCGACCGGGTGTTCGTGCTGGGGCACCACTACCAGCGCGACGAGGTGATCCAGTTCGCCGATGTCACCGGCGACTCGTTCAAGCTGGCCCAGCAGGCGGCGGCCCGGCCGGAGGCGGAGTTCATCGTCTTCTGCGGCGTGCACTTCATGGCCGAGAGCGCGGACATCCTGACCAAGCCCGAGCAGCGGGTGATCCTGCCCGACCTGGCGGCCGGCTGCTCGATGGCCGACATGGCGGTGCTCGGCCAGGTGGAGACCGCCTGGGAGCACTTCGAGGATCTGGGCATCGCGGGCGACATCGTCCCGGTGACGTACATGAACTCGTCCGCCGACATCAAGGGCTTCGTCGGCCGCAACAAGGGCGTGGTCTGCACGTCGTCGAACGCGAAGCGCGCGCTGGACTGGTCGTTCGAGCAGGGCTCCAAGGTCTTCTTCCTGCCCGACCAGCACCTGGGCCGCAACACCGCGGTGCTGGAGATGGGCTTCGACCTGGACGACTGCGTGCTCTACGACCCGCACAAGCCGCAGGGCGGCCTGACCGACGAGCAGCTGCGCAACGCCCGGATGATCCTCTGGCGCGGCCACTGCTCGGTGCACGGCCGGTTCACCATCGACAGCGTCCGTGAGGTGCGCGAGCGGGTGCCGGGCGTGAACGTGCTGGTCCACCCGGAGTGCCGGCACGACGTGGTCCGTGCGGCCGACTATGTCGGCTCGACGGAGTACATCATCAAGGCTCTCGACGCCGCGCCCGCCGGTTCGGCCTGGGCGGTCGGCACCGAGCTGAACCTGGTGCGCCGGATGGCCCTGGCCCACCCGGACAAGCAGATCATGTTCCTCGACCGGACGGTCTGCTACTGCTCGACGATGAACCGGATCGATCTCCCCCACCTGGTGTGGACTCTGGAGGAGCTGGTCGCCGGCCGCGTGCCGAACGTGATCACGGTGGACGAGAAGACCGCGAGCTGTCTCTTATACAC
>KL571229.1:9581-21254 GCA_000715855.1 Actinoplanes liguriensis
TGCTCGCCCTGCCGTAAAAAATGTAACTGTCCGTAGCCGGGCTGTTTCACCCCGGAGGGTGATTGCCCGGCTACTTCGTTTTCCCGCCGCGCTACGACTGGCGGACTTGTCACTCAGCGCTATGCTTCCCCGGTTGCAGAAACGGGTACCCCCGCCCGAGTTCCTGCCCCTCGATCACCGGGCTACTCGCCCGCCGGCTGGAGGTTACGTTGACCGACGATGTCCTGATCGTGCACGGCGGCACGCCGCTGCAAGGACAGATCCGGGTCCGTGGCGCCAAGAACCTCGTCTCCAAGGCGATGGTCGCCGCTCTGCTCGGCGAGTCGCCGAGCCGGCTGTACGACGTGCCGCGCATCCGCGACGTCGAGGTCGTCCGCGGCCTGCTCGGGCTCCACGGCGTCAAGGTCAGCGACGGCGCCGAGGACGGCGAGCTGGTCATGGACCCCACGAACGTGGAGAGCGCCAGCACCGACGAGATCAACGTGCACGCCGGCTCCAGCCGGATCCCGATCCTGCTGTGCGGCCCGCTGCTGCACCGGCTCGGGCACGCGTTCATCCCGGACCTGGGTGGCTGTCACATCGGCCCGCGGCCGATCGACTTCCACATCAAGGCGCTGCGCGAGTTCGGCGCGGTCGTCGACAAGACGCCCGAGGGCATGCACCTGAGCGCTCCGAACGGGCTGCACGGCGCCAAGCTCGAGCTGCCGTACCCGAGCGTCGGCGCCACCGAGCAGGTGCTGCTCACCGCGGTCCGTGCGGAGGGCGTCACCGAGCTGCGCAACGCCGCGATCGAGCCGGAGATCATCGACCTGATCTGCATCCTGCAGAAGATGGGCGCGATCATCACGGTGCACACCGACCGGATGATCGAGATCCAGGGCGTGCCGAAGCTCTACGGCTACGAGCACAAGCCGATCCCGGACCGGATCGAGGCCGCCAGCTGGGCCGCCGCCGCGCTCGCCACCCGTGGCGAGATCGAGGTGCTCGGCGCCCGGCAGGCCGACATGATGACGTTCCTGAACGTCTACCGGAACATCGGCGGCGAGCTGAAGATCACCGACGACCGGGTGGCCCGTCCGGGCGTGACCGGCTCCGAGGGCGGCATCAAGTTCTGGCATCCCGGCACCGAGCTCAAGGCCGTGGCGCTGGAGACCGACGTGCACCCGGGCTTCATGACCGACTGGCAGCAGCCGCTGGTGGTCGCCCTGACCCAGGCGCGCGGCATCTCGATCGTGCACGAGACGGTGTACGAGCAGCGGCTCGGCTACACCGAGGCGCTCAACTCGATGGGCGCGACGATCCAGGTGTACCGGGACTGCCTCGGCGGCACCCCGTGCCGGTTCGGCCGCCGCAACTTCATGCACTCCGCGGTCATCGCCGGCCCGTCCAAGCTGCACGCGGCCGACCTGGTCATCCCGGACCTGCGGGCCGGCTTCGCGCACCTGATCGCGGCGCTGGCGGCCGAGGGCACGTCGCGGGTCTACGGCGTGAACCTGATCAAGCGTGGTTACGAGGACTTCGAGCAGAAGCTGGCCGCCCTGGGCGCCCACGTCGAGCGTCCCTGAGCTGTTCTGGGCGGTCACTCGAGCGTCCCTGAGTTGTTCTAGGCGGTCACGTCGAGCGTCCCTGAGCTGCGATTTCGTCTCGATGAACGGCGCGGTGTGTGACACACCGCGCCGTTTGGCTACGCTCGTGTCGTGTCCCCGCTGTTTCGCCGCAAGGCTGCCGACCTCGTCGAAGACGCCACCACCTCGGTAACCGAGGAGTCGTCGGCCGACAACCGCCGCAAGAGCTACACGCCCAGCAAGAAAGAGCTGGGTGTGGTCACACCGAAGCGCGCCCCGCAGGGCCGCCGGGTGGAGGTCGCGCCGGCCGACCGCAAAGAGGCCGCGAAGCAGATGCGCGAGCGGCAGCGCACCGAGCGCGCCCAGGCGTCCGAGGGCATGCGCAACGGTGACGAGCGCTACCTGCTGGCCCGTGACCGCGGCCCGGAGCGCTCGCTGGTCCGCGACATCGTCGACTCACGGCGTACTGTCGGGTCGTTCTTCATCGCCGGCGCGGTGATCGTGATGGTCGGCTCGGTGGTCCAGCTCGAGATCGTCCGGCTCGCCAGCAACGTGCTGTGGGCGCTGCTCGCGCTGGCCGTGGTGGTGGACAGCATCTTCATCTCGCAGCGGATCAAGAAGATCGTGAAGGCCCGCTTCCCGAACTCGGGCCAGCGGATGGGGTCGCTCTACCTCTACGGAGTCATGCGGGCCCTGACGTTCCGCCGGATGCGCGTCCCGAAGCCGAAGGTCGAGCTCGGCGCGAAGATCTGAGTCAGCTCCTCCCGAAGCCCCGGCGCCCCGCGTGCCGGGGCTTTCGAGCATTTCAACACCCCTATTGGGTACGTCGTGAGCACCCCTGCCCTCACGGCACGCCCGCGAGCCGGAGCAGGGCGGCGGTGGCCGCGGCCGCGACGACCACCAGGATGAACGGCGCTTTCCGCCAGGCCAGCAGCGCGCCGACCGCGACCCCGTCCGGGCGGGCCGGCTGTTGTGGACCCGGCCAGCAGGACGGTCGGCGGGAACCACCAGCCGTCGCTTTCGGGCGCGTCACCGCGGAAGGCGACGTCGGCATCGGTGACGAACCCCGCGACCGTGTCGCGCTGACCGGAAGAGATCAGCGGGCCCATCTCGGACAAGTCATCGGAAGGGTCCAGTACCCGAAATTTCCGGACGGCCGGCTCCAGCAGCGCCAGGAACTTGTCGTACACCGAGGCCTCGACCAGCAGCCGGGACCGCGCACAACAGTCCTGCCCCGCGTTGTCGAACACCGCACCCGGCGCCGCCGCCGCGGCCTTCTCCAGGTCGGCGTCGGCGAAGATCACGTTCGCGGACTTCCCACCCAGCTCCAGCGTCACCCGCTTCACCTGGTCGGCGCAGCCCGCCATGATCGACTTGCCGACCTCGGTGGAGCCGGTGAAGCAGACCTTGCGGACCGCCGGGTGTGTGACGAACCGCTGCCCGACCACGCTGCCCTTGCCCGGCAGCACCTGGAAGACACCCTCCGGCAGACCCGCGTCGAGGGCCAGCTCGCCGAGCCGGATCGCGGTCAGCGGGGTCAGCTCGGCCGGCTTGAGGACGACCGTGTTGCCGGCCGCCAGCGCCGGGGCGAAACCCCAGCCGGCGATCGGCATCGGGAAGTTCCACGGCACGATGATCCCGACCACGCCGAGCGGCTCGTGGAACGTCACGTCCACACCGCCGGCCACCGGGATCTGCCGGCCGGAGAGCCGCTCCGGGGCGCCGGCGTAGTAGTTCAGCACGTCGCGGACGTTGCCGGCCTCCCAGCGCGCATTGCCGATGGTGTGCCCGGCGTTGCGTACCTCCAATCGGGCCAGCTCTTCGAGATGCTCCTCGACGACTGCCGCGAAGCGGCGCAGCAGCCGCGCGCGATCACCGGGCGCGACCGCCCGCCACCCTTCGAAAGCCTTCGCCGCACGCTCGATCGCCGCGTCGGTCCGGGCCACATCCAGCGACGGTACGGTCGTGAACACCGCACCCGTCGCCGGATTGATCACCTCAGTTGTGCTCACGCCAAGATCCTCACACTCACAGGCGCTCAAATCCACGGCGTAGTTCCCAGTCGGTCACCGCGGCGTCGAAAGCGGCCAGCTCCACTCGCCCCATGTTCGCGTAATGCGCGACCACGTCGCTCCCGAACGCCGCTTCCGCGACCCCACTGGACGCCCAGAGGTCGGTCGCCTCGCGCAGCGTCCCCGGCACCCGGCCCGCGTCCGGATCCAGATAGGCGTTGCCGGCGAACTCGTCCTCCAGCGACAACTCGTTCTCGATCCCGTGCAGCGCGCCCGCGACGAGAGCCGCGATGGCCAGGTACGGGTTCACGTCCCCGCCCGGCACCCGGTTCTCCACCCGCATGCCCTCCCCGTGCCCGGCGATCCGCAGCGCGCACGTCCGGTTGTCCACGCCCCAGCGCAGCGCGGTCGGCGCGAACGAGCCCGGCTGGTACCGCTTGTACGAGTTGATGTTCGGCGCGAAGAGCAGGCTGAACTCCCGCATCGTGGCGAGCAGCCCGGCCAGCACCCGCTGCCCGGTCACGCTGAGGTGGGCCGGCCCGTCCCCGAGCATCGCCGACCTGTTCTCCGCATTGCGCAGCGAGAAGTGGATGTGACAGGAGTTGCCCTCGCGCTCGTTGGGCTTCGCCATGAAGGTCAGCGCCATGCCCTCCTGGGCGGCGATCTCCTTCGCCCCGTTCTTGTAGATCACGTGGTTGTCCGCGGCGGTGAGCGCCTTGTCGTAGCGGAACGCGATCTCGTGCTGCCCGAGGTTGCACTCGCCCTTGGCGCTCTCCGGGAGCAGGCCCGCGCCGTACATCTCATTGCGAATTCTGCGAAGCAGCGGCTCCACGCGCGCGGTGCCGAGCAACGAGTAGTCCACGTTGTACTGATTTGCCGGAGTGAGGTTCTTGTATCCGGCGGAGAACGCCTGCTCGTACGTGTCCTTGTAGAGCACGAACTCCAGCTCGGTCCCCGCGAAAGCGGTCAGCCCGTGCGCCGCCAGCCTCTCCAGCTGGCGCCGCAGGATCTGACGCGGAGACGCCGGGACCGGCGCCCCCGCGGTGTCGAACAGGTCGGCGAGCACCAGGGCGGTGCCCGGCTGCCACGGCACTTTCCGCAGCGTGCCGAAGTCCGGCCGCATCACGAAGTCGCCGTAACCGGTGGACCAGGAGGACATCTCGTAGCCGTCGACGGTGTTCATGTCGACGTCCACCGCGAGCAGATAGTTGCAGCCCTCGCTGCCGCCGTCGACCACCTCGTTCATGAAGTACTGCCCGTGCAGGCGCTTGCCCTGCAGCCGGCCCTGCATGTCGGTGAGCGCCAGCAGAACGGTGTCGATCGAGCCGTTGCCGACCGCTACGTCCAAGTCCTCGAGATCCATGGATCAGTCCTATCAGTCGTTGGCCGTCGGCATGGTCTGCTCGCCGTGCGCGGCCGCTTCCAGAAGGTTCGACTTCGGCCCGGTGAACCACTTGCGGGCGCTCGCGAACCACCAGATCGTCGCCCCGCCGACGACGATCGCCACCGCGACGATCGTGTAGTTGAAGTTCTTCGCCGAGATCGGGCCGGTCGTCGGGAGCACGAACAGCACGCAGATGATCGCCACCCAGACGATCGAGATCCAGCCGACCGGGGCACTCCACCTGCCGAGGTTCCACGGCCCGACCTGGAAGTCCTCCTTGCGACGACGGAGGAACACCGGACCGACGTACGCGATGTACAGGCCGATCACCGCGATCGACGTGGCCGCGGCGTACGCGGTGGTGTTCCAGAGCGACGGGAGCACCAGGATCGTCGAGATCGTCACGCACAGCCAGATCGAGTTCGTCGGCGTGCCGGTCCGCGGGTTGACCTGCTTCCACAGCCGCGAACCGGGCAGCGCGCCGTCGCGGGCGAACGCGTACGACATCCGGGAGTTCGCGGTCACCGACGCCATCCCGCAGAACCACTGCGCGACCATGCAGATGAACAGCAGGAACGTACCGGTGTTGTGGCCCACCGCGTCGATGAAGATCTGCGCCGGCGGCAGCCCCAGCGACGTGGCCGCCTCGGCGTCGTAGTCCTGGATCGACCACGTGATCGCGAACAACAGCACGAACCCGGCGATCACCGACACGACCACGGACATCACGATGCCGCGCGGCGCCGCGTTCGCCGCGTCGTGCGTCTCCTCCGCGACGTGCGCCGACGCGTCATAGCCGGTGTACGTGTACTGCGCCATCAACAGTCCGATCAGGACGGCGTAGACGGTCGCCCCGCCGAACCCGAACCCGGTCGCGTTCCGCACCTCGAAGAACACCTCGGAGACCGGCTTGTGCTGGTCCGGGATCACGGCCAGCAGCACCACGATCACCAGGACGCCGGCCAGGTGCCACCAGGCGCTGACGTCCGAGAGCACCCGCACCAGGTTCACGCCGAACGTGTTGAGCAGGCCGTGCACGACGATGATGACCAGGAAGATCAGGAAGGTCTTCCCCGGAGTGACCTCCATGTCGAAGGTCAGGCTCAGGAACGCCGCGGTGGTGATCGCCGCCCCGAAGTCGATCGCCGCGGTCACCGCGACCTCGCCGAGGAAGTTGAACCAGCCGATGAACCAGGCCCAGGCCGCCTTGTTCCGCTTGGCCAGCGCCGCCGCCCACCAGTAGAGCGCGCCCGCCGTCGGATAGGCCGAGCAGACCTCGGCCATCGCCATCGACACCAGCGTCACCATGATGCCGACGAACAGCCAGCCGATGGTGATCGCGAACGGGCCGCCGGCGTTCATCGCGATCAGATAGGACGTGATCGCGCCGGCCAGGATCGAGATGATCGAGAAAGAGACGGCAAAGTTGGAGAAGCCGGACAACCGGCGGTGAAGTTCCTGTTTGTAGCCGAGCTGGGCGAGACGTTCCTCGTCGCTGCTACTGCTGGTGACGGCGGCTGGTTCAGTGCTCATGCGCGAGCTCCCTATGCCGAAGGTGTGACCTGAGCCACGGGTTTCGGTGATGATCGCTCCGCTGTGTTACGGCAGTCAATGATCAGCGTTAATTGCGTTGCCGGTTGTCGCGGCCGGTGCGAGCCTTGGTGTCATCAGGGCGGTTCCCTCGGCAGGTCTACCGCCCGGGTTGTCGACAACCCTCCCGCGGTGATGCGGGGCGCGGTCACCTCTCTCTTCCCGCACGCGGCGGCACGGCCGCGAGCGCCCGCCCCGCATCGCCGCCCTTCCCAAAACCTTCAAAACACCTTCGCCGTACGTCGTGAGCCCTCGAACCACGTCCCCGGCATGCGCCCACGCGGGCCGGCTGGCACTCACGGCTGCTAACGCGCCGAAAATTAGCCGTCAGTGCCAGCCGACCGGCGGGAGCGAGGGCCGGCTGGCGGTGAGGGCCGGTTTTCGGGTGGGAAAGAGCCCTCAGGGCCAGCCGGGGGTCAGCTTGCGTAGAGGCGGGCTACCACGTCCTCGATGTCCGGCTCGACCACTGAGAGGTCGCGGATCGCTACGGCGGTGACCAGGTCTGCCACGGCGGCGCCGGCCGTTACGCCGTCCAGCGCGAAAGTCACCCGGTGACGGTCCGCCTCGACGCCGACCAGGGTGGCGCCCGGCAGGACGAAACCCTCCGGGAGCGGGGACGACAGGTCGGCGACCAGGCTGCGGCGCGAACCGTAGCGCGCGTGCAGCGCCTCGATCGTCCCGTCGTGCACCACCCGCCCGTGGTCGATCACCACCAGGCGCTCGCAGAGCCGCTCGATGTCGGCCAGGTCGTGGGTGGTCAGCACGAGCGTGACGTCACCGGTCGCGCCGAGCTCGGCCAGGAACGAGCGGACCGCCTGCTTGCTGACCACGTCCAGGCCGATCGTCGGCTCGTCCAGGAACAGCACCCGCGGGCCGTGCAGCAGGGCCGCGGTCAGCTCGCCACGCATCCGCTGACCCAGGGACAACTGGCGAACCGGGGTGTCCAGGAAATCGTCCAGGTCGAGCAGGTCCCGGCAGCGGCGCAGCCGGGCGGCATGCTCCGCGGCGGGCACTCGGTAGATGTGCCGCAGCAGGGCGAACGACTCGTGCAGCGGCAGATCCCACCACAGCTGGGAGCGCTGCCCGAAGACCACCCCGATGCGCAGGGCGAGCCTGGTGCGCTGCGGGACCGGCTGCAGGCCGCACACCTCCACCTCGCCGCCGGACGGGGAGAGCACGCCGGTCAGCATCTTGAGGGTGGTGGACTTACCGGCGCCGTTCGGGCCGATGTAGCCGACCATCTCGCCCGCCTCGATGCTCAGCGAGACTCCGGCGACCGCCTCGACGACGCGTTTCTCCCGTCGGAAACGGCCGCTCTTCACCCGTACGGCGAAATTCTTCTGAAGGTCCTTGGTCTTGATCATGAACCGGTGCTCCTGTACTGACGGATGCCGATGCGCCAGACGATCGTGGCGACGGTGGCCGCGCCGATCGCGACCAGCGGAGAGGCGAACCCGGCCCAGGCCGGAAGACCCAGCGGATCGGGGCGCCCGAGGAGGGCCAGCGCCGGTTGATAGGCGACGAAGGCGAAACCGAGCGCGTACGCGAAAAGGCCGCGGAACGCCGGTCCGTAGACGGTGATCGGATAGGACGCGAAATCGCGCCCGCCATAGGTGAACGCGCTGCCGATCTCCCCCGATTCGACCCACCAGAACGCCAGGCTCGCGCTGATCACGAAAATCGAGCCCATGAACACCGCACACGACAGCGGCGCCAGAGTGACCAACAACACCCGGGCCGGCGTCCAGTCGACGTCGTTCAGGCCGAGCGCGACCGCCAGCACCGTCACGCCGAACACCACCCGCAGCATCTTGCGCATCGGCAGGTCCATGAGCAGCAGCTGAGGCAGCGCGCCGAGCGGGCGGACCAGCACCGCGTCCAGAGTTCCGGCCCGGACATACGTCTTCAGCCGGTCCACGTTGCCCACCGCGAAGTCGGCGAGCGCGAACCCCGACGACGTGATGCTCGTCATCAGCAGCGCCTCGGGCAGGTCGAAACCGCCGATCCGATCGGTGGCCCGGAACAGCACCAGCACCGAGAGCACGTCGAAGACGGTCGCGCCGACGTTGCCGACCAACTCGATCAGGAACGAGGCGCGATAGGAGAACGCCGAACGCGCCTGCGCACCGGCGAGCGCCACGTAGGCGCGCAGCTCACCCACCCTGCACCACCAGGCGGCGCTCGGCGCGGCGCTGCACGATCCAGGCCAGTGTCAGAAGTACGACCGCCCAGCACGCCTGCAGCCCGACCAGCCCCGCCTGCATGGCCGGCCCGTCCCGCTCGGCGGCCACGTCCAGCGGCGTCTGCAGAATGCTCGGCAACGGCGTGGCCAGCCACAACGTGGCCGCCAGCCAGTCCGGCAGCAGCCGCAGGGGGAAGTAGAGGCCACCCAGCACGCCCGCCCCGAGCACCCACAACAGGATCGGGCCGCGGGCATCGTGCAGCCAATACGCCGTCGCATTCACCAGATAGCGGCAACCGAAGCTGACCACCACCGCCAGCAGCACCGACAGCAGGAACAACGGAACCGTCGTCCAGCGGGCCGGCACGTGCAACGGGAAACACAGCGCGCCCACCACGACCGGCGGGATGAACCGCGTCAGCATGGCGTGCCCGGCCCGGCCCAGGTCAGCGGCGAGATAAGCGGTCAACGGGGACACCGGACGTAACAGATCGGCCGCGACGTCGCCCGTCCGGATACGTTCGGCGAGCTCCGACCAGGCCCACAACATGATCACGCTGAGTAGTCCTTGCCCCAACCACACGTACGTGGCGAGTTGTTCCCTGTCATACCCCGCGGGACGGCCGCCGAGTGTGCTCGCCGCCACCGCCAGCAGCACATAGCACCTCAGGTAGCCGAAGACTATGTTGGTGAACGTTCCGGCTATGGTGGCCTGACGATAGGTGGTGTACCGCCGGAAACCCGACCCGACCAGTGCACCGAAAGTAGTAATCGAAGAGCGCTTCGGACTGTCCGGAGAGATCGTGAGCACGCTGGCGTCCTTCCCGGCCACGCCGCTAGTCTCCTTTCCACCGACCCGCAGTGGAGCCGGGAGACTGTACCCGGGTCTCCGGCCTTTTTTGACACCCTGGAGTTCGCCGTGACGGAGCGTTGCCAATCGCCGGGCCGGGTCGCCCGATGAACGGTTGGAGCTCCCGCCCGGGCGGCGAAGGCTGGGACGACGAGCCCGCCTGGGTCTACGAGATCACGTGGGAGTGGGAGCCGCTCCCCGGTCAGCGCTACCCCGGCGACCCCGGGCGCCGGAAGGCCGTGCACACCCCGGTCTACGAGGCGTCCCGCGGTGGTCAGTCAGGATCCGCCCCGGTCAGCTCGGCACCGGCAGGCGGCGCGGCACAAGGTCGCGGCCGGGTTCCGGCCGAGGATCCGCAGCGGTACGGGGGTGGGCCGCGGGACCCGCGCGAGGACCCGTCGTGGAACCGGTCCGCGCCGTACGGGGATCAGCAGCAGCATCGCGGGGGTGCGCCGGTCTACGGGCGGGGAAACCCCTCGGTGCCGGTCACTCCCGGGCGGGCGCCCGGATCATCGGCGCCGGTGTCGCCCGGGGCAGGTCGCGGACCGCAGGGTCAACCCGGGCAGAACTGGGGTGGGCGGCCGCCTCAGCAGCAGCCTTCGTGGAATCGGGAAGGGTACGGGGCTGGGCAGCAGGCGCCGGCGGCTCGGGGTGGGGCTCAGGTGCCGCCCGGTGGGCAGCAGCGTGGGCCGGTTCCTCCTGGGCAGTTCCCGCCCGGTCAGCAGGGTCAGCCCGGTCAATACCCACCCGGTCAGGGTCAGCCCGGACAGGGGCAGCCGGGTCAATTCGCGCCCGGCCAGCAAGGTCAGCCGGGGCAGGGGCAGCCCGGTCAATTCGCGCCCGGCCAGCAAGGCCAGCCGGGACAGGGGCAGCCCGGGGCTCAGCAGCAGCGGTTCCCGGAGCAGCAGCCCGGGTTCCAGGGGCGGCCGCCTCAATACGGTGGGCAGCCACAGCACGGTGGGCAGCAGCCCAACGGGCCTCGGCCGGTGTCGCCCGGTGGGCCGGCCTACGGCAGCGCGCGGCCGGCTCCGCCGGAGGCGTTTCCGTCGCGGGCGGGGCGCGACGGGCGTACACCTGATTCGCCGTTCCATTTGCGGCCCGCGCCGCAGGACCGGAACAGCCCGGCGCCGGCGCGACCGGCGGCTCAGCCGACCCGGGTGACGCCGCAGCAGCCTGCCGTCCAGCCCGCGGCGATGTATCCGGGGCAGGGTCCGGGGAACTACCGGCGCGACGAGAACGAGTGGGGAGCCAGCCAGCCGGTTTCCGGGGTGGCTTCGGCGCCCGTGTCCGGGATGGCCGGTCCTGGGATCGCTCCCGTTTCCGGGATCGCTGGTCCCGGGGTTGCACCTGTGTCGGGGATCGCCGGTCCTGGGGTCGCTCCGGTGTCCGGGATCGCCGGTCCTGGCGTTGCGCCTGTGTCCGGGATCGCTGGGCCCGGTGTGGCACCCGTGTCCGGGATCGCCGGGCCTGTTCACGGTGGTGCTCCGGGCTCTGGGCCGGGGGTCGCTCCTGTCTCCGGTATCGCTGGGCCTGGGTACGCCGGTCCTGGCGTTGCTCCCGTGCCTGGGATCGCCGGTCCTGGGATCGCTCCGGTTTCTGGGATCGCCGGTCCTGGGGTTGCTCCCGTGTCCGGGGTCGCTGGGCCCGGTGTGGCACCCGTGTCCGGGATGGCTGGTCCTGGGATGGGTTCTGGGGTGGCGCCGGTTTCCGGGTACGCCGCTCAGGCTTCCGCTGCTCCTGCGCCGCTTGTTCAGCCTCAGCGGGGTGGCGAGAACGACTACGAGGAGCGGACCCGGCCTCTGGACCCGCGCCGGGCCGGGCAGCCGGCTCAGGCCGCGCCTGCTCGGGCCGTCGATCCGGCCGCTCCGGTGGCCGGCGAGGACCCGACCCGGCCGTTGGACCCGCGGCGGGTGGACCTCGGGGGCGGCGGGCCCCGCCGGGCCGAGCACCTCGGGTCGGAGCGGGTGTATCCGCAGGAGGACCGTACCCAGGCCGTGGACATGCGGCGGGTGGACCTGGGCTCGCCCGGGGTGGCCCAGCCGCGGCACGCTGGGGCGCCGTTCCCCCCTGAGGAGCGCACGCAGGCGGTC
>KL571229.1:21475-22616 GCA_000715855.1 Actinoplanes liguriensis
CAGGGGCTGCCGAGGCTCCGAGCGCCGGACCGTCGAACACTGCGGCTCCGAGCGCCGGACCGTCGAGCGTTACGGCTCCGAACACCGGCATTCCGAGCGCCGGGGTCCCGAGCGCAGGCACTCCGGGCGTTGGAACTCCAGGCGCAGGCATTCCGGGCGCCGGAACTCCGGGCGCTGGGACTCCGGGCGCTGGGACTCCGGGCGCTGGGCCGGACGCGAGTGTGCCCTTCGCGGGGCCCGACACCACCGCTCCTCGGGCGGCGGAGGCTCCGGTCACCGGGGCGCCGTTCGCGGGGACACAGCCGGGCGCTGAGGCGGAAGAGCCTCGCGGGCTGGGCTGGCTGCTGTCGTTGAGCGGGCTCGGTGCGGAGACTCCCGTGCCGGACACCTCGCCGCTGGCGCCGGAGCCGGTGGTCGAGGAGGAGGAGGTTCTGCGGCCGGCCGGATGGTTCGCGGCGGAAGCCGGGGAGGACAGCGAGGAGGGCCCGGACAGCGAGTCCACGCAGGAGCCCGAGGACGCCGTCGGGGCGACCACTGCGGACGACGCCGCGGCCGACGAGGCGAGCGACGCCGAGATCACGCAGGCACGGCTTTCGACCGCGGTAGACGACACCGAGACGACTCAGGCACGACGGTCGGCCGCGGCAGAAGATGCCGAGACGACTCAGGCACGGTCTTCGACCTCGACGGATGACGCCGAGGCGGGTCAGGCGCCGCTGCCGGCTCCGGCGGAGGACGCCGAGATCACGCAGGCGCGACTCGTCAGGGAGACCGCCGAGGTCAGCGACGTCGAGGTCACGCAGGCGCGGCTGACGCTAGCGGAGACGCCCGCGGTCGTCGCCGGGGACCACCACGGGCACGCGCAGAGCGAGGACGAGCAGGCCGGGCCGGGCGGGGACGTTCCGGAGTGGATCGCCGCGGTGCAGGCGGGGTACGGGCGGCACGAACGGCCCTCCGCCGGCGAGCACCCGGGACGGCACGAGCAGCCGGCCGCCGAGCCGCTGGTCGGAGCGCACGTCGCCGCCGAGGAGAACCCGGTCGAGGAACCCGTCTTCACCGTGGTCACGCACCTCGCGGAGGCGGTGGCCGAGGACGCGGACGACTCCGCCGGGGTGCGGTTCGGGTCGCCCGCCGTGTCGAC
>KL571229.1:22903-24606 GCA_000715855.1 Actinoplanes liguriensis
CCCGTCAGTGCCGCTCCCGTCAGTGCCGCTCCCGTCAGCGCTGCGCCGGTCAGCGCTGCTCCCGTCAGTGCTGCGCCGGTCAGCGCGCTGCCTGGCCACGTGGACGAGCCGGTCGGGACGGCATCCGCGTTCGGGAGCGAGCCGGTCAGCGCCGCGCCCGTCTTCACGAACATGCCGGTCAGTGCGGCCCCCGCGTTCACGGACGAGCCGGCCAGCGCCCCCGTGAGCGCCGCGCCGAGCTTCACGAACGAGCCGGTCAGCGCCGCGCCCGCGTTCGCCGGCGAGCCGGTCAGCGCGGCGCCCGCGTTCACGAACCTGCCCGTCAGCGCGGCGCCCGCCTTCGCCGGTGAGCCGGTCAGCGGTGTGCCCAGCGTCATCGACGAGCAGGTCGGCGGGGATCAGCCGGTCAGCGCTGTGCCCGCCCGCACGGACGAGCCAGGGGACGCGGAGCTCGAGCCGGTCGAGGACCTCGGCGGGCTCGAAGGGACGAGGCCCGCTGACGCCGAGCTCGTGGAGCGGCCGGTCAGTGCGGCGCCCGCAGAGGACCGGGAGCCGGGCGATCCGGTCCGGCCGCTGGTCGAAGCGGAACCGGTGGTCGCCGAGACGACGGCCGAGGGCGGGGAGCGAGACGGCGGCGCCCCGGCCGCGACGGTGAGTGCTGGTGCGGGACCGGCATCCGGGGACGCCCACGACGCGTCCGAACCGGGGTCGACCGCCGAGCACCACCACGGCGGGACCGGGCCGGCCTTCGCACTCACCGACGACACCGCGACCGAGACGTCCGCCGCCGTCCCGACCATGGTGGCGGCGCCGCCCTCCGCCGGAACGGACAGCGAGTCCGCGACCGTCGATCCGATCGTCGCGACGCCGGCCACCACGGCCCCTGAGATCGCCGTGGCGGCCACGGATGTGCCGAGCCCGGACTCTGGCGCCGAAACGGGTGCGGTTGCCGCGGAGAGCGGTGCTGACGACGTACGTACCAATGAATTTGCTTTAAAGCGTGAGCGGACCCGCGACCGTGAGCCGGAGGAGGTCGTCGCGCCGATCCGGCAGCGACGCGACCAGCGTGCGCCGACGGACCGTCGTCGTGCCGACCCCGAGCAGATCCTCGCGGCGTATCCGTGGATGTTCGATCCGCAGACGCTGCGGGAGCAGGTCGACGAGCCGGACCGGCTGTGGGACGTCGCGGACCGGCTGACCGACCGGCTGGAGTTCGCCGAGCGCGACACCGTCCGGGCCGGGCTGCTCAGCCTGCGCGCGGTCGTCTCCCGGGTGCTCGGCGAGCTGGACGACGCGCTGGCCGACGGGCGTGAGGCCCTGCAGCACGCGGAGACCTCGGGCGACTCGCGGACGATCTCCGTGGCGCAGGCACGGCTCGCGCACGTGCTGCAGTGGCGTGGCGAGTTCGCCGAGGCGGACCGGCTCTATGCGAAGGCCGACTCGGCGGAGCTGCCGGCCCGGGTCCGGGCGGAGATCTACGAGCTGGCCGGGCGCTCGGCGTTCGAGCAGGGGCGGTTCCTGGAGGCGGTGAACCGGTTCGAGCGGGCTCTGGACCTGTGCCAGGACCGCGACCCGGAGCTGGTGGAACGGATCGAGCTGGCGCTCGACGTGATCGCCCGGCGCTCCGAGGACGGCTGGGGTCCCTATCCGCGCCGCCGCGAGGAGCTGCTGGAGTTGCCGGCGGCGCCGCTGCTGCTGCCGGA
>KL571229.1:24864-25384 GCA_000715855.1 Actinoplanes liguriensis
CGGCGGTCGAGCCGAAGTACGCCCAGGCGCAGGCGTTCTCCGAGGGTGTCGCGTGGGTGCGCCGCCCGGACTCGCCGTCGTGGGAGCTGATCGACCCGTCCGGGGCGGTGCTGATCGGCGCCGACTCGGGCTACCTGGCCGCCGACCGGTTCTCCGAGGGCCTCGCCTGGGTGACCCGGGAGTCCGACGGCGGCTGGTCCGCGATCGACCGGGAGAACCGGCTGATCGTGCCGGGCGGCTTCGAGGACGCCCGGCCGTTCCGCCGGGGCCTGGCGCTGTTCCGGCGGGCCGGTGGCTGGGGCGCGGTCGACCGGCACGGCCGGATCGTGGTGCAGCCGAAGTGGCGGCAGATCGCGACGGTGCTCAGCTCCGGAGGGCCGATCGACGGCTTCAGCGACGAGGGTTTCCTGGTGGTCGACGGCGGCGCCGGCTTCGGCGTGATCGACCAGACCGGGCAGCAGGTGATCCCGCCGGTGCACAAGGCCGTGGTGATCCACCCGTCGGCGTTCCTGATCGCCGA
>KL571229.1:25665-26286 GCA_000715855.1 Actinoplanes liguriensis
CAGCCGCTCGTCGAGACCCGGTACGTGGAGCGCGCCGACGCGATCGAGGAGGTCGTGCGGCTTCGGCCGGACGCTCGGCCGGTTCTCTAGTGGTTCGATAGGGTTCGAGATATGGAGTTTCGTCATCTCGGCCGTTCCGGCCTGCTGGTCAGCGAGATCGCCTACGGCAACTGGATCACCCACGGGTCCCAGGTGGAGGAGGAGGCCGCGCTCGCGTGCGTGCGCGCGGCCCTCGAGTCCGGGATCACCACGTTCGACACCGCCGACGTCTACGCCGGCACCCGGGCCGAGGAGGTGCTGGGCCGGGCGCTGAAGGACGAGCGCCGCGACGGCCTGGAGATCCTCACCAAGGTCTACTGGCGGACCGGGCCCGGCGCCAACGACAGCGGCCTGTCCCGCAAGCACATCATGACGTCGATCAACGGGTCGCTGCGCCGGCTCGGCACCGACTACGTCGACGTCTACCAGGCTCATCGGTACGACCACACGACGCCGCTTGAGGAGACCATGGAGGCGTTCGCCGACGTGGTGCGCTCGGGCAAGGCGCACTACATCGGCGTCTCCGAGTGGGACGCCTCGCAGATCCGCGCGGCGAAGGCGCTGGCCCTGTCTCTTATACAC
>KL571229.1:26512-28809 GCA_000715855.1 Actinoplanes liguriensis
GAGATGTGTATAAGAGACAGGTACTCGATGCTGTGGCGGGTGATCGAGGCCGAGGTGGTGCCGGCGTCGCAGGAGCTGGGCCTCGGCCAGATCGTCTGGTCACCGCTCGCGCAGGGTGTGCTGACCGGGAAGTACAAGGCGGGCCAGCAGCCGCCGGCCGGGTCGCGGGCCACCGACGAGAAATCCGGCGCCGGATTCATCGCCCGCTGGCTGGAGGACGACGTGCTGAACACGGTCGCCCGCCTGGCCCCGCTCGCCGACCAGGCCGGGCTCACCATGGGACAGCTCGCGATCGCCTGGGTGCTGAGCAACCCGAACGTCTCCGCGGCGATCATCGGCGCGTCCCGGCCCGAGCAGGTCCGGGACAACGTCAAGGCGTCCGGGGTGACGCTGGAGCCCGGGCTGCTGAAGGCGATCGACGAGATCGTCGACCCGATCGTCACCCGGGACCCCGCGCTCACGACCAGCCCTGCCAAGCGGCCGTGAGCACCGTCAGCTCGACCAACCCCGCCGAGCGGGCGTGAACCCCGTCAGCTCGACCAGCCCCGCCGAGCGGCCGTGAACCCCGTCAGCTCGACCAGAACCGCATGAGCTCCAACCCGTTCGAGATCAGGTCCGTGTTCAGCCCGAACAGCTCGGAGATCCAGCGGACGACGGAATAGAAATACGTTCCGAGACTCGTCTGCCAGAGCGCCACGAACAGCAGCAGGAAACCGAACGGGGCGAACGTGTCCCACGCACGGCGGTAGGCCGGGCTCAGCCAGGGCCGCAGGATGCTGCCGCCGTCCAGGCCCGGGATCGGCAACAGGTTCAGCACGCTCGCGGTGACCTGCAGGAACGCGAGCGCCGAGAGCGCCAGCCAGAACTCCAGGTGATCGGTGTCGACGACCGTCTGGAAGCCGGTCTGCACGACCTCCGGCCCGAACCCGAGCAGGAACGGCAGGGCCGCCACCAGCGCCAGGATGACGTTGGTGAGCGGCCCGGCCGCGCTGATCAGCGAATCCTTGAGCTTGCTGTTGATGTACCGGTGGTCGATCCAGACCGCGCCACCCGGCAGGCCGATGCCGCCGAGGATCACCACGACCACCGGCAGCACGATGGACAGCAGCGGGCTCGTGTACTTCAACGGGTTGAGCCGCAGGTAACCCCGCTCGGCCACGGTCAGGTCGCCGGAGAAATACGCGGCGACGGCATGCGCGTACTCGTGCAGGCAGAGCGAGACCAGCCAGCCCGAGACGACGAACAGGAACGCGTCGAACCCGACGTTGCCGAACTTCGTCCAGACCATCACGCCGCTCACCGCGAAGATCGCAACGATGGCGACGAAGACCGGGCTCGGGACGAACGCGTTCCGTGGGGTGCGCGTGTAGACCGGTTCGTAGGTCACGTCACTCCGCCGGCTGCAGGCTCATCTGGTAGTCGACCCGGTCGTCCTCGACCAGCGTGACCGTGCTGACCCCGGTGGCCTGCAACTGCCGCCACTCCTGGCCGATCCAGGACTCGGCATCGGCCTGACTGCTGAACGTCTCGGCCGGCCCGTCGACCGATTTGCCGTCGACGTCCTCGTACCGCCAACTCCACGGCATTGAGCCGCCCCCTCACGTCGTACGTCGGTGGTCTTCCACCCTACGGCGTGCGCATGTGCGACCCGGCTCTAAGGTACGGGGCATGTCCGAAGATCGGTGGAACACGGTCCTGGTGCTCGGCGGGATCCGCTCCGGCAAATCCGCGTTCGCCGAATCGCTGGTGGCGGACGCGCCCGCGGTGCGTTACGTCGCCACCGCGGTCGGCGGTGAGGATGATCCGGAGTGGCTGTCCCGGATCGAAGAACATCAACGGCGCAGGCCGCAGTCCTGGTCGACCGAGGAGACCGGCGCCGACCCGACCCGGCTCACCGAGCTGCTGGCCGAGGCGACGCCGGACGACACGCTGCTCGTCGACGACCTGGGCGGCTGGGTGGCCGCGGTGCTCGACCCGGCCCGCCAGCCCAACGACGACGAGGCCGACGTGCAGGCGCTGGCCGCCGCCGTACGGGCCTGCGAGGCGCGAGTGGTGCTGGTGAGCCCCGAGGTGGGGCTGTCGCTGGTGCCGGTCACGCCGGTGGGACGGGCGTTCACGGACGCTCTCGGCACCACGAACCAGGCGCTCGCGGAAGTCTGTGACGGCGTGGTGCTGGTCGTCGCCGGGCAGCCCAACTGGCTGAAGCGCTCGCCCGCCGTCACCGCCGTCACCGCGGTTCCGGAGGCTCCGGCCGGCGCGTCCGGGCAGCGGCCCGATTCGGAGGCTCCGGCCACCGC
>KL571229.1:29014-30502 GCA_000715855.1 Actinoplanes liguriensis
CCCGATTCGGAGGCTCTGGCCGCCACGTCGGGGCCGCGGCCCGTGCCCGCCGCCACGGCGACGCCCGCGCCTCCCCCGCCGCCCGCGATCTTCGTCACGCCGCCGGCCGACCCCGCGTTCGTCGCCGCGCCCGTCGAGGCGATCGTCGTCGCGCCACCGGTCGTGGAGGACCCGCTGCCCCCGGTCGCCGACGCGCTGGGCGGCATGACGATGAGCCTGCCGCTCGTCGCGTCCGGGCTCACCAAGATCCAGCCCGGCATGGACCTGCCGCTGCCGAGCAGCGACGCCGGCCCCGACGCCCGGGAACGCCTCGGCATGATCGACCTGCCCGGCACCGGGCTGGGCATGGTCAGCGAGGCGGTCGAATTCGCCGCCGCCACGCAGGACACCACCAGCCCGCAGCCGTGGTCGTCGGTCCGGGTCCTGGTGATCTCCGGCCGGCACGGCGGCGGGGCCGCGGCCGGCGCCGACCCGCTCGACGCCGAACGCCGGGTCGCCGAGACCGAACTCGGCATCGGCCTGCTGGGCCGGCTCGCCGGGCAGGCCGGCGCGGACATCGCCGTGCTGCGCGTCCGCTCGTCCGGCGCGATGGAGGACGGCCCGGTCACCGAGGCACACGCGGTCGACACCGCGCTGCGCCAGGGCTGGCAGCTCGCCGACGCGGCCGCGGACGCCGGCCGGGACGCGCTGCTGCTGGCCGGGATCGGAGTCGGCGTCGAAGCGGTGGCCACCGCGGTGCTCGCCGCGACCACCGGCGCCGAGGCCGCCGCCACCCTCCCCCGGGTGCTGCAGCCCGGCGGGAAGTTCGACGACCACGCGTGGATGGTCCGCTGCGCCGCCGTCCGGGACGCGCTGCACCGGATCCGGCAGGAGCCGCGCGGAGCGCACGACATCCTGCGCGAGATCGGCGGGCTGGACCTGGCCGTGGCGACCGGCGTGCTGCTCGGGGCGACCGCACGGCGGATCCCGGTGCTGCTGGACGGGCCGCTGGGCATCGCCGCCGGGCTGATCGCACGGGACCTGGCCGGGCAGACCCGGCACTGGTGCCTGCTCCCCGAGGCGGGGACGCTGGCGCTGGTCAAGCAGGGCGCCGACGTGCTCGGGCTGACACCGGTCCTGGAACTCGGGCTGGACCTCGGCGAAGGGGCGAACGCCCTGGCGGCGCTGCCGCTGCTGCGGACCGTACTGGGGCTGGCGGCGTCGCTGCCGGTGCACCCGGCACTACTGGCCGAGCCCGGCGACGACGGCCTCTCCGAGGGCCTCGACGACGATCCCGACAACGCCGACGACGGTCTCGGCATCGACGACAGCTACGACGACGGCATCGACGAGGAAGAGCCGACCACGGTGCTGCCCAGCGGCTTCGGCAACCCGGCCGCCGGTGCTGAGGACGGCGCGGCCGGCCGTTCGTGACCGTCGTGCTCGACGGGGTACGGCTGGCGGTCACCACCCTGACCGTGCTGCCGGTGCGCGGAGGCCGGGTGGACC
>KL571229.1:30743-31226 GCA_000715855.1 Actinoplanes liguriensis
GCCTGCCGCGGCCGTCGCCATGAGCGTCGCGCCGCTGGTCGGGGCGTTGCTCGGGCTGGCGCTGGCGGGCGTGCGCGAAGGGCTGGGAGCGCTCGGGGCGCCCGGTCTCGTCGCCGGCGGGGTGACGGTGGCGCTGGGCGCTCTACTCACCCGCGGCCTGCACCTGGACGGGCTGGCGGACACGGTGGACGCGCTCGGCTCCTACCGCTCCGGGGCGGCCGCCCTGGAAATCATGAAGAAGCCGGACATCGGGCCGTTCGGGGTGGTGGCACTGGCGACGGCCGTGCTCGTCCAGGCCGCTTCGATCGCCGCGGTCCCCTGGTGGGCGATCGTGATCGCGTGGGCCACCGGTCGCCTCGCGATCACACTTGCCTGCCGCCGTGGCGTCCCCCCGGCCCGCCCGGACGGTCTGGGGGCGATGGTCGCCGGCACGGTCCCCGCCACGGTCGTCCTGCTCGCCGTACTCCTCGTGGCAGCTGCCGC
>KL571229.1:31513-31955 GCA_000715855.1 Actinoplanes liguriensis
GGCGGTCCTGATGCTGCTCCGCCACGTCGTCCGGCGTCTGGGCGGAATCACCGGGGACGTGCTCGGCGCCTGCTGCGAGGTCGCGGCGACTCTTACACTGCTCGGCCTGACGCTGCGCTGATATCCACAGTGCCGGGTTGTCCACAGGGCTGGCGGCGGGTGGGCTCGAAACTTGCCACCATTGCGGCAGTGGCGGTGGCCGGTTCCAGCCGTCGTCGCAACACCTGACCACTTTTACCAACCTGCAGAGTCAAGGCGTTGGAGAGACGACACGACGCTTCACAAAACAACCAACGATATTCCGGAGGACCTCGCACACCCCCAGAAACAATTCTCGCCCCGATGCAATAATTGTCTTCTTTAGGCTGGACCACCGCCCGGTGACCACAGCGAACCCGGCGCCGTCGCATCTGACCGAGTGCCACCTGGACCACCATCACAC
>KL571229.1:32224-32393 GCA_000715855.1 Actinoplanes liguriensis
AAAAGACCAGCGCGCCCCCAGCCGGGCGCAATCCGATTCGAGCCGGGCGCGTTTTAGCGGGGCCGGTCCCCGACTGCCGCAGCAGAGGCCGTCTCCCGGCAAGGCGCAGAGGCAGGGCCGAGGGCAGAAGCAGCGCGAGGCAGAGGCGGCGCGAGGCAGAGGCGGCGCG
>KL571229.1:32691-33104 GCA_000715855.1 Actinoplanes liguriensis
CAGAGGCGGCGCGAGGCAGAGGCGGCGCGAGGCAGAGGCGGCGCGAGGCAGAGGCGGCGCGAGGGGCATGGCGCAGGGGCAGCGCGAGGGGCAGAGGCAGCGCGAGGGGCAGGCCGAGGCGCAGAGGCAGGGGCAGGCGCAGAGGCAGGGGCAGGCCGAGGGGCAAGGGCAGCACGAGGGGCAGGGGCAGCACGAGGCGCAGACGCTGGACCGAGGCGAGGCCAAGGCGCAGGGCGCGGCGCAGGAGCAGGGGCTGGACTCAGCCAGGGCGCAGGAGGAGAGGCAGGACCGACGCCGGGCGCAGGAGCAGGGGCAGGACCGACGCCGGGCGCAGGGGCAAGGGCGGGGACAGGCGCAGGGGCGGGGACAGGGGTTGGACCGGGGCGAGGCGCAAGAGCAGGACCGGGGCGAGG
>KL571229.1:33467-33611 GCA_000715855.1 Actinoplanes liguriensis
GGGCAGAAGTCGCCTGTCGCCGCCGGTCGTCTCCTGCGGTGACGGCCGCCCATGCCTCCGGTGCACTCCACCCCGAGCGGACCAGCTTCCGCGTATGTCGCTGCCGCAAACCCCAATCACGATGTCGCTGGTGCTCGCGCCGGA
>KL571229.1:33924-36293 GCA_000715855.1 Actinoplanes liguriensis
TGCGCCACCCCTAAATTGTCCCACCGCCGGAAGGGAATGTGTAAGCCTTAGGAAGAGCTAAAAATATTCTCCTTCGAGCGGCACCGGAAAGAATGTTTCCGCCGAGCGAGAACGGTGCAAGAAGTGAGTCGACGATCTCATTTACCGCGATGCGCGCGTCCGGTGGCCCGGCCCGGCGGGGGTTCGGCCGGGAAGGTGTTACGGCCGCGGCGCTGAGCTCGGCCACACCTGGGAACTGGGCGGCTTCGGCTACACCAGGAGCTGGGCTGCGTCGGCCACACCAAAACTGGGCAGCACCGGACGCCAAGAACTGAGCGGCCTCGGCCACACCGGGAACTGGGTGGGCGTCGGATGTCAGCGCCGCCATCGACCGGCGATCTCGATCTGGGGACCTGGGTCTCGCCGGCTGGGCTACCGGTCGATGTCCGGGCTCGGCAAGACCGTGCGAACCGGCCGAGCCCGCGGGCGTCGTCGTGGAGGGGGCGCTGCTGGGGGCGTACGGGGAAATCGGGTTTTCGGAAAGGGTCTCAGCGAACAGAGGGCTGGACGAACGGGGGCTTGACCAGGCGGGCCTCGGTGCGACGGCCACGAATGTCGATCTCGACGACGGTGTCGTCCGGGAGGGCCGGCGCGGTGTCGATCAGGGCGAGGGCGATGCCGATCTTCTTCGTCGGGGAGAACGTGCCGCTGGTGGTCTCGCCGATCTGCTGATCGCCGGAGTAGACCGGCATGTGCCCGCGCGGGATGCCGCGCCCGGTCAGCTCCAGGCCGCGGAGGGTCCTGCGCGGGCCGGCCGCTTTCTCGGCGAGGAGGGCGTCGCGGCCCCAGAACGCCGGCTTGGACCAGCCGACCGCCCAGCCGGAGCGGGCCTGGACCGGGCTGATGTCGAGCGACAGCTCCTGGCCGTGCAGCGGGTAGCCCATCTCGGTGCGCAGCGTGTCGCGGGCGCCGAGCCCACAGGGCCGGATCCCGGCCTCGATCAGCGCGTCCCACACGGTGGTCGCGACGTCCCACGGGATGACCAGCTCGTAGCCGTGCTCGCCGGTGTACCCGGTACGGCACACGACCAGCGGGGCGCCGCTGAGAGTGGCGTCGGTGAAGGACATGTAGTCGTGCTCGGTGGGCAGGCCGAGCGTGTCGAGGGCCGCGGCCGAGCGCGGGCCCTGGACGGCGAGGATCGCGAAGTCGCGGTGCAGGCCGGTGACCGTGATCCCGTCCGGCGCGGCGGCCTCGAGGCGGCGGACGACCTCGGCGGTGTTCGCGGCGTTCGGGATCAGGAAGACGTCGTCGGGGCCGTAGAGGTACGCGATGAGGTCGTCCACGACCCCACCGGACTCGTCGCAGCAGAGCGTGTACTGCGCCTTGCCGGGCTCGATCCGCCCCAGGTCGTTGGTGAGGCAGGAGTTCACGAACGCGGCCGCCCCGGCCCCGCGGACTCGGGCCTTGCCCAGGTGCGACACGTCGAAGACGCCGGCCGCCTCGCGGACCGCGGCGTGCTCCTTGAGGACGCCTCCGCCCGCATACTCCAACGGCATCTCCCAGCCCCCGAACGGGGCGAGTTTCGCCCCCAGCGCGACGTGGCGTTCGTGCAGCGGGGACCGGGAGTACTCGGCAGACATGAGACTCAACTTACCGGTGACCTTGGCGGTGGTTAGAGTCGCGGTGAATACCAAGTGTTTCCCACCAGCCGGGAGCACCGCCCCCGGCGGAACCGGCCCAGAACGTCGCGGAGAGTCCGAGTGACCCAGCCCAGCCTGAGCCTGGTCGATACCGACCCGGCCGAATTGGCGGTCGATGCCATCGTCATCGGCCTGCACAGCCAGCCCGACCAGGACGGCGCCCTGCTTCCGGCGTCCGGCGCGGAGAGCATCACCGCCGCGTTCGACGGGAAGCTGACCGCGACGCTCGCCCTGCTCGGCGCGACCGGCGCCCCGGGCGAGGTGACCAAGCTGGCCACCCTCGGCACGATCGCCGCGCCGCTGGTGGTCGCGGTGGGCCTGGGCGACGAGCCGTCCGGGTCGGCGCCCGAGCCGGAGACGCTGCGCCGGGGCACCGGCGCCGCGGTCCGCGCCCTGGCCGGCAGCGCCACGGTGGCGCTGGCTCTGCCGCTGCCCGACGACGAGGACGCACCCCGGGTGCTGCGGGCGGTGCTGGAGGGCGCACTGCTCGGCGGGTACCGGTTCGCCGGTTACAAGACCAAGCCGCAGAAGAACCGCCGTGAGCCGGTGACCGCGCTGCAGGTGCACGTGCCGGACGCCGCCGACGAGGCGGCCGCGGCCGAGCTGACCCGCGCCGAGGTGGTCGGCCGTTCGGTCCGCCTGGCCCGGGACTGGGTCAACATGGCGCCGAACCCTGTCTCTTATACACAT
>KL571229.1:36472-36712 GCA_000715855.1 Actinoplanes liguriensis
GTATAAGAGACAGACTTCGAGCAGCTCAAGGCGGGTGGCTACGGCGGGATCGTGGCGGTCGGCCAGGGCTCCGAGGCGCCGCCGCGGCTGGTCAAGCTGACCTACACGCCGGAGGGGGTGGCCGAGCCGAAGCGGGTCGCGCTGGTCGGCAAGGGCATCACGTTCGACACCGGTGGCGTGAGCATCAAGCCGGCCGCCGGCATGTGGGAGATGAAGTCGGACATGGCCGGCGCGGCCGCG
>KL571229.1:36974-40170 GCA_000715855.1 Actinoplanes liguriensis
GCCGGGGGTGGCCGTCTCCGGCTACCTGGCGATCGCGGAGAACATGCCGTCCGGGTCGGCGTACCGGCCGGGTGACGTGATCACCATGTTCAACGGCAAGCGGGTCGAGGTCTTCAACACCGACGCCGAGGGCCGGATGGTGCTCGGCGACGCGATCGCCCGGGCCTGTGCGGACGGCACGGACTACGTGTTCGAGGCGTCCACGCTGACCGGCGGCCAGGTGATCTCGCTGGGCAAGCGGATCTCCGGCCTGATGGGCTCGGCGGAGGCGACCGGGCTGGTCCAGGCCGCCGGTGACGCGGTCGGCGAGCCGGCCTGGCCGATGCCGCTGCCGGACGACGTGCGCAAGGGCATGGAGTCGGAGATCGCCGACATCTGCCAGACGAACGCGAACCTGGACCGGGCCGGGCACATGCTGCAGGGCGGCGTGTTCCTGCGCGAGTTCGTCGAGCCGGGCGTGGAGTGGGCGCACATCGACATCGCCGGGCCGGGTTATCACTCGGGCGAGGCCACCGGTTACTGGACCAAGGGTGGGACCGGCGTGCCGATCCGCACCCTGCTGCAGCTAGTCGAGACCCTGTCGGGCCAGGGAGAGAATCTTTAATTCGGCGTACGTCGTCCGGCCCTGATCAGGCCGGACGGCGTTTCTGCCGGGCGTTGTAATCACGCATCCGCTGCGGATAACCGAGTAACCGGACGTCATAGATGGGCAGCGAGAGTTGTTGTGCGAAACGGCGCGCAACCTCAGGTGACTCAATTCGTCGCCGGGTCCATTCGCCATCGTGTGCCACAAGCAACACGGTGGTCTCGGTCACCGTGGTGCGGGGCTCGACGAACGCCTCGACGCCCTTGCGGGAGCGCACGAATTCCGACAGGTGCTCCAGATCAGCTCGATCCACCGGTCGTCCGCCGGGCCCACCGGTACGCGGGCGACGCCGAAACCAAGCCACTGCTCCTCCTTGCGCTGAATGCCGCAAGGGTACGACGAGCCGACGTGTCTTGGGGCACCTGGCTGCATTGAGCGGGTCTTCAAGTGACAAGATGTCCGAGACGGGACTGTGACCGTTTCCATTGTGTGACCCACATGGCGACGACTCGACTACTGGAGTCAACGTGAGCCAGCCGAACGGCGGAACCTTCGACATCGTCATTCTCGGCGCAGGCAGCGGCGGGTACGCGGCCGCGTTGCGCGCCGCCGAGCTTGATCTCTCCGTGGCACTGATCGACAAGGCCGAGGTCGGCGGCACCTGCCTGCACCGGGGTTGCATCCCGACCAAGGCGCTGCTGCACGCGGCGGAGATCGCCGACCAGACGCGGGAGAGTGAGCAGTTCGGCGTCAAGGCCGACCTGGTCGGGATCGACATGGCCGGGGTGAACGCCTACAAGGACGGCGTCGTCGGCCGCCTCTACAAGGGCCTGCAGGGTCTGCTGGGCCACAACAAGAACATCACGATCGTCGCCGGCGCCGGCAAGCTGGTCAGCAAGGACACCGTCGAGGTGGACGGCCGGCGTTACACCGGCCGCAACGTCATCCTGGCCACCGGCTCCTACTCGCGGACGCTGCCGGGCCTGGAGGTCGACGGCTCCCGGGTGATCGCCAGCGAGCACGCGCTCAAGCTGGACCGCGTCCCCTCCTCGGCGATCGTGCTGGGCGGCGGCGTGATCGGCGTCGAGTTCGCCAGCGTGTGGAAGTCGTTCGGCGCGGACGTGACCATCATCGAGGCCCTGCCCCGCCTGGTCGCCGCGGAGGACGAGGAGATCTCGAAGACCGTCGAGCGCGCCTTCCGCAAGCGGAAGATCAACTTCAAGGTCGGCAAGCCGTTCGAGAAGGTCGAGAAGACCTCGGACGGCGTCAAGGTCACCATCGCCGGCGGCGAGACCATCGAGGCCGAGGTCCTCCTGGTCGCGGTCGGCCGTGGCCCGACAACCGCCAACCTGGGGTACGAGGAGCAGGGCATCACCCTGGACCGCGGCTTCGTGATCACCAACGAGCGCCTGCACACCGGGGTCGGCAACATCTACGCCGTCGGCGACATCGTGCCCGGCCTGCAGCTCGCGCACCGCGGCTTCCAGCAGGGCATCTTCGTGGCCGAGGAGATCGCGGGCAAGAACCCGGCGGTCATCGACGAGGCCGGCATCCCGCGGGTCACCTACTCCGACCCCGAGGTCGCGTCGGTGGGTCTGACCGAGGCCAAGGCCAAGGAGAAGTACGGCGCGGACAAGATCACGTCGTACAACTACAACCTGGGCGGCAACGGCAAGAGCCAGATCCTCAAGACCGCCGGTTTCGTCAAGCTGGTCCGAGTGGAGGACGGCCCCGTGGTCGGCGTCCACATGGTCGGCGCTCGCATGGGCGAGCTCGTCGGCGAGGCTCAGCTGATCTACAACTGGGAGGCGTTCCCGGAGGAGGTCGCCCAGCTCGTACACGCTCACCCGACGCAGAACGAGGCGCTGGGCGAGGCTTTCCTCGCGCTCGCGGGCAAGCCCCTGCACGCGCACAGCTGATTCGATTTCGATCGCGTTCACAGAGGCCCCGCGAACAAGCCTCATTTGCGTTAAGGAGTTTGGGGAAAAATGCCGACATCGGTAACCATGCCGCGGCTGGGCGAGAGTGTCACCGAGGGCACCGTCACGCGCTGGCTCAAGCAGGAGGGCGAGCGGGTCGAGGTCGACGAGCCGCTGCTCGAGGTCTCCACCGACAAGGTGGACACCGAGATCCCGTCGCCCGCCGCAGGTGTTCTCACCCGCATCGTGGTCGGTGAGGACGAGACCGCTGAGGTCGGCTCCGAGCTGGCCGTCATCGGCGACGAGGGCGACGAGGCCCCGGCCGCCGCCGAGCCGGAGCTCGCCCAGGCGGAGAGCACCCCGTCGACCGAGAAGCCGGTCGAGGAGGAGGCGCCCGCGCCGCAGGACGAGGCGCCCGCGCCCCAGGCCTCCGCCGGTTCCGCCGAGGGCACCGAGGTGAAGCTGCCGGCGCTCGGCGAGAGCGTCACCGAGGGCACCGTCACCCGCTGGCTCAAGGCCGTCGGCGACACCGTCGAGGTGGACGAGCCGCTGGTCGAGGTCTCCACCGACAAGGTCGACACCGAGATCCCGTCGCCGGTCGCCGGCACGCTGCTGGAGATCCGGGTCGGCGAGGACGAGACCGCTGAGGTCGGCGGCGTCCTGGCGATCGTCGGCTCCGGCTCGGCGGCAC
>KL571229.1:40340-48903 GCA_000715855.1 Actinoplanes liguriensis
CGGCTCCGGCCCCGGCGCCCGCCCCGCAGCAGCCGAAGGCCGAGCCCAAGCCTGAGCCGAAGCCCGAGCCGAAGGCGGAGGCTCCGATCATCGAGTCGAAGCCCGCTCCGGCTCCCGCCCCGGCCGCCCCGGCACCCGCTCCCGCGCAGCCGGCCGCGCCGGCCGCCGAGACGGTCAAGGCGAACGGCGCCGGCGACGCCGGTTACGTGACCCCGCTGGTGCGCAAGCTGGCGGCGGAGAAGGGCGTGGACCTGTCCTCGCTGACGGGGACCGGCGTCGGAGGCCGGATCCGCAAGCAGGACGTGCTCGACGCCGCCGAGAAGGCCGCTGCCGCCAAGGCCGCGCCGGCTCCGGCCGCCACCACCGCTGCCCCGGCTGCCGCGGCGCCCGCCAAGGCCGCCAAGCCGGAGCCGAGCCCGCTGCGTGGCCAGACCCAGAAGCTGACCCGCATCCGGGCCACCATCGCGCGTCGCATGGTCGAGTCGCTGCAGGTCTCGGCGCAGCTCACCACGGTCGTCGAGGTGGACGTCACCAAGATCGCCAACCTGCGCAACAAGGCGAAGGCCGACTTCCAGGCCAAGCACGGCGTGAAGCTCACCTTCCTGCCGTTCTTCGCGCTGGCCACGGTCGAGGCGCTGCAGCAGCACCCGGTGGTCAACTCGTCGATCGACCTCGAGGCCGGCACGGTCACCTACCACGGCGCCGAGCACCTGGGCATCGCGGTGGACGCGCCGAAGGGCCTGGTCGTCCCGGTCATCAAGGACGCCGGTGACCTCAACCTGGCCGGCCTCTCCAAGCGGATCGCGGACCTGGCGGACCGCACCCGCAACAACAAGATCGGGCCGGACGAGATCGGTGGCGGCACGTTCACGCTGACCAACACGGGCAGCCGGGGCGCGCTCTTCGACACGCCGATCATCAACCAGCCGCAGGTCGGCATCCTCGGTCTCGGCGCGGTCGTCAAGCGTCCGGTGATCGTGAACGACCCCGAGCTGGGCGAGATCATCGCGCCGCGGTCGATGGTCTACCTGGCGCTGAGCTACGACCACCGGATCGTGGACGGCGCGGACGCCGCCCGCTTCCTGGTCACGCTCAAGGAGCGTCTCGAGGGCGGCCACTTCGAGGCGGACCTGGGTCTCTGATCCACATTTTTTGAAAGACCGGTTGCGCGTACGCCGTACGCGCAACCGGTCTTTTGTTTGGGTTTGATTGATCTCCGGGAAAGAATCGGGACCATGCGGATCGTCATGGCCGGCGCGTCCGGCTTCCTGGGAGCCCGGCTCGCCGAACGGTTGCAGCACAGCGGCCACGACGTCGTCCGGCTGGTCCGCGGACCGGCCGCCCGCGCGGGTGAGATCACCTGGACCCCGTCGCAGGGGCGGCTCGATCCGGCCGCGCTGGCCGGGGCGGACGCGGTGATCAACCTGGCCGGGGCGAACGTCGGCGGCCGGCGCTGGACCGCGGGCTACAAGAACACGCTGCGGGCCAGCCGGTTGGACACCACCGACACGATCGCCCGGGCCCTCGCGAAGCTGCCGGCCGGCGATCGTCCACGCACGCTGCTGCAGTCGTCCGCGGTCGGGTGGTACGGCGACACCGGCGACCGCCCGGCCACCGAGGAGGCCCCGGCCGGCACGACGTTCCTGGCCGACCTCTGCCGGGTCTGGGAGGCCGCCGCCCACCCCGCCGAGGACGCCGGCGTCCGAGTCGTGCTGCTGCGCACCGCGCCGGTGCTGGACCGGCAGGGCTCGCTGCTCAAGCCGCTGCTGCCGGTCTTCAAGCTGGGCGGCGGGGCGCGGATCGGCGGCGGGCGGCAGTGGATGGCCTGGATCGCGCTGGCCGACTGGCTGGGCGCCGCCGAGTTCCTGCTGGAGCGCGAGGACGTGGCCGGGCCGGTCAACCTGGTCTCCGCGGCGCAGTGCACGAATCTGGACTTCACCCGGGCGCTGGCCCGGCAGGTGCGCCGCCCGGCGTTGCTCACCGTGCCCGGCCCGGTGCTCGACGTGGCGCTGGGCGAGCTGGCCGGCGAGGCACAGCGGAGTCAGCGGGTGATACCCGGCGTTCTGCGCAATGCCGGGTTCTCCTGGACGTACCCGGACATCGAGTCCGCGCTCGAGGCCGCTCTGCGATCGCAACCGGCGAAGACGCGCTGATCTACAGGAGGCGCTGCTAACCTGCGCGTGATGTCCGTCTCCGCCCCCGCCCCCGCCGCGTCCGCCGATCCTCCCTCCGAGCCTGCCGTCGCGCCCGGCGACAAGCCGCGCGAGTGGCCCGTGCACCTGTGTTTCGCCATCGTGGCGATCTCCTTCGCGGTGTACGTGACGAGTGGCCTCTGGCGGGACCCGTTCACGCACGTGCTCTCCGACAATGTCGGGGACCAGGCGTTCTTCGAGTGGCTGATGGGGTACGGGTACTACACCGTCACCCAGGGCTCGGACCCGTTCTTCACCAGCCTGCTGAACGCGCCGCTCGGCGTGAACCTGGCGGCGAACACCTCGATCACCGTCTACACGGTGCTGATGACACCGGTGACGCACTTCGCCGGCCCGCAGATCAGCTTCGTGACGGTGCTGACGCTGAACCTGGCCGGCTCCGCCTTCGCGTGGTATCTGTTCCTGCGCCGCTGGCTGGTCCGCAACGCGCTCGCGGCCGGGGTCGCCGGGCTGTTCTGCGGGTTCGCCCCCGGCTTCATCTCGCACGCGAACGGGCACCTGAACTGGACCGCCGGCTGGGTCGCCCCGGTCGTCGTCTGGCAGGTGCTGAAACTCCGTGAGCAGGGCCGCTGGCTGCGCAACGGCCTGGTGCTCGGGCTGCTGCTCGCGGTCGGCTTCTCGATCGCCGCCGAGGGGTTGTTCTTCACCGCCCTGGGCAGTGCTGTCTTCGTGGTCGTCTGGTCGATCGCCCGGCCGGTACGCAAGGAGGCGTGGGCGGCGTTCCCGACCGTGGCACGGGCGCTCGGCGTGACCGCCGTGATCGCCGGGGCGCTGCTGGCGTACCCGCTGTACATGCACTTCGCCGGCCCGCAGACGTTCTCCGGGACCGGCTTCAACCAGCGTTACTTCGTCGAGGACGCCGCGGCGTACCTGTCGTTCCCGAGCCGCTCGGTGGGCGGGTTCCTCGGCTGGCACGCCGACCTGGCCCCGAACCGGACCGAGGAGACGTCGTTCTTCGGCCTGCCCCTGGTGCTGCTGGTCATCGTCTCGTTCGTGCTGCTCTGGCGCCGGTCGGACCCGGGACGCCGGGCCACCCTGCGGGCGGTCGGCTTCGTCGGGCTGTTCTTCTTCCTGCTGTCGCTCGGCCCGCGGCTGAACGTGAACCGGCACGAGTACAGCGGCGTGCCACTGCCGTACGCGGTCCTGATGCACCTCCCCCTCTTCGACTCGGCGCTGCCGATCCGCTTCGCCCTCGGCGTGGTCGGGGTGTTCGGCATCGTGCTCGCGCTGATGATCGACCAGTTGATGAGCCGGCGCCCGGCCGGTGAGCTGCGGAACACCGCGCTGTCCATGGCGGTCGTGATCGGTCTGCTGCCGATCGTGCCGCTGCCGGTCCGCATCCAGCACCGCGCCCCCGAGCCGGCGTTCATCGCGGACGGCCTCTGGAAGAAGTACGTGCCCGAGGGCGGGACGCTCTCCGCCCTGCCGCTCGCGATGAACGTGACCGCGGACGGGCAGCGCTGGCAGTCGTACACGATGGCCCGGGGCGGACAACAGTTCAAGATCCCGGACGGCTACTTCCTCGGCCCGCAGACCACCGGCGAGGAGGGGAAGGAGCAGGTCGGCCGGATCGGCGCGCCGCCGCTCGCCACCGACTGGCTGTTCCTGCGCGCCGCCTGGTACGGCTACGTCACCCGGCTCACCAACGCCGACCGCGCCCAGGCCCGGGCCGACTTCCAGTACTGGGGGCTGGACGCGGTCTTCCTCGCGCCGGAGATCACCGGCTCGGATCACCAGACGCTGAACCGGTCGGCGGTCGAGGCCACCGCCCGCGATCTGCTCGGCGAGCCGGAGGAGGTCGGCGGCGTGCTGGTGTGGCGCATCCATCGCGGAGTCGACCCCGTCGATCGCTAGGTACCGGTGAGTACGGAGTTAGGCTGGCCGACGTGACAGCATCCGTACTCACCGTTCTGCGCCCTGGGCTGGTCGATTACCGCGACGCGTGGGACGAGCAGAAGCGACTGCACGAGGCAGTGGCCGACGGCACCCGTCCGGACACGATCCTCCTGCTGGAACATCCCAGCGTCTTCACCGCCGGCAAGCGCACCGAGCCGGCCGACCTCCCGTGGGACGGCACGCCCGTCGTCCAGGTCGATCGGGGCGGCCGGATCACCTGGCACGGGCCGGGGCAGATCGTCGGCTACCCGATCCTCAAGCTGCCGGAGCCGGTCGACGTGGTCGCCTACGTCCGGCGGACCGAGCAGATGCTGATCGACGTCTGCGCCGAGTTCGGCGTGACCGCCGAGCGCGTCGAGGGCCGCAGCGGCGCCTGGGTCCGGGCCACCGACGGCGGCCTCGACCGCAAGATCGCCCAGATCGGCATCCGGGTGGCGCGCGGCGTGACCCTGCACGGTTTCGCGCTGAACGCCGACTGCGACCTGACGAACTTCGAGCGGTTCGTCCCGTGCGGGATCCGGGACGCCGGGGTGACCTCGCTCAGCGCCGAGCTGGGCCGGCCGGTGACGGTCGCCGAGGTGATGCCGGTCGTCGAGCGGCACCTCACGACGTTGTTCTGACGATCCGCCAGACGGTGGTGCCGCCGTGTTCGCCGCAGGCCAGGAACTCGCCGGCCGCGACGCAGCCGAACGGCGCCACCCCGCTGGGCAACGGGCCGTAGAGGCGACCGGTGCGCAGGTCGGTGACCTGGGTCCGGTCGCCGTCGGCGCGCAGCATCAGATCACCGGCCGCCCGGCCGCGCCCGAGATCGCGGACGACCCGGCCGGTCGCCGGGTCGACGAGGGCGTTGCGGCCGTCCGTCCGCAGGAACACGCCGCCGCTCCAGCCCAGCCCGTCGGGCGCGGTCCAGCGCAGCTCCCCGGTCGCCGGGTCCAGCGCGCTGACTCCCGAGTCGCCGCGCACGCAGAGCAGCTCACCACAGGTCATGACCTGGCGCGGGATCAGCACCAGGGGTTTTCCGGTCCACGCGGGGGTCAGGCCGGGAAGGTTCACCGCGGTGACCGTCGACGCGCCGAGCAGGTACGCCCGGTCGTCGATGATCACCGGAGCGGCCGCGTCCGGTTGACCGATGTCGCGACTGGCGAGCAGCCGCCCGTCCACCGCCGAGCGCACCTGCATCGAGAACGCGTAGTCCACCAGGAACACGTAGCGTCCGGCCGGATCCAGCGAGCCGTCGACCGAGTCGACCTGCTGCCGCCACCGGGCCCGGCCGGTCTCGGCGTCAACCAGGTGCACCTCGGCGCCCTCGCTCCGGAGCAGCAGAGTCCCGTTCCCCACGGCCAGCGGCGTCTCGCCGACCGCATCCCAGCGGTCCTTGCCGGTGACCCCGTCGAGGATCTTGACGGTGGTGTCGTCCTGGACGACCAGCACCGAACCCATCCTGGTCAGGCGCACGCTGTCCGCGGACATCATCGGGATCCGGGCCTCCCAGGCGGGTCCGCCCGCCAGCAGCGGCCGGGCGACGATCGCCGTGCTGTCCTCGCCGGTGTCGTCGTGCACGGAATAGAGCGTGTCCGTGGTGAGCAGGGTGCTCGTGACCTGCCGATCCCCGGTGCCGGTGACGCGCGGGAACACGACCGGACGCGAGGGTGCGGCGGCGCCGCCGAGCACGAGCAGCACGACGACGGCCACGGCCGCGAACCCCCACCACCGGCGCTCCCGTCGCTGCCGCGGGGGCGCCGGGGCGGGAACCACGTCCAGGTCGATCAGCACCCGGTCAACCTACGGCTACGGCGCCACCCGGTGCGGGTCGCGCGGGAACGCCGTGACCTCGCGGACGTTCGCGGCACCGATCAGCCGGGCCACCAGGCGCTCCAGGCCGATGGCCCAGCCGCCGTGCGGTGGCATGCCGTACCGGAAAGCGTCTAAATAGCCCTGATAAGCCGCAAGTGGTTCGCCGGCCGCGCTCAGCGCGGCGACATAGTCCGCGTGCCGGTGGAGACGCCGGCCGGCCGTGACGATCTCCAAACCCCGGAAGAGCAGGTCAAATCCGCTCGCGTACGAGGGTTCGTCCGGGTCCGGATGCGTATAGAACGGCCGTTTTCGCATCGGATAGCCGGTCACGTAGACGAACTCCGAACCGTGCTCACGCCGGGCCCACTCACCCAGTGCGCGTTCGTGCGCCGGCGCCAGGTCGGGCTCGTCGGCCGGGGCGCCCGCGATCCGCAGCGCCTCCACGAAGTGGACCGCCGGGATCTCCGACGGCACCTCCGGCGTCGCGTACCCGGTCCGCTCGGTGACCTCGGCGAACATCCCGGCGACGGTCGTGGTCAGCATCGCCATCACGTCGCGGTGGCCGTCGATGAAGCCCATCTCCGCGTCGAGCGACGTGTACTGCGTCAGGTGCCGCGCGGTGTCGCTGTTCTCCGCGCGGAACACCGGCCCGACCTCGAAGACCCGCTCCAGAACGCCGACCATGAGCTGCTTGTAGAACTGCGGCGACTGCGCCAGATAGGCGGGCCGGCCGAAGTAGTCGAGCTCGAAGACGTTCGCGCCGGACTCGGTCGCCGACTCGACGATCTTCGGCGTGTGGATCTCGACGAACCGGTGCGCCTCCAGCGTCGCGCGGAACCCGGCGACGGCGGCCGCGGAGATCCGCAGCGCGGCCCGGCGAGCCGGATGCCGGAGCGCGAGAGCGGCGTGGTCCAGCTGGGTGGGAAGACTCGCGGTCAGCTCGGGCCGGTGCATCTCGAACGGCAGCGGCACGTCCACTGCGGAGTGCACGTGGATCACCGGCGCGGTCAGCTCCACGCCGTTCGGCGCCTGCGCGTTCGGGGTGACCGTGGCCTCGACGGAGACGACGCTCTCCTCGGTCGCGGTCAGCGCGGCAGGGTCGGTCAGCACCACCTGGGCCAGCCCGGCGGCGTCGCGGACGATCAGGAAGCTCACCGATTTGAGTCGGCGGATCCGATGGACCCAGCCTTCGACCCGCACTTTCTCGTACGGGTGGGCGGCCAGTTCGGTGGAGAGGATGCGTTGCACGGCTCGGTACCTCCTCGGGTTGCTGCAACGCGGCCCCAGGGAGGTGCGGGCGAGCGGGATCCTCGCGGTACCACCGCACCTTCGCGCTCCGTAGTCGCCGGAGCGCCTCTTGCACTGCTCGGCTCAGGGGTGTCTTCGCGCTCCGGCGCCCGGGCCACCTTCACAGCTGCCGTCGATCGTCCCCGCCCGGGCTTCCCCGGGCTGGTGGATCGACGGCTGGTGGCTCTCTCGGCCGGCGGATCGGAGCGGTACTCGGTCCCATCACTGCCGTGGCCCGGGACGTTAATCGGGAACTCGGCATCTGTTCAACGGGTTTTCCGCGCTGCATTTCATTTCCGGCCGTTATTGGTGATGGCGGTCACAGGTAAGGCCACGTGAGCCTCGTCGCCCCTCCGCCGCGGCGGGCTGTCACGGGCGTATCTTCGGGGTGTGACTATTGCTCCCGAGGGCCGCCGCATGCTGCGCATCGAGGCGCGCAACGCCGAGACTCCCATCGAGCGCAAGCCGCCGTGGATCAAGGTCAAGGCGAAGATGGGTCCTGAGTACACCCAGATGCGCGGGCTGGTCCAGAAGGAGGGCCTGCACACGGTCTGTCAGGAAGCCGGTTGCCCCAACATCTACGAGTGCTGGGAAGACCGCGAGGCCACCTTCCTCATCGGTGGGGATCAGTGCACCCGGCGCTGCGACTTCTGCCAGATCGACACCGGCAAGCCGGCCGAGTTCGACGCCGACGAGCCGCGGCGTGTCGGTGAGTCCGTCGCCACCATGGGCCTGCGCTACGCGACCGTCACCGGCGTGGCCCGCGACGACCTGCCCGACGGCGGCGCCTGGCTCTACGCGGAGACCGTCCGCCAGATCCACAAACTCCAGCCCGGCTGCGGCGTCGAGCTGCTCATCCCGGACTTCAACGCCGACCCGGCCCAGCTCGCCGAGGTCTTCGGCGCGACCCCCGAGGTGCTCGCGCACAACGTCGAGACCGTCCCGCGGATCTTCAAGCGGATCCGTCCCGGTTTCCGTTACGAGCGCTCCCTCGACGTGATCACCCAGGCCCGCGCGGCCGGCCTGGTCACCAAGAGCAACCTGATCCTCGGCATGGGCGAGGAGCGGTCCGAGATCTCCGCCGCCCTGCGCGACCTGCACGCCGCCGGCTGCGAGCTGATCACCATCACGCAGTATCTTCGTCCGACCCCGCGGCACCACCCGGTCGAGCGGTGGGTCAAGCCGGAAGAGTTCGTCTCGCTCCGCGAGGAGGCCGAGGCAATCGGTTTCGCGGGCGTGATGAGCGGGCCGCTGGTTCGCTCCTCCTACCGGGCGGGGCGGCTCTACAAGCAGGCTCTCGACGCTCGGGGCTGAGCCCTTTTCCTGCCGATGTGGCCCCGGTCCTCGACCGGGGCCCTGTCTCTTATACACAT